>NZ_JBHRTP010000069.1:0-45518 GCF_042646465.1 Pseudundibacterium arcticum
ACCACCCATCGAAAAATATGATGTGCGAAGTGAGCAAATTCAGCTCACTCTCCTATGACGAACGTTGGGACACTACTGATGTCTCCTTAAATATTATTATTTATTTAATTGAAAAACATGCGTTGGCTAAGCTAAGGATCAAGCGGTCGGGCAATTCGACATCGGTGTGATCTATCATGATCCAATAAACTAACTAACTAACTTAGTTAGTTTGTACAATAAACCATTCATTTCGTTGTGTCAACGACGGCGATCGGATAAGGTTACGTGCGATTAACAAGGCCGCGGTATGGGACCAAGGGACGGTATGGATATTCACCACCGGCCCGCGTGCAACGAGCGGGTGACCGAACAATCATTTCAGCAAGAAAGAAGATGAAGGAGCCATGGGCCGACCTGCCAAAACACTCCTGAGCCGCGCCACTATTGCGCAGGCAGCACTGGATATCATCGACGAGGCTGGCGCTCCGGCGCTGACCATGCGTGCGCTGGCTGATCGATTTGGGGTGCGTGGGGCATCGCTGTACAACCACATTTCGTCCAAGGACGATCTGATCGATGCGGTCTCGGAACTGATCAACCGGGAGATCGACTTGAGTCCGCTGCTTAGTCCAGACTGGCAGCGCGGCGTCGCCGACTACGCGCGCGACTACCGAGCGGTCTACCGGCGCCATCCCAACATCATCGCGATCGTGGCCCGTGGACCCGTCGCGAGCACCGATGCGCTGGCGGGCTACGACGCCCTGTTGGCGGCCTTGCGCCGCGCCGGTTGCTCCGTTGCGGAGGCGGCAGCGACCGCCGCGGCGCTCGACTACCTGGTCCTGGGTTCTGCCTTGGAGACCTTCACCACCGGCTTCGATCGCTCTCCGGCCCACTACCGTCCGAACTACCCGGATCTCGCCGATGCCCTCGAGGCGAGCGTATCTTCGGCAGGCCCGGAATCGAGTACGCTTGACGACTGCGGATTCGAGCTGGGCTTGGAGATGCTCCTTGGTGGCTTGGCGCGCCGGATTGGTGCAGTGCCGCGCTGAGGAGATGCGCAGAAATCGCGGGCGAGGGCGCTACCCTGGCGATGAAAGCCGAGAACACTTGCCAGAAATGATAAAGATGCGCGGCCTGCTGACCTGCCGAGCACTCGGCTGAGCGGTCTTCGTACCCAGCATCTTGCGCTGCGCCAGGCTACCGATGCGCGCGGGTTTATGGATTTGGGCGTCGATATAATTGCGGTGTGCTTGAAAACAGCCAGTCTCGATAGGATGTTTTTCCTGCAAAATCCTGAAACATCGGATCGAAGTTTTCAATTTTAATCGGCTTGGCGTCCGACAAACTGTAGACGCCAACGATGCCGTTGCCGTCTACTGCTTCAAGTGTTCCCCATTCTGTACGACCGGTAATTGGATCTGCATACAGCTTACGCAAATGGCGCACCGGTCTTGGATAGCGTGGGTCTTTCAGCAAGTCTTGTAGTGAGCGCGGCGCTCCGGGTGGTCCAACCGGGCTCGCATTGGCATAGCTGATTAACGCTTGCCGAAACTCTTCACCAATGTCGAGTAACTCTTCCTCAGCGGCACGTCGCAGCAATACCGAACCCAGTCGCAGCGTGGCGGCGGAAGCGACACCGATGATTGCGATGAAAATGAGTAATCCTATATAGGTGAAGCCTTTGGTGTAGTGTTTCGCGCGGTCACAGTTCGCGGGTTCAAAGTTTGCGGGTTCAAAGTTCACGCCTTCAAAGCTCACGCCTTCAAAGCTCAGTATACGGCTTGCCATTTCTCGCCTTTCCTTCTGCACCGCTCCTAATATCGTAAATGCTTCCCTTGGCAGTCGGATCCGGCGCAACTATGATCCAGGTCGCTGCGCTGTCCGTTACGGGGTCAAGCGGCAGTGCCCGCAAATACTTTTTTTCTACCAGCTCATCAAGCGACTCGGGATAGCGTCCGGTATCGCCGTAGAACTTGTCTATCGTCTCGCGCGTGGTACGCAGATTCTCGGCCAGGATAATTTCCTTCGCGGTATCGATGCTCTGAAAATAACGCGGGACCGCCAGCGTCAGTAACAGAGAAACAATCGCCAATACCACCAGCAGCTCGATCAAGGTAAAGCCCGCTGTCGCGCTATCCGGCCGGCGTTGTATCCGGCGTATCCGCCGTGCTGGATGAAAGTCGGTCGGCGCGTTTAGGTGTCCCGTATTTACCATTTGCGGTACGGCACGCCGTTCAATCCAATCTTCGGTGAGCTGGAATAGACGTCATAGACATCGTCACCTTCCTGCGGATCGGATGCGTCGCTGGCATAACTACGCTTGCCCCAGGAAGCGGCTTCCGAATCGCTGACATCGGGATTCAATGGATCGCGTGGAATCCGTCGCAGGAAATAAATCTTATTGCGCTTTGGGTCGCGCTGGTCGGGCAAGCCTTCGACCAGGACCTCAAGGTTCTTCGGGTAGCCGGACCAGCCGCTTGGATTAGGGATGCGGCCTTCATCGCTGGCGCGCTTGTAAGCGTCTATGCCGCGTCGGATTTCCCTGAGAGCGCGCCGCAATTCCTGCTCCTGATTACGTTGAATCGCGATTTGCGCAACCGGAAGCGCGGTGCACGCCAGCACCCCCAGGATGGCAAGGGTCACCAGCAATTCAATCAAGGTAAAGCCGCGATGCACCACACTAATGCATGACGGTTTGATTGAATATTGCGTTTTTGGTGTCGATAGCGTCATAGCTGCAGTTTTAAGGATTGCCGACTCTTGTTTCCATACTGCCCGGAGCGGCAACACCATCCGCCGGCTCACCGGCGCCGGCGCTATTGGCGGCGGGCGTATTGGCCGCCGAGCGCGCACCCTTGAATCGTATGGCGCTAGCCGGGGGAGGCGTAGGTGACTGCTGCGGTGATGCAGCCGGTGTCACGGAAGTCGGCGCCTGCGATGCGGCAGGCGGTGTACCGAACGCGGCACTGGAAATCGTCTCCGGGCGGCTACGTAAGCTGCTGTCGGTCCCTGCTTTGAATTCCGCCATGGCGGCTTCCGGGCGCTGAATATTGCGGATAATGCGCGGAGTAATCGACAACACAATTTCCGTTTTTTGATTGTCGTCCGAGCTGCTGCCGAACAGCCGCCCGATGACCGGAATCTCGCCGATGAAGGGGAGTTTGTTGGCGCCACGCCTGTCTTCGTCGTTGATCAATCCGGCCAAGACCTGATTTTCGCCGTCTCTCAAGCGCAACACGGTACTCGCGGTGCGGGTGCCGATTTGATAGGCGATGGAACCGGATTTGGTTTGCAATTGACTGACGATGTTGCTGACTTCGAGCGATATCTTGATTGCGACATCATTGTCGAGATAGACCGACGGTTCGACGTCGAGTTTCAAACCGACGTCGACGTAATTGATTGATTCCGATACGAAGCCGGTCGCGGTGGCGGTGGTGGTAATGTTGGGCACTCTTTCACCGATCAGGATTTTTGCTTTCTCATGATTGCGTGCGCGTATCCGTGGATTGGCGAGGATATTGGCGTCGCTATCCTGCTTGCGCGCATGCACCGTAACCGGGGAGAGGCTTGCCGCTATTGTTCCGCTGTTCAGGTTGAAACGCAGGTCGCGCAGCGTGAGCGTGCCACCGGTTGTCGTCGAACTGCCAGTGGTAGAGGAAGGCGCAGTGAGTGCACTGGCAACCATAGCGGGAAGCGGGCTCAGGCTCAATGTGTCGGGCCACTCGATGCCAAGCTCCAGCAGCCGCGTACGTTTGACTTCAAGAATTTCGACTTCCAGCATCACCTCCGGTTCCGGCACGTCGTGCAGCGCAACCAGCTTTTCTGCCAGCCGGATCGCATCCGGGCTGTCGCGCACAATCACCATGTTGAGCTTTTCATCGACCACCACGTCACGCGACTTGACGATCGTTTTCAGGCTGGCGGCGACCGCCTTGGCATCTGCATTGGCCAGGAAAAAGCTTTTGACGACCAGCTCCTGATAGTCCTTTAATTTCGCGGCCGTATTGGGATAAATAAGAATGGTGTTGCCATCAAGTACCTGCTGTTCCAGTTGGTTGGTCATCAGCGCATAGTGCACGGCCGATGCGATGGTGCTGTCCTTTAAAAAGATCGAGGTCTTTTGATCGGTGTTCACCTCTTTATCGAACAAGAAATTCAAGCCCGAGGTACGGGAGACTACTTCGAATAACTGTTTCAACGCCACGTCTTTGAATTCAATCGTGATATGTTTTTTGTAGGCCGCGTCCAGAGCGGATTCGGCTGGTGCTTTTCTCGTTTTTTCCAAGATGCTGCGTTTCAGCGCCAGGGCATTGGCATGGCCAGGATTTTCGGCCAGAATGCTGCGCAGTGTTAACTGTGCGCCGTCGGCATCCTTTTTCTCCCAGGCGAGGGCCGCTTCCGTAAACAATTTGGCATGACGCTGATCCGCATCCAGCGCATGCAGCCCGGTCCGGGCGCGCTCGCCGGCCGGGTCGATCGCGAGCGCCCGTTGATAAAATTTTTCTGCCTCCGCCCATTTGCCGGCAGCAAGCAGGCGGTCGCCCTGTTCCACATAAGTCGCCACGGCCCGCTCCCGCGTCTGCAGATAAGCCGCTTTGTACTCGGCATCGCGTGGCTCTTGCTGCATCGCTTCTTGAAATTTAGCCAAGCCTTCTTCGACCTTGCCGCGCGTCACCAAGGCTTTGCCGTCACGGTATGCTGCTTGTGCCGCACAGCCTGCTAGTGCAATACCCGCCAGAATGCCGATCAAGGTCGTCAGCGAGGCTTGTGCCAGCCTACGACGCCAACGCTGCAGCGGAGAGAATATGCGGGTGGAACGACTGGGCATCAATTGGCCTCTCCGATGGTAAGCATTTGTACCTGATTCAATGGTAAGAAGGTGAGGAAAAGCGTGGGCGGTGTGATCGCATCGACGCGGTAGCTACCGTCGACCACGCTGCCTGCCGACACGATAAATGTTTGCTCGCCGCGCGCGATATAGACTTCCCATTTGCCGTCTTCGATCTTTTTGCCGAGATAGCTGAAGGGCAGTGCAGGTGCGCTCGGCGCTAAGGGTTTAAGTAACTGGGACTGGCGCTGCGGTGGCGGCATCCAGCTTTGATCGCCGAATAAGGCATGGGCTTGATCGACGTGGCGCGCGCCGCCTATCAGGCTATCGCGTGCTTGCAGCGCCAAGATCACAGGAGCGGCCCCGGTTGCGCCGGGGCGGGGATTGTTACTGCTGCCGATATCAGTGCCGGCGACCGCGTGGGCAGCAGTTGCTGCAGCCGCTGCAGCCGCGGCGGCTGCTCGACGCGTCACCGGTTCTGCAATGTCGCCGGCCGGCGTTTTATCGCCGAAAAATGCCAGCCATGCGGCTATCAGTACCGCAGCGGCTAAAAGAAGATGGCGTCGGGTCATCACTCATCCCCGGCGGCAATGGCCGCCATGCGGCGCGGCAGCGCAGGATTGTCGGTGCTTAAATACAAGGTGAAGCGCAATTTCGCTTCGAGTGTGTGGCTGGAAATTGCGTCGCGTTTGAAACTGACTTCATCCAGCGCCGCAAATGGAATCGCCAACAGGGTTTTCTCGCAAAACTGGCGGATCGCGTCATACGATCCTCGTACCGGCAATGCAATTTGATAGGTGTGATATTGGCCATTCTTGTCGAAAGCGGACTTGTATTCCGCCTGGTTAAGCGACAATTGCGTCTTGCCAGCGATCGCAAACAGTGTCCGGACTTGTTGCTCGGCGTAACGCTGATCGCCGAGCTTATCGTAGAAGTCCGCCAGACGTTCTTCTGCCAATGGCCGCGGCGCAGGAGCAGGCGCGGGGTCGGCCGATCGCAATGCTTGCCGTACCTGATCCAGAGTTCGCTGCTGAATCGCTGTTTGTGCGCGCAAATACGGTAGTCCCCACAGCCATGCAGCAACGCCGATGCCACCAACGATGCACGCGACGCAATTCGTCCAGCCAAATCGAACCAGTGCCAGTCGCGCCTGCAGCACAAGCAAACTCAAATTGGGTGCATTCATGGTGTCGTACCTACCCATTGCGCTTCAAACTGAAACCGCAGCGGTTTGTTTGCATCTTGTTCGTTGATTTCGTGTTTAGTCAGGAGCACGCCGGCGAAAAAATCCTGCTTTTTCAACTGCTCGATATAGGCAATCATCGCATCGCTGGTTTTTGCCTCGGCCCATCCCTTTACCAGCTGTTTCTTTGCATCCGGTTCCAGCGCCAGCAAGGCGATCGTGGCTGGCGTTGCACTCTCTATCGATTCGAATACATCGCGCCAGGGCAAGTTAAGCTGTGCGATCGCGCCGTTGACTGCAAGCGCCTGCGCCACCGATGTTGCCAATTGCGTCGCCAATTGCGTCGCTGCCGGTTGGCGCAGCGCACGCGCTGCCAGCGCCGTTTGTGTCTGTCGCAGCTCGCTTTTAAGCGCGCTGCGTTGCTGCATCAGTTCGCTTGCGATCATCGCGGCGCCGACACACAACAGCAGCCCGGCCGTGCCAATTAGCCAGGCCCAAAGGCCGGTGCGGGCAATCGAGCGCCGGATCGACGCGGGTGCAAAATCGATACCAATGACACTGGGAGCAGCGCGGCGAATCGGCTTCATGTTCTGATCCCGGTTCGCGTTAACGCGACGCCGGCGGAGTGCGCCGGATGGGGCGCAACAGTGTGCAAATCCAAGCGTTCACAAGGTGGCGAGCTGGCAGTGTGTGCGCTCCAGTGGGCCGCTAGAACCCCGCATAGTTGAATCCGGCTTGGTTGCGCTAAATTCAAGCGCAAGGCTTCGCGCTTGACGTGCGCTGGCAGCCAGTGTTCATCTTGCCTATGCTCGCTTGCCAGGGCTGTGGTGCGCACCGCGCGTAAGCCTTGCCGGTCGATTGCCGCCACGGTCAAACTGTCGGCGTGCGCAACACCGAACCAGGCATCCGGTTTGATCACGGAACGCCACTGGTTCCAGGCGGCGACGAATTGCGGTAACACCGCAATCAGCTTGAGCTGGTGTTTGTCGGCGGCCTGTTGCAGGACTGACAGCAGCGAATGCGGAAGTGCGCAACTTAAAAATGGCTTTTGCAAAGCCCAGTCGGCCTCCATTTGCCAGTCGACGGCGGGTTCGCCGTACAAGGATTGAAAACGCATTGCCGCCGCGCTACGGCAATCTTGCAGGCGCTTCACGTTGCGCGGTGGTGTGACCATGAAGTAGCGCACCAAATCGTCGGCCAAGATGACCGTGACAGCTTGATCGCGGCATTTGCCGTCGGTCAGCATCGCGTCGAGGTGCGCTGCGATCTGGTCAGATGAGGCGGTTTCTTCCGTCGTTAGCTGCAGATCGGACACGACCGAGTCGCGCCGACGCAGCCAGCCACTGCTCTGCAACAGCGTCAGGCTGGTACGTGAGACGCCGATGCGCAGGGTTTTCCCGAAGCCAACGCCATTACGCATGAAGGGTCACCCGTTTAATTTCGCCCAAGGTAGTGTCGCCTTGCTTGACCAGTGCCAGTGCGGCTTCCCGCAGGCTGCGCGTGCCGTTCAGGCGGGCCGCTTCCTTGATGTGACGAATCGGGCGCTTCTCGATGATCAGTTCGCGGATTTCATCGTTCAAGGTCAAAATCTCTGCGATGGCTTTGCGTCCCTTGTAACCGGTGCCGCGGCAGTCGCCGCAGCCTTTGCCTTGCTTGAATTGGTAATCGGCGACATCGGCCCGCGTCAAATTGACGCGGGTCAATTCGTGATCGTCAGGCCGGCAAGATGTCGCGCAGTGCGGGCAAGTCAGACGGATCAGACGTTGAGCCCAGATGCCGTTCAAGGCCGATACGAATGCGTAGGGATCGATGCCCATATGGGTGAAGCGACCGAATACGTCGAATACATTATTGGCGTGCACTGTGGTCAGCACCAAGTGCCCGGTCAACGCTGACTGTACCGCCATCTCCGCTGTTTCCTTGTCGCGGATTTCGCCCACCATGATCTTGTCGGGGTCATGCCGCAGAATAGAGCGCAAGCCTTTGGCGAAAGTCAGGCCCTTTTTTTCATTGACCGGAATTTGCAGTATGCCGGGCAATTGGTATTCAACCGGGTCTTCAATTGTGATGATTTTGTCGCGGCCATTATGGATTTCGGTCAGCGCGGCATACAGCGTGGTGGTCTTGCCGGAACCGGTCGGGCCGGTCACCAGAAGCATGCCGTATGGTTCTTCCGCCAGCATGCGTAGTGTCGATAGCGAGGGCGCATCGAAGCCGAGCGCCTCCAGCGTGAGTGCGCCATAGGCTTCGA
Source organism: Pseudundibacterium arcticum (assembly GCF_042646465.1). Lineage (NCBI taxonomy): Bacteria > Pseudomonadati > Pseudomonadota > Betaproteobacteria > Burkholderiales > Oxalobacteraceae > Pseudundibacterium > Pseudundibacterium arcticum. The sequence goes on from NZ_JBHRTP010000069.1 coordinate 8,248, forward strand.
TCATTGCGCGTTTGTCGAGGACCCGGATCACCGCATCTTCGCCGTGTATGCTGGGCATGATCGATACCCGCAGATCGATTTCCCGGCCAGCGGCTTCTACCCGGAAGCTACCGTCTTGTGGAACCCGCCGTTCAGCGATGTCGAGTTCAGCCAAAACCTTGAGCCGCGATATCACCTGTTCCGCTTCTTCTATGCCGTTCAGTGAGGCCGCGTGGTCCAGTACGCCATCCACCCGATATTTAACTGCTAAGCCGCCGCCAGTGCTTTCCAAGTGTATGTCCGATGCGCCCGCTTTCAACGCATCGTATAAGGTTGAATTGACTAGCTTGACTGGTGGGCTTGCGGCTTCGCTAACCGAAGAAAAAGATAGCACCGTCGCGGTTTTTCCCTCTCTTTTTGCGTTGCCCGCGGTCGCCACCAGATTGTCTACTGCGCGTACCGATTCTTCCTGCTTGCTTAAGTAAGCGTGAATGTCGGCTTGCAGCGCCAGCCGATAGCTAACAGGCTGCTTTGCTTGGGTATCGAGCCAGGTTTGCAAATCGATATCAAACGGGTCGGCGATCACGCCGATCAATTGACCATCGGCTGCGGCGAGTAATACGCAGTGCGTTTGCATCGCTTTAGACAAGGGCAATATGTCGAATGCGGGTGTCAGGCTCATCATGGCCGCAGTTTCTGCTACCGGCAACGCAAATAAATCAGCGACTGCCTGCACCACTTGACGCGGGTCGATGCTGGTCAGCGCTTCCAATTCTGTCATCACCGAGCGTTTCGATTGCTGCGCTAGCGCGCACGCTTGTTGCAGCATGCCGGCATCAAGCGTAGGAGGCAGGGTGAATTGCACGACCGCATTCATGACAGGCTCCCGGCCAAATCGAAGATCGGCATATACAGCAATACCACGATGGTACCGACCACCAACCCGATTGCCGCCATCAGCAAAGGCTCGAACGTGCGGGTGAAACGGTCGATCCAGCGGCTGAGTTCGCCGTCATAGAACGCCGCCGACTGTGTCAGCATTTTTCCCAATTCGCCGGAGCGTTCGCCGACGCGCAACATGCGCAGCGAGATCGGTGTGGTCAATCCGTTGCATTCAAACGCGCTTGACAATGGCGCGCCGGATTGAATTGATGCGCTGGCTGCCTGCAAGCCGGTCTTGATGCCCGAAGACACGATACCGATCGCAGTTTCCATGGCCGCGACAATTGGAATGCCACCTTCCAGCAACATGCCCAGGGTCAGGTACAGACGTGACAGTTCATAAATGCGGGTGCGTTCGCCGACCCCGGGGATTTTTGCCAGCAGCGTGACCACGCCGCCATGCGCGAAAAAATGACGCAGCGTGACCGCTAGCAAGGATAGGCCGATGCCGATGGCAGACAATAAAAGCGTGGTATGTGCCGCTGCAAATTGCCCCCAATTTAACAGCAGTTGCGACAGCCATGGCATCTCGCGTCCGGCGCCTCGATAGACCTCGGAAAAACGCGGCACCACATAAGCGATCAGGAATAGGCTGACGCCGCCGCCGACGATCAACAAGATCAATGGATAGATCGCGGCACTGATGATTTTGCTGCGCACGCTGTCGATGCGCTGTTGGTAGTCGATAAAGCGCGTCAGCGACTGGGGTAAATCGCTGGTGCCTTCGGCTGCCCTGACGATTCCTACATACAGCGGGGGAAACAGATCGGCCTGTTCCGCCAATACGCTGGAGAAGCGTTTGCCGTCGCGCAGCCCGCTCAACAGGCGTGTCAGTACGGTGCAGAGTGCGGCACTGCCTTCTTTTTCCAGCAGCGCTTCCAGGCATTCGACGATGCTTAGCCCCGCATTCAGCAATGCCAGCAGCTCCTGGCTGAATAGCACCAGCGACAAGCGAGCTGCGCCACCCGTTTTCGCACCGAATGTGCCGAACAACGGCCGTCGGGTAGGCGTAACGGCGGCCGCAAATAGTCCACGCGCTTCGATCTGGCTACGTGCGTCGGCTTCATCGTAGGCATCGATGGTCAGGTGCATCATCAGATGATCGGCGCTCAGGGCACGAATTTCGTACTGCATGAATCGATTTCCTATCGGCGCAGGGTCAGGGTACTTAATGATTAAGACGCTGTTGCAAAATGTTGCAACAGCGGCTAATTCGTAATATCGGTGTTTTCGGCGGTCCCGCCGGGTTGACCGTCCTTGCCATAGGAGAGCAGGTCGAAGTCGGACTTGCTGCCGGGCGACTTATAGATGTACGGATTGCCCCACGGATCTTGCGGAATGTCTTTCTTTAAATAGGGGCCATTCCATTTCTGTGCAGCGGCGGGCTTGACGAGTAGTCCGCTCAAACCTTCTTCAGTGCTGGGGTAACGACCGACGTCGAGGCGGTAGGTATCGAGTGCTTTTCCAAACGCTTCTATTTGAGCTTTGGCGACCGTCACTTCCGATTTACCCAATTGGGCAAAATATTTCGGGCCCACATAGGCGGCGAGCAGCCCGATGATGACGATCACGACCAGCAGTTCCAGCAGCGTAAAGCCGTTCATCAGACCAGTGCGAGCCGACGCTGCTGTTGCAGAAAAATTGTGGCGGTGGGAAGAAGTAGCGCGCATTGTCGTACCGTCCTTTTGTCAAAATTGGTGTTGCGGGCAATATATGGATTGGATTGGATTGCACCTGCTCGTGTGCATAGTTACTTTACGTTGGTCGCATGGTGACGGGTTTCGATTCGACCCAACAGGGCCATTTCAATTTTTTTCATAGGACCGCTTTGTTGCGGCTAGCGCGATATTCGGCATCATTCCTACTCAGGGGTGCAGGCTTATTCCACAGTTCATGTTCGATGTGCCGCGCCAACACCTCAAATGCGGGGGCAATCTGCGATTCATGTACGCAGGCATAGCCCAGCAGCAGGCCCTGCGCGGACCGTGTGGCATCGTGGTAATACAGTGATAAAGGGCGAACGGCGACGCCGGCGTGAGTCGCTTTGGCGGCAAGTTCCTGGTCATTGCAATAGTCGGGCAATTGCAGCACAAGGTGCAATCCGGCATCGCTACCGATGGTTTGGACGACTGACGGGTCGAATCGTTTATTGATTAATTGTTGAAGTAATCCTAAACGCCGCGCATAGGTGGTCCTCATGCGCCGGATATGGGAGGTAAAGAACCCTTCAGTGATGAACTCTGCCAAGGTCGCTTGCGTTTGTATGGTACCGGCGCGGTGTAACTCGTTCACGCCAGTCACGAACGAGCGAACCAACGCCCGGGGTAATACCAGGTAACCGACGCGCAAGCCGGGATAAAGCGTTTTGCTAAACGTGCCCAGGTAAATCACGCGCTCTGCGCTATCCAGACCTTGCAATGGCGCGAGCGGTCGACCATTGTAGCGAAACTCGCTATCGTAATCGTCTTCGATAATCCAGCAGTCATTGCGTGATGCATACTCCAGCAACAGCCGGCGCCGTGCCAGGCTCATTACCATCCCGAGCGGATATTGGTGCGATGGCGTCAAGAAAATAAAGCGCGGCACGGCGGCGAAATCGGCTGGGCCAGGGCACATCCCTTCCGCATCAACCGGCACTGGGCGGATATTCAACCCTGAGGCGCGCAGCAGATTGCGCGTGCCCCAGTAGCAGGGATCCTCAACCCAGGCCAGATCGCCCGGATCGCTTAACAAGCGCATACACAAGTCGATTGACTGGTGTATGCCGGTGGTGATCACCACTTGTTCGGGGCTGCAATCGATGCAGCGGGCCACTTTCAAATAATCCGCCAACGCCACGCGCAAGGGCAGATATCCGCCCCCTTGCGCATACGTCAGTGAATCAGGCGATGGCCTGCGCCACACTTTTTTTTGTATCCGGCTCCAGGTCTGATGAGGAAATTGAACGACATCAGGAACGCCGGGGACAAAGGGCCCCCATTGCTGCGCGGCTGCACCGGCATGTGCGACCAACTCCTGCCCGCGTCGCGACAGGATAGGCGCAACCTGAGCGCCAAGAGGTGCGTGCGACATCGGCGTCTGATTCAGCGCACCTTCTTGCGGTGCGGTATCGGTGACGAAGGTCCCGCTTCCGGAGCGCCCTTCGATATAACCCTCGGCGCGCAATTGGTCATACGCATACAACACCGTATTGCGGCAAGTCGCCAACTCCCTGGCCAGATCGCGACTCGACGGCAGCCTGGCATCCACCTGCAAGACCCGATCGAGAATCGCTTTTCGCAGCAATCGATACAGTTGCTGATTGCTGGGCCCGGGCGACTGCTTGTCGAAATGTTGCAGCAAATAGTCGGAAAGGATCGGGGTTTTCATGTGACACCATTCATGCCTGGCTCCTGACTAGTTCATTACGAGCGGTCAGCGCTCAACAGAGTTGGCTCGCCGGCACATCAAGCAGTGCTTGCGCTGCGCAGATCAACTGCCGGTGCGATCGCAATGATTTTTCGGCATCCGGGTCGACCAGATACTGCAGGATCAGGCCGTCCATCCCTGCGACTACGAACCGTGCGAGATCAGCCAGATCAATTGCTCCCGGCGGGCTGATGTCGGCAAGCGCGTGGCGGAACAGGTCTTCGTAAAGCTTGCGGTAGCCGTCGTACTGAAATTTCGCGATTGATTGCGTTTCGACGTTGCGCAAGGTGTATAGCAGCAGTTCATACTGGAGCAGCTGGATATCTCGTGTCCTCGCCATGACTTGCCAGGAATTGCAAATCACCATCTCGATGCATTTTCTGATATCCGGTTGTTGCCCTAAATTGGCGCTCAATTCGCGACTGATTTGAGAAACGATCAGTTGCACCGCGGCGGTTAACAGCGCGTTCTTATCCGCGAAGTAATAGTGCAGGGTGGCGGTGTTGACACCAGCTTTCGCTGCAATCTTTTTCATGGTCACCGCGCTTAACCCGGACTCCAGCAAGGCGCTCACCGTACCTTGAATAATCAGACCTTTGATGTGCGCGCGTTTTTCTAATTTGGGACATGTGGTCATTGCCGTTCCAATGCTGCTGTCTGTGTCTGCTTGATTTAGTTCCTAAAGGTAAGCTGCATAATAAGTCGGTCGAATGACTTAATCAAATGATTTGTTAATTATTTTGATTCGCCCATGAATCCGCGTGCCTGGCTTTTAGCGTGTGCGAACTGCGGGGCGCATGATGTAATTCACGAAAAGCAGCGCGTTGCTCGGATGCGTGGCATCGCTTGGAAACGCCAGCGTGTCGAAAACAGCATCGCACCGGTCGCGGGAATCAGCGTTTCGATCTGGTTGCCGTTGTTGGCGTCGATCGTGCTGACGTGCGATGTTGCTGTCGCCAGAGCAGCCGAGCGCCATGCAAAGGAACTCACGCGCCATATCATGGATATAACCGACCGAGCCGGACAGGGTGACGCAAGGCCGAATTTTCTGCAGCAAATTGCCGGCCGCCTGATAGTCAACGCTATTTTTGGAGTACGGATTTTTACCCAAATACAGCAAGGCCGGGATTTTCCATCGTTGGCCAAAACAATTGAAAACCGCGCTGTGACGGCTGCAACGGACTACGGAAACTGCGACGGGGCTGCGGCTGTGAGCTGGTGAGCGTAGCGGGCGAGGGATCGATTGTATCGAGGCAGGTAGTGCGCGAGGGCGGTGAGGCTGATGGAGACGGCTTCCCGTTCGCGCCCCAGATCGACCAGCGCGAGTGCCAGGAAGGCCCGCACGGCGCTGTCCAGGTCGTCGCTGGTGGTGTGGAGTTCAGCGCTCAACAGGGTGACCGCGTCCGCGGCGTTGCCGAGGTTGCGCAGCGAGCTGGCCATCTGAATCGTGGCCCGCCGGCGACGCTGGCCGGTCAAGCCGGCATCGAGTGCGGCCCGGTATAGCGCGACCGCCCGATCCGGGTGACCGGTGGAGTCTTGCGCTGCGCCACGTTCAAACAGCCCGATCGCGCTTCCGGGCGGCAGCTCGGCGACCAAGTCATCGATGTGGGCGACGAAGTCGTCCGCGTCGTAGTCGTCTATCGCGATCCACAGGTCGGTGATCCGCGTCTCCCAGGCTGCAAGCGTCATGCTGTTCATAAATTTGTCCTTGCTTGATCGTTAGACATGAGCGGTAGCCGCGGCTTGGCGCGGAGAGTTTGACAAAGTGATTGTTCTTGAGTCGGTCGACACGCCGGCAAGCGTTACTGATGCAATGACTCCTGCGCCCGCCGCACGTTCTTGCGTCGGCCGGCGTGACTGATCCAGCGCTGTTGCTGGGTCTGCTCTGCTTCGGCGATCCGCCCCTGCATCCGCAGCGCCGCCACCAGCACTTTCCAGCCTAGGTCGTACAGCGGAAAGGCGCGCGTGAGGCTGCTGGCCAGTGTTTCGGCCTCTTCATAGCGGGCTCCTTGATAGTGTGCCAGCAGCAGATGGATCTGGATGCGGCTTGGCACATGGGCGCAGCCGAGCGCCATTTTCCAGGGCCATCGCGGCCGCCTGGCGATGTAGCAAGGATTAGGCATCTTGGCGAGCCTGATACTGGCGGGGATCGGTCGCGCTGGCTGGATTTCTTGTGCTTCTTGCGTTAGTGCTGCCGGTGTTGCAAGTGTGGCCGGCGTGGCTGGCGCAGGACGCGGTTTTCCGGCCTGGATCAGGGCGTCGATATAACTGAGCCAGGGTTGCCCCTGTGCCGAGGATGACTGAGATTGCACGAGGGCGCGGTACAGAATTTCAGCCTCCCGCCATTGGCCGGCCCGACAGTGCGCAATCGTTTGTTGAAACGCTTGCTGCAGCGACATCGACGGTTTTTGTTGTGGAAATACAGAGTTGAACATTACAAGTAAAGACGATCAGGGAAGCGCCATTATCCTAGATAACCGGTGTTGACCGCCGATTAGCTTCGATGACGCAGCGACTTATTGGTATAGCAATGCCACCGGCAATATGTCCAGCAGCTTGCACACCGGCAACTTGCCGTCGACGCTAACCAGCTTCCGCAGCGTAAACAGATCAGTCCACTCGACGCCAGGATCACTGGACAATAGGATCGCCGTGTCCCGCCACACATCCGGGCTAACCAATGGTAACTCGGTAGCGCCTAACAGCGTTGCCGGCAAGCGCGTAGTCACAGTCAGGGCGACGCTCCCCTGAAAGCGGCGCAGAAAAGCGACGATGTGCTGCGACCTTGGCCCGACAACCGACAGCGGCTCATATGCGCCCTGGGAAAATAATTCTTCAGCACGCCTTCTGAGCCCCAAGGTCTGCTGAATAATTTGCAGTTTCGGCAGCCCGGTTTGCCAATTACTCAAGCTTGCTGCGGCCGCACCTGCGGCATTCAGCAGTTGCTGGCGCAGTGCGTAATCGACTGCGCCCCGATTGTCTGGATCGACCAGGCTGAAATCCCACAATTCCGTACCTTGATACAAATCCGGTACGCCAGGCGTAGTCATTCTGAGCAAGGTCTGGCTCAAACTATTGATCGATCCCGCAGGCGTAATGCGACGCACCCAGCGCGCCAGTTCAGTCAAAAACCGCTGGTCGCCCAGTATCCGGTACAGAAACTTTTCACAATCGGCTTCGTATTGCTGGTTCGGATCGAACCAATTCGAAATTCGCTTGGCTTCGCGCAAGGCCTTGGTTTGCCAGCGTCCGATACGGGCGGCGAAGCGGCGGATGCCGGCGGCATCGCCAGCCGCCAGATCGATCGGCCAGGCAGCGGCCAGCATTTGATACAGCATCAGTTCGTCCGCCGCCTGCGGCGCGCGCTGGGATGCGGATTGGTTCAGCTGGCGCCAGTGCTGCACGGTGTCGGCCCAGTCATCCGGCAGTTCGCTCAATACCGCAAGCCGTGCGCGCAAATCTTCGCCGCGTTTGTGGTCATGGGTGGCGGTCGCCAGTAAATTGTGCGGAAAATCCCTGAGCCGGTCGCTGCAATTGTCATGAAATTCCTGCACGCCGATGCAGAAGCGGCCAGGATTGGCGCCAACCTCATTGCGCGACAACAAGCGTCCATACCGATAGAAAGCCGTATCCTCGACCGACTTCGCAGTCAGAGCCGGCGTGATTTGCTGAAAGCGCTGAATTGCCCTGCTGCGCAGCGCGTGCACTGTCTGGCTTGATGCGCTTGCTTCAGTGCCAAGCCAGCCGATCATGGTCGCCAATAGCGGATGGTCGGAAGGCGCCAGCGTTTGCTGCGCAAGATACATCACCTGTGCGAAGCGCTGGCGGTCCAATTGATCGCAGCCGCCAGCGTCGACGTAGGTGCGATATACCGGAAAGTGCACCAGTATTTCAGTCAGCACGCGCAGGATCGACAGCAAAGAAAAGTCGCTGTTATCGACGTCAGTGCGCGCAAGACGGTGCAGCAACCGTCCCAAGGAATGGCATTCGCTCGCCAGATTTTGCGCCAGCAACTGACGCCGCGCCTGTCGCACTTCGCTCTCGAAACCGGCATCGGCACCTGTCCATTCCGCCCATAAAGCAGTCAAGCGCCGGGCGCCGTCGGGGTCATGCAATAAGGCCCCGGCCTGATCCATGAATTCATAGCCGGTCGTGCCATCCACACCCCAATCCCGGCGCAGGCGTTCGTCATCGGTCAGTATCTTTTCCACCACGATGTAAGGCGCTGGCGGCGCCAGCAAGGCCGGCCGCCCCGATGCCAGCTGTTGCAAACGCTGCCGCAACAAGCGGCAGTAGCCGGCGGGATCGGCCAGACCATCGACGTGATCGATCCGTACCCCATCGATCAAGCCTTGCGCGTATAAGCGGAAAACCAGCGCATGGCTGGCTTCAAATACTTCCGGCTGTTCAACCCGGAGGCCCGCCAGGTCGCTGACCTCGAAGAAGCGCCGCCAGTTGATTTCTTCAGCCGCATTGCGCCAGCATGTCAGCCGATAGTGCTGCCGTTGCAGCAACAGGTGCAGCTGTTCCAGCGCATGCGGTTGCGCGGCCGAAAAACTCATCAGCGCCGCATCGATATCGGCCATGCCAGGCTTGCTGCGACTGACTTCCAGCAACATTGCCAATGCGGTGCCGGCCTGCTGCTGGCGTTCGCTTGGCGAAGTCAAATGCTCAATCTGCTCAAAGGCAGCAATCGTTGCATCCAGCCGTTGCGCTCCGGCGGTGCGTAAAATGTCGGGATAATCGGTCGCCGACAATGGCAGCCGATGCGCATGATAGGCGGCAAAAATCCGGCCATCGGTTTCGTCAAAACGTAATCCAATCTCGCCGGCAGGTAGTACTTTTCCGTAGCGCTCGGCAAGAAACGGCATCAACACCTTGCCCCGCAGTGCAGGATCGTCGGATTCCCAGTCGATATCGAACCAGTCGGCATACGGACTGGCGCGCCCCCACTCCAGCAGGTGCTGCCACCAGCGATTGGCGCTGCCGCCGACGCCCATGTGGTTGGGCACGAGGTCCAGGATCAGCCCCATCCTGGCAGCTCGCAAGCGCGTCACCAACCGTCTTAACGCCGGTTCACCGCCCAACTCCGGATTGATGGCGGTCGGATCGACGATGTCGTAACCGTGGGTCGAGCCGGGCCGCGCCGTCTGCAATGGCGACGCGTAGAAATGACTGATGCCGAGTGCGGCGTAATAGTCGACCAGGCGCGCCGCATCGTCCAGCGTGAAGTCCCGGTTGAATTGCAGCCGCACGGTAGCGCGTGGAATAGTCATGCCCGATCCTTGTCCGAAGTCAGCACTGCCGGTGCCGTTGCCGATGCCGATGCCGATGCCGCGGCCGCGCGCGCCTGTTTCAAGCGCGCCAGGCGCGCCAGCACCGCCGGCTCATGCAGCAGTTGTTCGACGTTCAGTGGCAGGCGTCGCCGCCAGTTCGGATGGCTGCCGATGTTGCCGGGCAGATTGGGCTGCTCGGGCAGGCCGAGCATATCTTCCATCGGTATCAATACCAGCGGCGCCGGGGTCGATCCGACAAAAGCCAGCGCGGCATCGACCGGCGCCGCCGTGGCGCTTGGCGGCGGCATGGCGCCGCTGGCACAAGTGCTCTTGGTCAACGCTTGCCACAATGCGTCCCGCTCCTGCGCGCGCGCAGCGCGCTCGTCGGCGTCGCTGCGGCCGGCTTCCAGCAGGCCAAGCCCGGCCCGCCAGTCGATGTCGTTTTCCGACCACCAGCCGGCAACTGTCGGCAGGTCGTGAGTGGTGGTGGTGGCTATCGCCGCGGCAGACCACGCTTTGGGCGCAAGGAATTGCAATTGATCGCGCTGAAACCACAGCACGCAAATGCCCAGCAGATTGGCTTGCGCCAGCCGCTCGTCAAATCCGGCCGGCACCGTCCCCAGATTCTCGCCAATCACAATCGCGCGATAGCGCCATGACTCCAGTGCGATCAGGCGCAGCATGTCTACCATCGGATAGCGCAAATACGCGCCCTCTGCTGCGCTGGCCCCTTCCGGCACCAGCCACAGTCGCTCCAGACCGAGCACATGGTCGATCCGCACCCCGCCGGCGTGCGCAAAGCAGGCACGCAGCATTTCGATGTATGCATGAAAACCGCTGGCGTGCAACGCCAGCGGCGAATACGCGCCGAGTCCCCAGTTCTGACCGACCGTATTGAGAAAATCCGGCGGCGCACCGACCGCCAGCGCATCGATGATTTCGCCTTGCCTGCTCCAGGCCTGACTGCCGCCGCGGTCGGCGCCGATGGCAAGATCGGTGATCAGCCCGATCGGCATGCCCGCAGCGCGCGCCGCACGTTGCGCGCTGATTAATCCCCTTGCGGCATGCCATTGCAGAAACAGGTGAAAACCGATCTGTTCTGGGTACCGCTGTGCAAATGCGGTCACCGCCGGGCTGCGCGGATCGCGATATTCAAGCGGCCAATGACGCCAATCGCCAGTCGATTCCGGCGCGCCGCAATTGGCTTGCCGCGGCAACCATTCCTGCAAGGCTTCATAGCGGGCGTGATCTTGCAAGGCGCTGCCGCCCTGCCGGCAAAAGGTCTCGAATTCATGGCTGACTCCGGATTCCAGCAAGCGGGTATATGCCTGGCGCAGCAAGCTCAGTCGCGCTCCGGCCGCGGCCGGCCAGTCGATCAATGGCATGTGTTCCAAACGCTGCAACTCGGTGGTCGCTGCGTTGCCGTCGGTCAGCGCATGGTCGCCCAGCGCGCTTGCCGGATCGATATGCAGCGCATTTAAAAACAGCCGGCTGGACGGGCTGTAGGGGCTGTAACGGCTCGGATCGGCGCTGAACATCGCGTGGATCGGACTGATGGCAAGCGCTGCCGCACCATGTTGCGCGGCGTCGCAGGCCAGTTTCGCCAGCGTCGTAAAGTCGCCCAGGCCGCCATCGCCCTGACGGCGCAGGCCGTATAGCTGAACCGCCAATCCCCACAGATGGGCCGTCACATCCGCCTCCCTGGTGGCGTCGGTATTGCCTGTGAGCGCATCCGCTATGCCGAAGCAGCGTGCCGGCGCCACCGCCAGCAGCACCGACTGCCGGCCGACTAACAGTCGGTGATAGCCGCAGACATCGATAGGCTGCAGTGCCAGCGGCAAGCCGCTATCGGCGGCAAGACGTCCTTTGCTGCTGGCGCCGGATTCAAACTCGATGCGATAGTACCGTCCGTGCAATCCGGCTTGCTGCGGCAAACGAATCGGCTGACCGGCCTGCGCAGTCAGCATTGGCGGCAAATTGCCGGCAGTCTGTTCCGCCGCCAGCCGCGCCTTGCTATCGCGGCATTGGGCAGCGCTGTCGCACGGTAGCCCAAGCGCCGCCAAAATCGCGGCTAATGCCGGCGGCGACACCTGACGCGGCAAGCCGTACGCATCGGACCAGATGGTGGCGATGCCGGCAGCTTCCGCCAGTTGCAGAATGTCTTCCTGCGTATTTGCCCGCTCATTTGCTGGATTCATGGTGCAGCTTCCAGCAGCGCGAGCGTGGAGAATGCGGCCAGTTCGCCATGCACCAACGCATCCGCAGCGCCGGGGCTGGCAAACAAAACGTCAACCCCGGCTGGCGGCATGAACGTATCCAGTGCGACCGCTTGCGCCCCCAGATTGATCGCGATCGCCAGCACCGTATCGTCGCCCATGCGCCAGCGCGCAACGACCGCCGCGGGGCCGATGACCTGTGCATGCAGCGCGCGCGCGTGTTGCAGCCGCGGGATGATGTGCGCGTGGCGAATCGCCAGCAGTTCGACTAGCGGTTCGGAGAAATACGCGGAACCAGCAGCCGCCGCCATGGATGCTGCCGGCATCGATTGCGTGAAGCTGGACTCAGCGTTTGGATCGGGGATCAGCGCCAGCTGTGCGGCGTCCGCAAATTCAGGCCGGCCGGAAAACTGCCGCTGCCTGCCACTGCGTACCGCCTCTGCCAGCGCGGCGTCGGTATGGCTGGTGAAATACAAGAATGGCTGGCGCGAATCGACTTCCTCGCCCATGAACAGCAACGGGATTTGCGGACAGAGCAGCAATAACGCTTGCGCTGCGCGCAACGCCCGCGGATCGGTCAGGATGGTGAGACGTTCGCCGAACGCCCGATTGCCGATTTGATCGTGATTTTGCAAGAACAGCACGAAAGCGGTCGGCGCCAGACCGACACTCGATTCGCCCCGCGGCTGCCCTTGTCGATAGGCCGAAGCTTCGCCCTGATAGATGAAGCCTTGCTCCAGGCAGCGCGCCAGCTTGGGCGCCGGCAGCTCGGCGTAGTCAGCGTAATAACCGTTGCGCTCGCCGCTCAGCAGCACGTGCAGCACATGGTGGCCGTCGTCGTTCCACTGCGCATCGAAAGCGCCCGCCAGCAGATGGGCGGCATTGGCGTCATGTTCCAGCACCAGATGGATCTGCCGCTGCGGTTCGCTGGCCGCAATAACGGCGCGCACCCGGTGCGCCAGTTCGGGCAGCCAGTCCTGTTCGCCGATGGCATCCGCCGCATCCAGCCGCAAGCCGTCGAACCGATATTCGACTAGCCAGTACAGCGCGTTCTCGATAAAGAAGTCGCGCACCTCGCGCACCCGGAAATCGATGGCGCGCCCCCATGGCGTGCTCCGGTCATCGCGGAAAAACGGCGCGGCATAGCTGCCGAGATAATTGCCGTCCGGGCCGAAATGGTTGTACACCACATCCAGCAACACCATCAGGCCAAGTCCGTGCGCGCAATCGATCAGCGCCTTCAGCTGCTCCGGCGTGCCATATGCAGCGTCGGGAGCAAACGGCAGTACGCCGTCGTAGCCCCAGTTGCGCGGCCCGGGAAAATCGGCTACCGGCATCAGCTCAATCGCCGTGATACCGAGCCGCGCCAGTGTCGGCAGCTGCCGGGCCACGGCCGCAAAGCCGCCAAGTACGCCAACGTGCAATTCATACAAAACCGTTTCGTGCCATGGCCGCCCCTGCCATGCCGCATGCAGCCATTGGTAGGCATGCGGATCAACCACCAGGCTGGCGCCGTGGATGTCGCCCTGCTGGGCCCGCGCAGCAGGGTCCGGCACCAGCATTTCGCCATCGCTGTGCGACAGCAAGCGATAGCGATAGGCATTGCCGACTGCGCAGGCCAGCTCCGCTTCGAACCAGCCGCGGTGTTCGGCATCCGGCGTCATCGGCACCGGATGCCGGCCCTCAAGCTGGACCGCAACGGCGCTCGCAGTCGGCGCCCATAAGCGGAACCGGGTGCGGTCGGGGCTGATCCAGGTCGCGCCGAACGGCAGCGGATAGGCATAGTGCGCGGTCACTTGCGCTCTCCCAGCCGGCGGCTGCCAAACAGCATGACGCTATGCGCCTGGGTCGTGACGGTAGCGGCGGTCAGGGTCTCGCCGGGTGCATCCGGCCTGGCGCTATCGAGCAGCAGATGCCAGCCAACTGCCGGCGTGTCGTCAACAGTCGCATCGTCAGCGCGCTGCGGAAAATTGAAATCGATCGGATCGGGACCGGCGTTGACGATCATCAGCACCACCTCCGTCACGCCATCCGGATTCAGCGCGGCGCGTTGTACCGCAAACGCCCGCGTTTCCGGGTTTTGCCATTCCTCGGCGGATAGCGCCTGGCCGCTTTCGTCGAACCAGGCGATGTCGGCAATGCCCAATCCCAGCGTGTGCTCGCCATGCAAAAACCGTACGGACTGGAGCGCCTCGAAATCCCGGCGCAGCGCGCTCAATTTGCTGACGTATTGGATCAGCGCGCTGCCGTCGGGCCCTGCGGCCTGATCCCAGTCAAGCCAGGAGATCCGGTTGTCCTGGCAATACGCATTGCTGTTGCCCTGCTGCGTGCGGCCGAATTCGTCGCCCGCCAGCAGCATCGGCGTGCCTTGCGCAAACATCAGCGTGGCCAGCATGGCGCGCGCGACCCGTTCGCGCAGCTCGCAGATCTGCGGATCGTCGCTTGCACCCTCCACGCCCCAATTTGCACTGAAATGTTCAGCCTGGCCGTCATTGGCGTCCGCACGGTTCGCTTCATTGTGCGGTTCGGCATAGCTGACCACATCGCGCAAGGTAAAACCGTCGTGCGAGGCCAGGAAATTGATCGATGCCCACGGGCGGCGATGGCGGTGATCGAACAGGTCGCCAGAGCCGCTTAAGCGCGCGGCGAAATCACCGCGCTGGCCGGCATCGCCGCGCCAGAAGCGCCGCACGCCGTCGCGGAACTTGTCATTCCATTCTGAAAACCCGGGTGGAAGATTCCCCAGCTGGTAGCCGCCGGGACCGAGATCCCACGGTTCGGAAATCAATTTCAGGCGCGACAGCAGCGGGTCCTGCAGGATCGCGTCGAAAAATCCGGAGCCGGGATCGAAGCCGGTCCCCTCGCGCCCGAGGGTGACGCCAAGATCGAAGCGGAAGCCATCGATATGGAAGGCTTCGGCCCAGTAGCGCAGCGAATCCATGACCATCTGCAACACCCGTGGATGCGAAATATTGAGCGTGTTGCCGCAGCCGGTATCGTCGATGTGAAAGCGTTCCTGGCCCGGCATCAGGCGAAAATAACTGGCGTTGTCCAGCCCGCGCAATGCTATCGTCGGCCCGCGTTCGTTGCCGCAACCGGTGTGGTTGTACACCACATCCAGAATCACTTCGATCCCGGCCGCATGCAGGCGCCGGATCGCCATCCGCATTTCATTCAAGGAGCCTTTCGACAAATACGACGGTTCAGGCGCAAAAAATGCGAGCGTGCTGTAGCCCCAGTAATTGCGCAGGCCGCGCTCGATCAAAAACCGGTCCTGTAAAAAGGCGTGCACCGGCAACAGTTCCAGCGTGGTCACGCCCAGCTTCAGCAGATGATCGATAAAGCGCGGGTCGGCGAGCGCGGCAAAGGTACCGCGCTCAGGGACTTTCAGATCGTCACGCAGCATCGAAATGCCGCGTACATGCGCCTCATAGATCAAGGTGCGCGACCAGGGCACGGCCGGCAAGCGATCGTTGCCCCAGTTGAAGCCGGGGTCGGTCACGATGCACTTCGGCACCGTCGGCGCGCTATCCCGCTTATCGAAGCTCAGATCCGCGCGCGCCGCATTGATCCGGTAGCCAAACAGCGCATCGGTCAAGCGCACGGTGCCTGACAATTGCCTGACGTACGGGTCGAGCAGCAGTTTGTTGGGATTAAAGCGTTGTCCGTGCGGCGGATCGTAAGGGCCGTGGGCCCGATAGCCATACAGCAGGCCGGGGCCGGCATTCGGCAGGTAGCCGTGCCAGATCTCGTCGGTACATTCCGGCAGCGTCAATCGTTCCAGTTCAATCCGCCCTGATGGGTCGAACAGGCACAGCTGAATTTTTTCCGCATTGGCGGAAAACACGGCGAAGTTAACTCCCAGGCCGTCGAAATTTGCCCCCAGTGGGTAGGGCAAGCCTGGCAATAGCTGATCGACATGGTTGGCAGCCATGATCAATTGCCTTGACGCAGGATGAGGGTCGCCAGCGGCGGCAGCGTCAGCACCAGCGACGCCGGCTGGCCGTGACTGGCGACCGGCTCGGCGCTGACCTGCCCGCCGTTGCCCAGATTGCTGCCGCCATACGCTGCGGCATCGCTGTTCAATAGTTCTTGCCAGACCGATGCCGTTTGTTGTTGCGCGGGTATTCCGACCCGGTAAGCATGGCGCGGCACCGGCGTCAGATTGCAGACCACCAGCACCGGCGGCGCGCCGGACGCGTCATCGGCATGGCGCAGATAGGCCAGCACGCTGTTGTCGATGTCGCTGCCGATCACCCACGAAAATCCGTGCGGCTGGCAATCCAGAACGTGCAAGGCAGGCTGTTCGCTATAGACCCGATTCAGGTCGCGCACCAGACGCTGTATGCCGCGGTGGCGCGGGTCGTCCAGCAGATCCCAGTGCGGCGACTGGTCGTGATTCCATTCCGCCGGCTGGCCGAATTCGCATCCCATGAACAGCAGTTTCTTGCCCGGATGGGTCCACATGAAGCCGAGATAGGCCCGCAGGTTCGCCAGTTTCTGCCACGCGTCGCCGGGCATCCTGGTCAGCAGCGAGCCCTTGCCATGCACCACTTCGTCATGCGAAATCGGCAAGATGAAGCGTTCCGAAAACGCATACAGCAAGCCGAACGTCAGGTCGTGATGATGATAGCGGCGGAACAGCGGGTCCAGCGCTGCATAGCGCAGCGTGTCATGCATCCAGCCCATGTTCCATTTATACGAAAAGCCCAGTCCGCCCTGATCAACCGGCGCCGTGACGCCCGGCCACGCCGTCGATTCCTCGGCAATCATGATGGCGCCCGGACAGTATTCGGCCACGATCTGGTTCAGATTCCGTAAAAATGCTACCGCTTCCAGATTTTCGCGGCCGCCGTGGATATTCGGCGTCCACTCGCCTGGCTTGCGGCTGTAATCGCGATACAGCATCGAGGCCACCGCATCGACGCGCAAACCATCGACATGAAATTGCTGCAGCCATTCCAGTGCGCTGGCGATCAAAAAGCCGCAGACCTCATTGCGGCCAAGATTGAAAATCAAGGTATTCCAGTCCTGATGGAAGCCCTCGCGCGGATCCAGATGTTCGTACAGCGCCGTGCCGTCGAATTGCGCCAGTCCATGCGGATCGGTGGGAAAGTGGGCCGGCACCCAATCCAGAATCACACCCAGTCCGGCGGCATGGCAGGCATCGACAAATCTGGCGAATGCCGGCGGCGATCCGAACCGTGCGCTCGGCGCAAACTGGCTGAGCGGCTGATAGCCCCACGAGCCGCCGAACGGATGCTCCATGACCGGCAACAGTTCGATATGGGTAAATCCCAGCCCGAGCGCATACGGTATCAGCCGCTCCGACAATTCATCCCAGCTCAGGCTGCGCCCGCCTTCTTCCAGAATTCGCAACCAGGAAGCGGCATGCAGTTCATAAATCGAGATCGGCGCATGCTCTCCCTGACGCTGGCCGCGCGTATCCATCCAGGCTTGATCGGTCCAGGCAAACGGTGCTGCCGACGCCACAATCGAGGCCGTCGCCGGTGGCGCTTCGGTGGCGCGTGCCACCGGGTCGGCCTTATGCGGCAGCAGTTCGCCGCTGGCACCGACAATTTCATATTTATAACGACTGCCGGCTTCTAGCCGTGGGATAAACAGTTCCCAGATCCCGGCGCCATGCCGCAAGCGCATTGGATGGCGGCGGCCGTCCCAACAGTTGAAATCGCCCACCACCGATACTCGCCGCGCGTTCGGCGCCCACAGCGCAAACCGGGTGCCGTCAATGCCGCCTAGCATCATCGGCTGAGCGCCGAGGCAGCGGCCGAGCTCCAGGTGTTTGCCTTGCGCCAGCAAATGCAAATCGAAGTCGCTCAGCAGCAAGTCGAATGCATAAGGGTCTTCTGTGGTTTGGACGGGCTCGCTGGCACCTGCATCGCTCCAGAAAATACGCAGCAAATAGCGCTGACCGGGCTTCAATCCGGCGACCGGGCCGGCAAACAATCCGCTCGCGCCAGGTTGCCGGTTTTGCCCCATCTGCACCATCGGCAACGCAGCCAGCGGCTCGCCATCCGCGTTCAATACTTCCACCTTGCGTGCGCCGGGCTGGAAGCTGCGCACGACGACAGCATCGCCTTCGCGATGCGGGCCAAGCAATGCAAACGGATTGCCAAGACGACCGGCCAACAAGGCCTGGACCGCCTCTGCCAGTGCCGGTGAAACGGTCTGTGCAAGAGTCGATACAGGCGCGTTGCCGCTGCCGTCGATCAGCTCAGCCATGCGCGTTTTCTCCCGATGCATTATTTTCCAACAGACGCTCGGCAATCAGCAACAACCCGTGTATCGGGACCGCTATCCACGTCGGCCGGTTGGCGGCTTCATAGCAAATTTCGTAAGCGGCTTTTTCCAATGTGAACAGCCCCAGCAACGCCGCCTCTACCGCCGCCGGCATTGGCGTGCCCGCGGCATGCGCGGCCACGCGATAGCCGTCCAGGAAGGCGGCCTGACAGGTGGCGGCAAAGCGATCCAGCAGATGCTGTTTACGTTCCAGCGCCGGCGCCCCAAGATCGCCCGGCCCGGCATCGCGGGCGAATGCCGCGGCATAGTCCAACGAGCGCCACAAGCCGGCGACGTCGCGCCAAGGACTGCTTTTTTCGCGCCGCTGCTGCAACGTGCGGCTCGGCTCTCCTTCAAAATCGACGATATACGCATCGCCGTGCGCCATCAGCACCTGCCCCAG
The DNA here is from genome assembly GCF_042646465.1 of Pseudundibacterium arcticum. Taxonomy (NCBI): domain Bacteria; kingdom Pseudomonadati; phylum Pseudomonadota; class Betaproteobacteria; order Burkholderiales; family Oxalobacteraceae; genus Pseudundibacterium; species Pseudundibacterium arcticum. The sequence goes on from NZ_JBHRTP010000069.1 coordinate 26,772, forward strand.
ATGAAAGTCGCCGTGAATCCGCGTCAGCAATGTGCCGACGCCGGCCTGCGCCAGTTGCCCGATCAACGGCAACAGGCGCGGCCGCAGAGCCAGCAGCCGGGCCGCCTGCTGCGCGCAGTCCGCACTCGGCCAGTCATTCCTGGCCTGCAATAGTTCGAAGGCGGCGTCCAGCTGCCGGGCGACGCTGCGCTGCCAGTAGTCGATGTCGTCAGCAGTTGCCGCATGCGGCGCGAAGGCAGGGTTGGCGGTCGGCGTCGCCAGCACCGCGTGCATTTCTCCCAAGCGGCACCCGAGCGTGCGCGAAAACTCGGTAAATTCATGCAATAGGTCCGGCTCCGGTTCAGCCGCCGGCACGGCAACGCTCGCGGGATCGAGTTCGGGTTCAATGAGGACGCCAGTCACTTGCTGGATCATCCGCTCCAGCGTGTCCATGACCCACTCCCATGCATCGCCCTGGTTGTCGATATAACGTTGCAACACCATCAATGTCCTGGCCGCACCCGCGCGGTCGATGGCGATCACTTCGCCCAGCATCGCCGGCGTATTGGCGTAATCCAGCTCGGTCAGATAACGTCCCATTTCAGCTTCCGGATGGGTGCCGTCGGCCAGCTTGCGCAGGATTTTCAAGACAATCCGTTCATCGACCACCAGCGAACTGTTCGACTGGTCAACGCTCATGCGGCGAATTGCCGCGTCGCCGGCAATTTCGATCTGCTGCATGGCGGCGGTCGGGATAAAGCGAATCTCGCCATCCGCAGTCACGACCGTGGCGCTGGCCCGCATCTGTTCAATCACGCAATGGGGTAGCGAATCAAGCGTAAAGGCATCGGTCAGCAAGCCGACCTCGCGATGGCGGCGGACTCTCGCCAGCGCCAATTGATGCGGCAGCGCGCTGACCACGTTTTCTTCGCGGATAAAGCCGAGCGGCATCAGGTAGCGTTCGACGCCGCTGGCCGTGCTGGTCTCGATTTCCGTCAGCAGCACCGGCAATGCATGCGGGCGCGCCTGCGACGGCGGCATTAAAGCGGTCGATACAATCCGCACCGTCCGCAGTTTTTCCTGCTTGCCGGCGTACCAGCGCCGTTTTGGCAGATAGGCCGGCAATGCTTCGTTCTCCAGGATCGACCGGATCGCGCCTTTCAGGATATCCTCGACCCCGCCACGCAACACCAGCGTCGCAAACTCGGGCAGCGGCTCTTGCGGCGGCGCATACCAGGAAGGCATGGTGGCCTCGCTCGCCAACACAAACCAGTAAAAACCGAACGGCGGCAAGGTCAGCAAATAAGTCAATTGGCCGATCGGCGGAAAAGCGACTCCTCCCAACATCTCGACCGGAATCCGGGCGGCAAATGCCGACAGCTCCAGTTCCACCGCCTGCGCCGACGGCGAGACATTGGCGACGCACAGAATGGTTTCATTGACGCCGCCGTCATCGCTGTCGTCATATTCGCGCAAATAAGCAAAGATCTTGCGATTGTTCGGGTAGATCAAGGTCAATTTCCCGCGGCCGAAAGCCCGATGCTGCTTGCGTACTTCCAGCATGCGACGGGTCCAGTTCAGCAACGAATACGGATCGGAACTCTGGGCCTCGACGTTGAGCGCAGCGTATCCGTACAGCGGGTCCATCAGGGTCGGCAGTACCAGGCCGGCCGGATCGAAACGCGAAAAACCGCCGTTGCGGTCGGGAGCCCATTGCATGGGCGTGCGAACGCCGTCGCGGTCGCCCAGGTGGATGTTGTCGCCCATGCCGATTTCGTCGCCGTAATAAATCACCGGCGTGCCGGGCATCGACAGCAGAAAGCTGTTGAGCAATTCGATCCGGCGCCGATCGCGCTCCAGCAACGGCGCCAGGCGACGCCGAATCCCCAGGTTAATGCGGGCACGGCGATCCGAGGCATAGAAATTCCACAGGTAATCGCGTTCCTTATCGGTCACCATCTCCAGCGTCAGCTCGTCATGATTGCGCAGGAAAATGGCCCACTGACAGTCCGCAGGAATATCAGGCGTCTGCCGCAGAATGTCCGTCATCGGAAAACGATCCTGCTGCGCCAGAGCCATAAACATGCGCGGCATCAGCGGGAAATGAAACGCCATATGGCATTCGTCGCTATCGCCGAAATATTGCTGCACGTCTTCCGGCCACATGTTCGCTTCGGCCAACAACATCCGGCCCGGATATTTGCGATCCAGTTCGGCCCGTATCGCTTTTAAGATGGCGTGTGTTTCAGGCAGGTTTTCATTCGTGCTTCCCTCGCGTTCGATCAAATACGGTACCGCATCGAGCCGCAAGCCATCGATCCCGAGATCGAGCCAGAAAGACATCACTTCCAATACCGCTTGCAGCACCTGCGGGTTATCGAAGTTCAGATCGGGTTGATGCGAATAGAAGCGATGCCAGAAGAACGCATTGGCTAAAGGATCCCAGGTCCAGTTGGATTTTTCCGCATCCAGAAAAATAATCCGGGTCCCGGCATAGCCCTGATCGTGATCGGCCCAGACATAGAAATCGCGTTCAGGCGAACCCGGCGCGGCCGCGCGTGCACGCTGAAACCAGGGATGCTGATCCGAGGTGTGGTTGATCACCAGTTCGGTAATCACGCGCAAGCCGCGCCGGTGCGCTTCAGCGATAAAGCGCTTGACATCCTGCATGCCGCCGTAGTCCGGGTGCACCCCGCAATAATCGGAAATGTCATAGCCATCATCGCGTCGCGGCGAAGGATAAAACGGCAATAGCCAGATCGTGTTGACGCCAAGTCCGGCGATATAGTCCAGCTTATCGATCAGTCCGGCAAAGTCGCCGACGCCATCGTTGTTGGCGTCGAAATACGATTTGACGTGCATCTGGTAAATAACAGCGTCCTTGTACCACAGCGGATCGTCGATGAAACGCTGGCTGTGATGAACGCTGGTGGCATCGGTCGGCAGGCTTGGCGCGGCATCGTCCATGTTCAGGCCCCGGCTGACCGCGGTGAACCGGTTGACCGGGTGGATGACAAGCGCCAGATTGCGAACGGCAATGTGAACGGGTCGAGCGTGACCTGTTGATGCTTGCCATGCCATCTGAAATGCGTGTCATGCACCAGATCCTCAACATCGATTTGCGCATCGTCGGCCAGGCCGAAGCCCCATAGAGGCACTTCGATATGTGCCGAATGCGTGGAGAAAGGATCGAGGTTGATCGCCACCAGAATCACGTTGTCGCCATAACGCTCGACCTCATCGGTGTCCGCATTCGTGTCGCCAACGGCTGGGATGGCCTTGGAAAAATACAAAATGTCTGGATCGGACGCCTGATGAAAGCGGATGCCGAGATGCGTCTGCAATGCCGGATTGGACTCCCTGATGCGATTGAGCAAACTGATTTCGGCGATGATGTTGCCGGGGCGCTGCCAATCCCAGGCGCGGATTTCGTATTTTTCCGAATCCAGGTATTCTTCTTTGCCGCTGAGCGCCCTGGCCTCGCATAATTCAAACCCGCTATACATCCCCCACAAACCTGACAAGGTGGTCGCCAATGCCGCCCGGATCAAAAAGCCCGGCCGTCCTGAACGTTGTAAGAAATAGGGGTTGATGTCAGGCGTGTTAACGAAAAAATGCGGACGGAAATAATCGCGCAGCGGGCTGGCGGTCAGCTCGCTCAGATAGTCGATGAATTCGCTCTTGGAATGACGCCAGGTGAAGTAGGTGTACGACTGCGAAAATCCGACCTTGGCCAGGCGATACATCATGGTCGGCCGGGTGAACGATTCGGACAAAAAGATCGTGTCGGGGTAGCGGCCGCAGATATCGGCGATCAGCCACTCCCAGAACGGCAACGGCTTGGTATGCGGATTGTCCACCCGGAATTGCCGCACTCCCTCGCGGGCCCAGAACAGCACCACGTCGCGCAGCGCCAACCACAGCTCAGGCATCGCGCCCTCGGCGTAGAAATTGACGTTGACGATATCCTCATATTTCTTGGGCGGATTCTCGGCGTAGCGGATCGATCCATCGGCCCGCCAGTCGAACCAGTCCGGATGCTGCTGCAACCAGGGGTGGTCGGGCGCACACTGGATCGCGAAATCCAGCGCCAGTTCCAGCCCGTGTCCGGCGGCAGCATGGCGCAGGCGCTGGAAGTCTTCCATTGTCCCCAATTGCGGGTGAATCGCATCGTGCCCGCCTTCATTGCTGCCAATCGCATAGGGGCTGCCGGGATCGTCCGGCGCCGAGGTCAACGCGTTGTTGCGGCCTTTGCGATGGGTACGGCCGATCGGATGAATCGGCGGCAGGTACAAGGTATCGAATCCCATCGCGCGGATTGCCGGCAGCCGCTCGATGACGTCGGCGAAGCTACCGTGACGATCGACGTCACCGCTTTGGGAGCGCGGAAACAGTTCGTACCAACTGGCATACTGCACCGCGCGCCGTTCCGCATTAATCGGTATTGCCTGGCTGCGAACCACATACGGTCGCGTATCTACCCGTTCCATCAGAGTAGCCGTTTGCGGCGACAACAGAGCCTGAATCCTTGCTGCGGCATCCATGCCTTGAGCAATACTGGCTTGGCCCGGTTGGGGCGCGGCCAATGCGTTAGCCAGTGATTTCAATGCGGCTACTGCGCCGGCGTCACCATGGTCGGCACTAAGTTTACCGGCAACGTCCACCGCCCGACTTACCAGCAATTGCCCCTCTGCCAGTTCCAGCGCGACATCGAGACCGGCATTCACCTTCTTCTTTAACTGTTCGCGATAGCTGGAAAAGCTGTCGTGCCAAGCTTCGATCGCAACTAAATGACGTCCGAGTCGCATCAACGGCAAGCGTGCCATCCATCGATCATTGCCCAGTGGCAGCATGCGGATCTGTTGCCATTGAACCTGATCGGCGCTGCGCCACAACAGCGCGGCGGCCACCAGGTCGTGACCATCAATCATGATTGTTGCTTCGACCTGAACCGTTTCGCCTAGCAAGCGCTTGACCGCGAAACGCCCATCGTCCACCGTTGGCGTGAGCGCTTCCATAACAATCCTGGGCGCCCGCGTCGCTGCCTTGGCTGCCGGTTCATCGTGATTGGCGACTGTCAAGACTGCCGGTGCCATGGCGGCGGCATAGATGCGTATGGCGGCAGCGGGTAATTCCAAAGCATCGCGGTCGAGCGCCGATTCATTTACTGCTGCCTTGCTGATCTGATCCGGCTGATTTGTCAGGAGTATTTTTTTAGGCCAATAGCCGGCGGCACGTTGGCGCCAGAGAGAGCGGCTGAGCGGTTGGGCGTGAGATTGATCGGCATTTGCCACTATGAGAAGTCCGCCCTCGCCAGGCGCGATGGCCGGCGCCACACGATGCAACATCACCACCTCTGCATTTGGGCTGCTCAACATACGTAGCCGGGCATTTTGCAACGATTTTCCACAGGTGGCGACAAAGTTGTTGGCCTCGGCTATTTCTGCAGTCAGGTCGATGCCGCTCACTGCTTGCAGACCATCAAAATCTATGTCGTCGCGTCCTTCGGATACTGCCAGCGTGCTGCTGCCGTATTCAAACCCCATCGGCACCAGCAAGCCATTGCCAATCGCCGCAGCAAATTGCAGCGCCCGCAACGCCAGCCGTCGCCGCGACTCCAGGCCGTCTGCTACAAAATGTTGCGCCAGACGCGGCCCAGCAGGACATTCGGGAAACGCAATCGGCGGCGCCAGCCGCATAAGACGCGTTTGTTCTTCAGCAAACCAGGCAGCTTTAAAATCCCACCAGGGCGCGGATGAAAAACTGGCGTCGAACCCGCATCCTTCCAAGGCGGCGATCTGCGTCGGCGTGCAACCGCAGGACCAGACCATGAAGCGCATGCCTGGTTGATGGCGTCTTCCTGCCGCAATCAATGTTTGCCAAAATGCAGCAGGCACTTTCGCTGCAGCCAAACAACGAAATCCGACAACACCCATATCTGCCCAGGCTCGTAACCGCTGTTGCCAATAATCCTGCAAACCTGCCACTACCTCCGGCAAGTCAAACCGCGTCAATCTTATGGCTAATGCCGCGGGGCTAAAACGGGGGTCAGGTAATAATGGCGCATCGCCGCTGTCAGGATCGACCGCAACGCGCCGGGAAAACCAATTCGGATGCTGCTGCACCAACGGATGCCCGGCCTCCAGTTGATCCAGCGTCAGATCCAGCAGCAAGCGCAGCTGACGGGATCGGCAGGCCTGTACCAGCGCCGTCAATCCGGTGGCCACAGAAGTTTCCGCAGCCCTCAACTGCGGGTTTGAATCTGGAGGCGCGGTTAACACATGATCGAATCCCATGGCCGCGCATCGGTCAAGATGAATATCCCAGGCATCATTTTCCGCAGCAATCGGGGCTTTCAAATACGCCGGCTGGATGGAGTAAATGCGCGGACAAAAATCTGTTTGCATAGTTCAGATCCTATCGATGCTTGCCGGACGCATCGCAGGCAATGCTTCAAGTAGCGCTTCAGATCATTGCGTTGACGGCCTGTCCCTGAGTCCCAAGCTCTCGAGCGCCGAGAGCTTGTTTCTATGTGCATCGGTCTGGTGCCCTCAGTTTTTCGATTGCGGCCAAAGAACGTTACCGTTCAGGCCGCCTTGCTGGCCTTGTCCTGACCTTTCGCACGCCGCTGTTCATGCTGCTGCGCGTCAGGCACAGCGAGGAACAAATCCCTGGTGTCCGGCGTAGCGATGTGGCGATACATGTCGATATATTGCTGCGCAGATGCGGTCCATCCAAAATCAGCGCACATGGCGTTGACTTGCAGCTTTTGCCATTCCTGGGGGCGAGTGAAAATTTGAAATGTACGGTTCACCGCATCGACCATGTCTTGCGGTTGTTCGCCGTCGAACAGCACGCCATTCGCGCCAGGTACCGGGTGCTCGACCGAACCGGCATCAACGATCGTATCGTTGAGACCGCCGACACAGGAGGCGATCGGGATGGTGCCGTAACGCATCGCATAAATCGGGGTCAATCCATATGGTTCAAAACGGCTGCCGTGCAATAGCATGTCGGCGCCGGCGTGCAACACATGGGCACGCGTCTCGTCATAGCCGATATGCACACCGACACGTCCCGGATATCGTTCAACCAGTTGCTGAAAACCACGCTGATAATCAGGTTCGCCGCAGCCAAGAACCGCCAGTTGCAGGTACGGGTGACGTTCAAGAATCGTTGGCAATGCAGCCAGCGCGACGTCAGCCATTTTTTGATGCGTGATGCGGCTGCCTAACGCAAGTACCGGTGCAAACGGATTGATCGGCAACAAATTGAATAATCTTTTGAGTTCATGTTTGCAGGCGCGCTTACCCTTTAAATCGACGCTCGAAAAACGTTGCACGATCATCTGGTCATTGCGCGGGTCCCACACATCGACATCGATCCCGTTTGGAATAGCCGTGAGATCATTCTTGCGCTGATTTAAAAGGCCTTCAAAGCCATGCCCAAAGCGCGGCGTCAATATTTCCTGCGCATAGGTATGGCTGACCGTTGATATGCGGTCAGCATAGCGTATGCCTGCCTTTAAAAAACTGAGCTGGCCCCAATACTCGGCGCAGTCGGGACTCAACATATACGGCGGCAAGCCCAGTGACGGCGCCAGATCGATCGGAAAGTTACCCTGGAATGCCAGGTTGTGAATCGTCATGACAGCACCAACGCCTTGTATGTTGTTAGTCCGCAGCAACGCTGGAATCAGCCCCGCATGCCAGTCATTGGCCTGCACTACATGCGGCGCCGGCAACACTGTCTGCCCTGCGCAGATGCGTGTCGCGGTATGTGCCAGCGCTGCGAAACTGATGGCATTGTCGGACAGCTCGCCACCGTACTGATCAACATATGGATTGGCAGTGCGGGCTCGGAAACGCTCTGTGTCTAGCAGGATGACCGGAACATCCATGTCGGGAATAACACCGGATAGCAAGGATCCCGGCCCCCCGGGCAAATCATGCAGGGTACCGACGCTACGCAAACTTTTGGCCGTGTCCATTGCAGATGGGTAGCCGGGCATCAAGATGCCGGCGTCAACACCTTGCTTGCGCAGCGCGGCTGTCAATGCAGTGATGACATCGGCCAAGCCGCCGGTTTTTGCGAGGGGAACTGCTTCTGACGTGACGAGTAGGACGCGCGCTTTCAAGATGAGACTCCTTCGATCAGATGCGGGGCACACAGAGGGTCATTGAAAGCCGTCTGCGCGCGTCAGGATGGTTTCAGCAATGCTTGATTGGCGGTGCGCTCTCTTGAATTATTTGCTCGTGAAGGTTGCTTGAAGCGCAAAGGAACTGTCAGACGTTCTTCTTTGCAATCATTGATCGGCAACACGCAGTCCTGGCCAAACCTGACGGTAATGAGCGGATAGCACACCAACCAGATCATGAAGGAAACGCAATATCGTTTTATTGATTTCGGTCATGTTGTCGATAATCTCTACCCCGTCCATGACGCATCCTTTCCAAGCGCCATCAGCTGCCGTTTCCAGAACCGTGCATAAAGTATTGTCAACTGTCCTGCAAAATACAAGAACTGCATCAGACATTCTTGCAGGCCAGAATCATCGAATTTTTGCACGAAATTTTGATTGAAAATAGTGCATGACACCTTTGCCGAAAATCGCCTGGATGCGCAGAAACGATGCAAGAACAAGCGCTGGCGCTGATATGCAAGGCCGCACGCAGGGCTGAATGCAACAATCCAACAGGACCATCGCATGGTGTCTGTCAAATAGAATGCGCGGATTGTATGCGCAAATTGAATGCGCCAAATGAGTGCGCAATTTAAGTGCAGAGTCGAAATGCACGCCAATTAAATGCATGAACTGACTGCGCAAATTGAGCTCGCCATGACTATTCCAACAAAAAAAAGCCCAAGCTTGAGAGTTGGGCTAGGGCCTGTTAACAATCAGAGTAGCCAAATATAAACGCAGACGAGGTTAATGAAAGAGAGGTAGTTTCGTGCCAACTTTTCATACCGCGTTGCGATCCGTCGAAACTGTTTGATGCGGTTAAAAGAACGCTCCACCAAATTGCGATCTTTATACAAATGGCGATCATATTCACGTTGCACGACACGATTGCGCTTAGGCGGGATCACCGCTTGCGCGTTGTTTGCCTGAATGTAGTTCAGCAAATCGTCCGCGTCATAGCCTTTATCGGCCAATACTGCTTGCGGCGTCATCCCTTCCAACAGCGCTTTACCTTGCGTAATGTCTGCAACTTCACCCAGCGCACCGGATTGCCCAAGGCGTCTACCACCGCATGAATCTTGCTGGTCAATCCGCCGCGCGAACGACCGATCGCTTGAGGACCTTCTTTTTTTGGGCGCCCGCCGCATGCTGGTGGGCGCGCACCGCAGTGCTATCAATCATCAACGCTTCCAGATCGCGGTCGCCGCTGACCGATTCCACCAAGCGCTGCCACACGCCTGTCTCACCCCAGCGTTTGAAGCGGGTATATGTCGTGTGCCAGTTACCCAATTCAGCAGGCAAATCACGCCACGGGGAACCGGTGCGCACGATCCATAACACCGCCTCTAAAAACAGGCGATTATCTTGCGCCGTTGCACCAGGATCGCCAGGTTTGCCTGGTAATAGGGGTTCCAGTTTTACCCATTGGTCGTCTCGCAACAGCCTTCTGCTTTCCCGCATCTTCGGTATCCATTTATTCAAATACCGAATGTAAACACATTTTATTGATTGTTAACAGGCCCTAATTGTCTTACTTCAATCTATTTCAAATATAAAACTATTTGCTGCTCGGGAACGCTACGGGCGCGGCTTCTGCGACCTGCTGGTCAGCACCAACGCAATGCCACCAAGGATCGCCGCGGAGGCAGCAGCCAGGCGCGGTGTAATCGTTTCCGACAGGAACACCACTCCACCAAATGCAGCGATCAGCGGCACCGACAACTGTACGGTGGCGGCTCGCATCGCAGAAAGCTTGCGCAGCGCGGCATACCAGATCACATACCCGATGCCGGACGTGAGTGCGCCGGAGGAAATGGCCAAGGCGACCCCGGCCGCATCCGCGTAAGCGTTGGCGACGAAAATCAAGCTCAGCACGAGGGCAAGCGGCGCCGCCCGTGCGAAGTTGCCCGCGGTGGCGGCTAGCGGGTCGACCACTCCGCGGCCGCGCAGCGAGTACACGCCCCACGCCACGCCAGCGATCGCCATCAGCACAGCGCCGAGGAGCGGCGGCGCAGCGACACCCGGCGACACCAGGTAGACGAGCCCCGCGGCAGCCAGTGCGAGACCGAGCCATGCGATGGCTCCGAACATTTCGCCCGAGCGCAAGCCCACGCTGAACATTGTCAATTGCACCGCGCCGAACAGAATCAATGCGCCCGTGCCCGCGGGCAAGTTGCGATACGCGAAAGAGAAGAACGCGACATAAGCAAACAGCATGGCCGCAGCGAGCCAGTCGGCATGGCCGGACGCGGACCGTTCCGACCTGAACCGCACGATGACGGCGAGCGTGAGCGCTCCGGAAACCAGCCTGATGCTGGCGAAGCTGGCCGGATCGATGGCCCCATGCTGCAACGCGAGCCGGCACAGCAGTGAATTGGCGGCGAAGGCGAGCATCGCCACCGCGGTGAGGACGATCGTCTGCATCGTGTGCAGGCCACGGCGTTCTTCATGCATGGGTGGTCGCCACCAGGACGACTGCCCAGGACAGCAGCGCGACACCGAGCGGCGTGCTGAGACGCCTGCCCCAGCGAACGTTCTTTTCGATCGCCATCACGGCCGCAAGCAGGAGCATCCAGCCGAGGCTGCCGGTGCCGAGCGCGAACATCAACAGCATCAGCGCCCAGCAGCACCCGACGCAGAACAGGCCGTGCTGCACGCCAAGCGCGAACGCGTGCCGTGCTTGCCCATGCCCACGCCAGTGCTCGACAACGAAGCTCAAGGGCGTGCGGCACTTTTCCAGGCACCGGTACTTGAGCCTGCTGAACTGAAATGCGCCGGCCAACGCAATGGTCGCGGCGCCGATCAGCCAGCCATGCCAGGCCAGTGTGGGTACGCTGGCGAGCAGGGACAGCACTGCACTGTGAAGTGCATGCGCCAAGAGCCCGAATGCTCCCCACACCGTCATGTAGCCAAGGCCGAGCAGCATGAGGAGGCGCCCATGGTCCGGGCGCTGGGCCGTCAACCGGTCGAAGGTGTTGAACAACGGCAAGGTGGTCGGCAGCATCATGGCCGCCGTCATGAGTATCCACGCGGCGGCGTAGAGCACCATGGGCACGACCACATCGCCGGCGGGAACGACACGGCACAGTAGCGCCGCCGGTCCTGACGCTGTCCAGTCTTCGTGCTCGAGATAGCGTCCGTACGGGCTGCGCGCCCACGCCCACAATGCCACCCACGCGAGCGCAATCAGCGCGGCCAGGACCGGCAAGAACACGCGATGATGACGGGAGGCGCTGCGCCTGCCGTCGGTCTCATGCATCGAAGACGAACGTGCTCTGCAGGGCGTTGTGGTTCTTGATGTCGAGGTCGATGCCGAGGGCGGCATTCTTGGATCGATAGGTCGGGGCCTTGCCGACAAACACCGGAGCCCCCGGCACCGTAGAGAACACGGTGTCGGAGAGGGTTGTCAGGCCACCCATCGCGCCGCGATAGGGCTCGAGTTCGGCATAGTAGTTTTTGCCGATCTCGAGTTCGCCCTTGCCGTCGACCACGGTGAACCGGATCGGCGCCCGCTCCACCGACACCACTTGGCCGATGAGCGCGGCCAGATCGGCGACCGGCCCGCCCGCCTGCCCGGTGTAGACCTTGAGCAATGCATCTTCCTGCACCTTGGAGGCCTGGTCGTCGACATAGATGGCGGCGGTCCAGTTGCCTTCCAGGATGTTGCCCGGAATATGGGCCACGGCCGCGATGGTGTTGCCACCCACATCCACGCCATCGACCATTCCCTTGCCTATGCGCCACGCGACGATGGTGTCGCAGGTGCCATTGTCAGGATCCTCGCCGATCCAGCAGGGACATAGGACGTTGCAATTGCAAACCTCGAGCAGACGACCTTCCAGGTGATAGCTCATACGAACCTCCGTTGAAGCCACACGAACACGGACTTGTCGCCGCGGCTTGCGGCGGCAAGGGACGTTTTATTTTATGCTGCGCGGTGAACCAATTCAAGTTCGAAGACGGCCAGGCAAGCCGCGATATCGTTGAGTCATTTAAGCTGGTGTCGAAAGTGTTCTTCGACGTCCACATTGGACCATTGGGCAACACCGTCGAAAGACGGCTTGTGGCTGGGTGCGGCCGATCACGACAGGCTCCAGTCGACCCAAATGCGACATTGAAATTTTCTGAAATCGTTCAACGTTCAAAGTAACCGGCCTGTGCGGCTTTGCGTGCATGTCCGGTTGACGGCTTGGTTCGGCCTCATTGCTCAGGCAACCTTCTCTTCGAGCCAACGTGACAGACCGGCATCGAGTGTGAGGGCGGCCAGATGCGCCGGGGCCACAAGTTCAACGTGAGATGGGATATTCTTTGCGTTTGCAAGATCGGCTGCGGGGGAGTGAACAACAAAGAAGACCTTTCGATAGTCAGCTTCGGAGAAGTCTTGAATCGTTTTATTGAGGTCAGCACGAGTCGCCTGGGATTTGACCTGAACTACATACCGGTCGTCGGTAATCGGCTCACGAAGTTCAAGGTCATAGGACTTTGCATGTTGCCCCAAGACGCTTACACGCAGCCACCCAGCATGCCGAAATACGAGGTCAACTAGGGTTTCATAGTCCTTCCAATGAAGCTCGGAAATCGCTTTTTCAAGTTGGCTACATAGTCGTGCACGTTCAGCGGAAATTCGAGACGCCAACTCGCTTCGGGTGCCTTCAAGTACGCGGCGAAGGAGCTGCTTTTCCCGAACGCGACAGACTGTGCCGCGAAAACCTTGCATCTGGGCGATCTTGCCCGGAAGGTCGTTCGCGACTAGAAGCCTCCCGCTTTGCGAAGCGTCATGCCAGCCGTCAAGCGTAGCGCGAAATTTGGAGATGTGGTCTTCTTCAACTGGTCCCGGAGCAAGGCGCGCCCACCAGAGCTTGGCGCCGTGAAAAGTTATCCATACGTCTTCAGGTGTCGAACGGGCGATGTCTTGCAGCCGATTTAGACCTGTTGTGACCTGCTGCTTATTGGGAAGGTCATTCCGCAGTTGCTCGGCGATAACTGTCCATCGGCCCGCGTTTATGTCTGCGAGCGACTGGTTAGGCCAGCCCAAGCGCAACCGAGATCCTAGGATCGATTCAGCCTCCCAACAGCCGGCGTGGCCGAGCTTGACGTAGAAGGCACTGTTGAACTCGAAGACCACCTGATGATCATTAGTCTCGGTATTTACAGTCAATGCCCGATCCATCACCCATTCGTCATCATAAATAAGCCCAGCATCAACAGCATGCTGGTACACCGGAAGTTTTTTGAATGCCTCCAGATCAGGGAATAATTGAAGGAATTCCGCAGACCTATATGGTGGCAAGTCCCAAGATTGCTTTGTCCAATCTGCATCTTCTAAGTCTGCATCCATGTGTATTATTTCCATCACGCAACTCCTCTTTGCTCATACACATTCTCGGATCGATACAGGTTCATTGAGGGGTAGTGTGCACAAATAACAAATCCGACACAAGCGTCAATCGGCCGCTTCAGGCAACCCGCCTGCTCAGTCAGGTGGGCGCATAAACGCGAATGGCAACTTCGGAGCTGACGCGCGACAGTCTCCTTTTGGGCCGAAAGCTGCCTGTTGCTGTTTAGACCACGGTGGTCTTAAAAGACGACCTATAGTCCCCGCAATGTCGGAAGTGATTGTTAAGGGTTAAAGATGGGTGGGAAAAGGTGGAGAATATTTTGAGACGGCTGGGTGCCAGTTGCGCGCGAGGCGCGTCAACTGTACACCACGTGGGCGGGATTTACTTCTGGGGTACGAGTTCGACAATCACTACCCGGCATGGCCCTTGACCGCCGTTCCTTGCCGACATAGTGCCGGCTGGATGGTTCTCGCCCGGTCCTTCGAAATAGGTGGAGCCGGCCTCGAAGGTCTGCGTCTTCCCCGCCTTCCAGTTGATGGTGATGGCTCCCTCCAATACGTAGCGGAGCCCTGGACCAGTATGCACATGAAAAGGAATCTCGCCGCCGGGTTCGATGACCAGCATGGTCGCCTTCATGTTCCATTTGCCGGGCGGAAGCTCTCCAACGGCGACTTCCTGGAGCGTGTTCGCGATAAATTTGTTGGGTGATGCTGGCGTCTGCGCCATTGATGGCCCCGAGCCCAATATTGCCATCATGGCGGCTAGGCTAACTATTACCAGTTTACGTAGCTTGGAAATCAACATCACCATTCTCCTCAATCCAGATGTTGTGCTGCAAGAGAGGCGTTGACCAAGGGGTAGGGAACTGCGTGGCCACTCCCTATCCCCGCTCCCTACCCATATATCAGTTTTGTTTTCGGGGGACAGTCATGCGCCCAGGCTCCGATGCCTACTCTCTCACTCGGCGTCGTGAACTATCTTTATAGTACAAATTTATGGCGAAAAGCGGCACGTCGGAATCTGGGCCAGGAGCAGACACACCGGCTTCCTGACCGGCTGCTTTCAGAAAACTTCTTCACTGATCGGTGTTGGCCGATTTCCGCCAGTTGGTCATGGTCAGCAAGCGCCCAAAAGCGGACGCTAGACACTAAGTGTTTTAATTTTTGCGTTTTTACATAGCATCGCCAGAGAAACACCGTCGTACCGATTCTTGAGTCAAGCATCATTGGCCTATGGGAGAAAAAGCGTCCGCCAGTTCATACATCCCCGGCTCAAAGGTCGCCATTGCCATTGCCTGCTGCAAGTAAGGCAGTGGCTGCGGATCTTTGCGCATTGCTTCGTAATCCTCTTTGCTTCGCCATTCGGCAACCATGGTGACCTTTGTGCCATCTAGGCTGCGGTGAAGCCTTGCCGAGATAAAGCCAGGCGCGTGCCGCACTGTGCCGTTGGTTGCTTGGGCCAATAGTTCAATTAGTCCAGCCTGGTTTTCAGGTTGAACTGTGAAAGCGTTAATAAGGATGACGGAGTTGTTGCTCATGATTTTTCCTTGGAGGTCACATTACAATTGATTTACTCGGAATAAATTCGCCTAAACATTCGGCCCGAACTCGGGTCTAGTATCGCTTTGAATATAATCGCCGTGCGGGGCGAAATTAAATTATTAATATCTTGGTGAATAATGTTTACCGTCCGCTTTTGGCTGCGGATTCAACCGATCGACGCAACAGATTGGTGAAATCGTTGAGCGGGTGTTTCATAGTTTAGTGTCTGCTTTCGGCGCGCCTCGCCAAGACAGTGCGCGGCCAGGTATCACCTTCAACGCGGCGCTGGAGGCGGCTTCCGCCTGAGGCGTTGAAGCAAGCGGGCGCCGGCGTCGAAGCTGCGGCAAACCTGGGAGGCGATCACGCCGGTGACGGCAAGCATCGCCGCTGTGTGAACGCCCACGGCCGCGAGCGCCAGCGTCAGCGAGCCGGATGCCGTGATCTCGCGGGCCGGCGTGTCTCCCATGCAAAGCGGGATTAGCGCCGGCACCAGCATCAATCCGGCGCCGTGCGCGGTGGACATCATGAAAGACCAGAGCGCCAGCACGGCATGACCTGCCGGCGTCCGGGCCCGCTTGGCTTTGTGGCCCGACAGGTGATACACCGCGACGACAAGCAGCACACCCAGCAGCACGCCCGCCAGGGCTTGCAGCACGGCGCGATCCATCGACAGGCCGAGTGCCACCGCGGCGGGCACGAACGCGACCGATGCGGCGTGCCCGACCGCGATCGGCACCAAGGCCCGCAGCGCCTGCGCCCGGTCGCGCGACTGCACACCCCAGGCTGCGGCAAACATCCAGCCGGTGGCAGGGTTCAGCCCGTGAAGGGCACCGACCCCTGCGACCGCCAGCCATGGCCAAAGGCTCGACATGAGGTGCTCACGCGCTCAGGCCGCTCGCGCTTCAGGCGTGCATGTCGTGTGAATGGCAGCACGAACCGACCGTCGGCGCCGGCTTCGCGATCGGCGCCGGCTCGTAGCGGTCATGGTGGCGCACCCACTCCATTTTGTAGGGCACGTCGTTCTCGTCGCGGCCCTTGGGCGTGAGGTCCATCAGGTTGTACGCACCCATCATGACCTCCACGCCGCGGCCGTAGGTCGAGTAGGTGTGGAACACTTCGCCCGCGTCGTTTTTGTAGAAGACACTGAGGCCGGGCGCCTCCTCGGCCGGGAAGGACTGCATGCCGTAGTTGTAGTAGACCTCGCCCTTGGCCTGTTCTTCCGGCGTGAAGCTGACGCCGAAGTCGTGGTTGAAATCGCTGTCATGCGAGGAGACCCACCTGAACTGCCAGCCCATGCGCTGGCGAAAGCGCTCGATGTCGGCCAGCGGTGCACGCGAAATGGCCACCAGCGTGATGTCGCGATGCGCCAGGTGCACGTTCATGCCGTCGGTGTGGTCCGCCATGAAAGAGCAGCTCGGGCAACCTTGCTCCCACCTCGGGCCGAACATGAAGTGCTGCACCAGCAGTTGGCGGCGCCCGCCGAAAAGATCGGAGAGCGTGCACCGGCCCTCGGCTGTGTCGAAGATGTAGTCCTTCTCGACGCGCTCCCACGGCAGCGCGCGGCGCTCGCGGGCAATCTGGTCATGCAGGCGCATCAGTTCCTTTTCGCGCGCCAGCAGCGTCTTGCGCTCGCTCAGCCAGCGCTCGCTGGAGACGACGAGATGGTTCTTTGCTTCGGAAATAGCGGTGTTCATGATGTACTCCTTGGCTGATGGCAAAGGGTCAGGCGGCTGCCGGTTGTTCGCGGCGCATCGCCGCTTGCACGGCATGGCGGGCAGCGATGCGTTCCTGGAACGCCTGCAGGTTCGGGAACGGCGACAGGTCGAGTTTCACGAACGCTGACCAGCGCGTCACCACAAACAGATAGGCATCGGTGATGCTGAACTGTTCGCCCAGCAGAAATGGCGTGCGGCCAAGCGTGGCATCGATCAGCCCATAGTGCTTACGCAGATGGGCCATGCGCTCGGTACGCACGCCATCGCTGGTCTCGGGGTTGAACAATGGCATGTAACTCTGGTGCAGCTCTGAATTGATGTAGCCCAGCATCTCCTGCAGGCGGTAGCGCGCCATGCTGCCGTTGGCGGGCGCCAGCTGCGCTTCAGGTTTCAGGTCGGCCAGATATTGCACCACGGCCGGGCCTTCCGTCAGCACACTGCCATCGTCCAGCTGCAGTGCGGGCACATAACCTTTGGGATTGATGGCGAGAAAATCTTCGCCGTGTTCGGTGCGTTTGGTCTTGCTGTCGACCTTCACCAGTTCGATTGGCAGGCCAAGCTCGTTGGCAATAATGTGTGGCGAAAACGAACAGGCGGACGGAATGTAGTACAGCTTCATGGTCATGCTCCTTGGATTGGGGTTGATCAGGACAGTGTTTGAATCAGACCGGCGTGCGACGGCCCTCGGCTGCGCCGAAGATATAGCCTTACTCGACGTGCTCCTGCGACGATTACGACCCGGCGCCTTTCGGACGCCGCACGGCGCGCACCTTTCCGCTCTCTCCGCCGCCGCAGTAAAACAGGTCTGCACCATCGGACTCGAGCCCGCTGACGCCGGCGCCGGGCGGCATCTCCAGCCGCTCGAGCACGGCGCCGCTTTGCGGGTCGATGCGGCGGATTTCGCTCTCGTCGCCTTCCCATGTCCCGTGCCACAGCTCGCCGTCGACCCAGGTCACGCCGGTGACGAAGCGGTTGGTTTCTATGGAACGAATGATGGCGCCGGTGGCCGGATCGATCTGGTGGATCTTGCGGTCGCGGTACTGGCCCACCCACAGGCTGCCTTCGGCCCAGGTGAGTCCCGAGTCGTAGCCGTTGCCGGGCGCCGGGATCGATGCCACCACGTTGCCGTTGGCGGGGTCGATCTTGTCGATGCGCTGCTCGGCGATCTGGTACAGGTAGGTGCCGTCGAAGGCGGTGCCGGCGTCGCAGGCGCGGTCGAGCGTGCGGGTGGGCTCGCCGCTCTCGGGATCGAAGGCGATCAGCCTGGTGCCGGTGGCGGCCCAGACGCGCTGGCCGTCGTGGGTCACGCCGGCCACCTTGTCGGCGCCGGCGAAGGGACCGTATTCGCGCACGATCTCGGCCGCACGCGCCTTCGCCTGGGGTTTGTCTTTGCTGGGTGTACTGGCTTTGCGGGTCATCGCTGTCTCCTTGCGGTCGTCTTACAGCGCGCCTCGAAGCGGCGCCGTAAGACAACTCTATTCCATCTGGAGCGCGGCGGGGAGTAACAAGATTGTCGTGAATCCCGCAAGCGGCGGCGACAGCCAGCGCTGCGTCCGCGCCCGCCCTATGGAGCGTACCCGTCCGGCGGCCTCCAGCTCGGCCAGCGCGCGCTGGACGGTGCGCTGGCTGGCCCCCAAGGCCAGCGCCAGGGCTGAGGTCGACCAGGCCGCACCGTCGGCAAGCAGCGCCGCCAGCGACGCCTGGTCGCCGTCGATGGGCGGCGCCAGCACGACCACGGCGCGCTCGCCGAGCGGCTTGAGAACAAAGCCGCGCGTGGTGGCCTCGATCTGCGCCAGTTCTGTGACGAGCGCGCGCAGGCGGCCGATCTCGACCCGCAGGCGCGCCCGATGCGACTCGTTGGGGCGGTGGGTGCGGAACGCGCACGCGATCAAGGCTTCCCGGTCAACTTCGCCAGGCCACGCCTCGGCGAGCGCGCGCGCCAACGCGAACAGTACCGGCCGGCGCGCCAGCGGCCGCCACGCAGCGCCGGC
>NZ_JBHRTP010000070.1:0-24501 GCF_042646465.1 Pseudundibacterium arcticum
CGTCGACAGAAAAACCTGGCGAAGATGGCGGCCACCCTCGACCAGAATCCGTCGCCAATGAACTTCCACAGCGCACTGCGCGCGATCCGCGATGTGCTCAAGACTCGCCCGGACATCAACGTCGTCAATGAAGGCGCCAACACCCTCGATTACGCCCGTAGCATCATCGACATGTATGAGCCGCGCAAGCGTTTCGACTCCGGCACCTGGGGCATCATGGGCATCGGTATGGGTTATGCCATCGGCGCGGCGGTCGTCAGCGGCAAGCCTGTCGTTGCCATCGAAGGCGATAGCGCTTTCGGTTTCAGCGGCATGGAACTCGAGACCATCTGCCGCTACGAGCTGCCGATTGTCTCCGTGATCTTCAACAACAACGGGGTCTACCGCGGCACCGATGTCAACCCGACCGGAGGGAAAGACGTCGCCCCTACGGTTTTCGTCAAGGGAGCGCGCTACGACAAGATGATCGAAGCATTCGGCGGCATCGGCTATCACGTCACCACGCCGGCCGAACTGACGACGGCATTGACCGAAGCGATCGCGTCGGGCAAACCGGCACTTATCAACGCCGTCATCGACGAAGCAGCGGGCACCGAGAGCGGTCGCCTGACAAATCTGAACCCGCAAAGCAGCGCGACCAAGAAGTAACACCAGGCATCATGGCGCACACCATGTACAAATAATTGCTCGATCCGGTGCGGTCAGGTGAAGTCCCACTGCGCCAACGCACCAGATCCTTAAGAGAGTATGAATGAGCAAGGCACGAGCTACAAAAACTGGCGCCGTTCGACCTGGAACTTGAACGGAACCAATTTGGATTACTGCTCCAGGAACACAATTAACGTTATAAAAGGAATCTACTAATCATGAACAAGCCACTCGACGGAATTAAGATCATTGATTTCACCCATGTGCAAGCCGGTCCAGCCTGCACGCAGCTGTTGGCCTGGTTTGGCGCCGACGTCATCAAGGTTGAGCGTCCTGGTTCAGGGGACGTCACCCGGTCCCAGTTACGTGACATTCCAGGTGTAGATGCCCTGTATTTCACTATGCTTAACAGCAATAAAAAGTCGCTCACGCTGGACACCAAGAAGCCGGAAGGCAAGGAAGTGCTGGAAAAGCTGATCAAGGAATCCGATGTATTGGTTGAAAATTTTGGACCAGGTGCTCTTGACCGCATGGGTTTCACCTGGGATTACATCCGTGAACTCAATCCACGCATGATCGTAGCCTCGGTAAAAGGTTTTAGTGATGGCCATCATTACGAGGACTTGAAAGTCTACGAAAACGTGGCGCAATGCGCCGGGGGCGCCGCGTCCACCACGGGCTTCTGGGATGGTCCTCCAACGGTGAGCGCAGCCGCCCTTGGCGACACCAATACCGGTATGCACCTGGCGATCGGCATTCTCACTGCGTTGATTGGCCGTGACAAAACAGGCAAGGGCCAGAAGGTGGCTGTCTCGATGCAGGACAGTGTTCTCAATCTGTGCCGCGTCAAGCTGCGCGATCAGCAGCGCCTGGACAAGGTAGGTTACCTTGAGGAGTATCCGCAATATCCGCATGGTAAATTCACCGACGTCGTGCCGCGTGGCGGTAACGCAGGTGGCGGTGGCCAGCCGGGCTGGGTTCTCAAGTGCAAGGGCTGGGAGACGGACCCGAACGCGTACATCTATTTCACCATTCAGGGCCATGCATGGGCCCCGATCTGCAAGGCGATTGGCCAGGATGAATGGATCGACGATCCGGCGTACAACACGGCCGCGGCGCGTCAGGACAAAATTTTCGATATCTTTGGCACGATCGAAGCTTGGCTCAAGGATAAGACCAAGTTTGAAGCCGTGGACATATTACGCAAGTTCGACATCCCATGCTCGCCCGTGATGTCGATGAAGGAAATCGCGAATGATCCTTCACTGCGCGCGAGCGGGACCGTTACCGAAGTCGAACACAAGGAGCGCGGTAAATATCTCACCGTGGGCAGCCCGATCAAATTCTCGGATACCACGGTCGAAATCACCGGGTCGCCATTGTTGGGAGAACATACCGACGAAGTGCTGGAAAGCCTGGGTTACAGCAAACAAAAAATTGCTGCAATGCATGCCGCGCAGGTGGTTTGAAGACACCATTCTTGCACACCTAATAGCGGTGTTCAGGAGCCCGCACGGGCTTCTGAACATCGCTCCAGTTTTCAAGGATAAGGAGTAAGTCTATGCACTCAGCAATTGATTTCAAGCAGCTCATAGAGGCTGTAGGCGATGCGATCGTCGTCTGTGACGCCAGCGGCGCCATCACGCTGTGGAATCCGGCGGCCGAGCGCATGTTCGGCTTTGCGGAAAGCGAGGCACTGGGCCAATCGCTTGATCTGATTGTTCCGGAGCGGCAGCGCCAGCGCCATTGGGATGGTTATCACAAGACGATGGAGACAGGGCAAACCCGTTACGGTCACGATGTGCTGCGGGTACCGGCGCTACATAAAGACGGGCGCGCCTTATCCATCGCGTTTACGGTTGCCATGCTGTATTCGGCAGATCAAAAGGTGACGGCCATTGTCGCGATTATTCGCGATGAAACCGCTCGCTTTAGTGAAGAGCGCAGCTTGCGCAAACGCCTGGCCGAACTGGAAGCCACGACCGCTTGAACAAGCTTGCTTAGTCGTTCAAAGCGATAGCGGCCTCTCCGGCAGCTGAGCGGCGGCCGAGCATGTCGGTATCTCATTTCCTTCGAAGTGGCTGATGCTCACATCGCACTTCGATCAATCTGCCTTTGCGGAAAAAATCGATGGACATGCGCTGGAAAAGACGGGTAGTCGCAGGACTGGTGGCAAGCATTGCGATGACGGCATTTGCGGAGGATGGCATCACCGAGGATAGTATTCTGATCGGTCAGACCGTCGGGCTGACCGGGACTGTTGCCAGCGCCGTCAAAGAGATGAACGAAGGCGCACATGCCTATATTGCCGGCGTCAACCGGCAGGGCGGAGTCAATGGCCGCAAGATCATATTGCGCATTGTCGACGACAAGTTCATACCGGCTCTGGCTGCGGCCAATGCGGAAAAACTCATTACGCAAGATCATGTGTTCGCGTTATTCCAGAGCCGGGGCACGCCGCAAACTGAAGCCATCCTGCCGCTCCTGGAGACGCACCAGGTACCGCTCGTCGCACCGAGCACAGGCGCAGAAATATTCCATACGCCCGTCAACCGCTGGCTGTTCAATGTGCGCGCCAAATATCAGGATGAAGTGATTAAGGCCATCGAGCACTTCACTACCGTCGGCATCAATAAGATCGGCTTGCTGACGTATGAAAAAGAGGATCCCTTAGGCATGGAAGGACTTGCCGGATTCAACAAAGGCATGACGGCGCGTCAATTATCTCCGGCCATCATCGCGATATTTCCTCGGCTAAAGCCGGACATTAAAGCCACCGCTGCCAAGCTGATCGCAGCCAGGCCCGCGGCACTGATTATCGTCAGCTCAGGCGAGAACACGATTGACATCATCAAGGAGCTGCGTGCGCAAGGCGGCAGCATGCAAATCATGACGATGTCCAATAATTCGTCGCAAGAGTTCGCCAGGGATTTGGGTCCGGCAGCGAATGGCATCCTCGTGACACAGGTCACGCCTGCCCCCCATCTGGTGTCCAGTGTCTTGGGCCAGGAGTTCAAGGTGGCGGCAAAAGGAACCGGTACCACCGTGTCATATGCGGCAATGGAAGGCTTCGTGTCTGCCAAGGTGCTGGTGGAAGGCATCCGGCGCGCTGGCCGCAATCTGACGCGCGAAAATTTTGTGCATGCGCTGGAATCAATGAAGCACGCCGATCTGGGTGGATTGATGGTCAACTATGGGCCTCGGAACCACACCGGCAGCCAGTTTGTGGAAATCACGATGCTTGGCAAAGACGGACGTTTTGTGCGCTGAGTATTTTAAAACCTATTTGTCCGGTACACCAAGGGATCATGACTCAATGTCGTCGCACGCATACTGCGCGCCAAGGCTCTGTGCTGGTTCTGTTTGGTGTCGATATTGAGACCGTACTTCGCTGTGAAGATGATTGCGTGTCGTTCGAATATTCTCTTTCTGAAATCGACCACAAAAAAATGCAGGCGGCGGGATACAAAAAACTCGGTAGAAACGTTGCGTCATTCTCGATCCATGGCGTTGAAACCTGGTGTAAAAGCCCACGTTTTACATGAGATGCAACTGTAACCCCATACGAAATTCGGGTGACTCACTTTTTTGCACGGCTACTTCAACTAGTCGTTCTGCCAGGTTCGACCAACGATACGGATACCCGATGCGGCTTTCGGGTAAATGCAAAGTCAACCTCCGGCGTCCGGCCCGACACGATGTCGGCGATCGCCCGGCCTGAGCCGCAACCCATGGTCCAGCCCAGCGTGCCGTGGCCGGTATTCAGAAACAGATTGCTGAACCTAGTCTCACCGATGTAAGGTACGTTGGACGGCGTCAGCGGCCGCAGGCCGGTCCAGTAAACCGGATTGCCGTAGTCGCACGCCTGCGGAAATAGTTCGCGCGTGCGGCGGGTGATTATTTCGCAGCGGGTGGCGTTCAGCTCGCGTGTATAGCCGTTGAACTCACAGGTGCCTGCCACGCGCAAGCGATCGCCCAGACGCGACACCACCAGCTTGTAAGCGTCGTCAGTCAAGGAAACCGATGGGGCAGCGTCCCGATCTTTGACGCGGTAAGTGGCCGAATAGCCCTTGCCCGGATAGATCATCAGGTCGATGCCCAATGGCTTGAGCAGAGGAGCCGAAAAGCTTCCTAGCGCCACCACGAACGCATCGGCGCGCAGTACCTGGTGGCGTCCCTCCGCATTAATTATTTCGACGCCGCTGATCTTCGCCGATGCACCGGCGCCAGTGGTCAGCAAGCGTGTGATGGTGGTGTTGAAGCGGAAATTGACGCCCGCTTCAGCAGCCTTGTCAGCCAATCCCGTCGTGAACTTGTACACGTCGCCGGATTCGTCGGTCGCGGTGAAATCGCCGCCGACAATCCGGTTGCGGCTCTGCGCTAGCGCCGGTTCGATTTTGATGACTTCATCCGCGCTGATCGACTGGCGCGGGCAGCCGAGATCGCGCATGAATTTGGCAGCCGGCAGGGATTCCTCGA
Organism: Pseudundibacterium arcticum; assembly: GCF_042646465.1. Lineage (NCBI taxonomy): Bacteria > Pseudomonadati > Pseudomonadota > Betaproteobacteria > Burkholderiales > Oxalobacteraceae > Pseudundibacterium > Pseudundibacterium arcticum. The sequence goes on from NZ_JBHRTP010000070.1 coordinate 5,128, forward strand.
AGTCTTTCTGATCGGTATAAAAATGCAGGATGCCGCGCGTCAGGCAATCGTATTCGATGCCGGTTTCAGTACGTACCGCTTGCAGCGTTTGACGGCTGTATTCTGCGATCGCGACGATCTGGCGAATATTGCTTGCGGTACGTGCGGGCGTGCATTCGCGCAGGAAATTCAGGCCCCATTTCCACTGCAGCCATTCGGGCCGGAAGCGATATAGTAAAGGCGCATCTTCCTGGCCGAGCCATTTCAATATTTTCATCGGTGCGGAAGGATTAGCCCACGGCACCGCATGCGAAACGGAAATTTGGCAACCGTTGGCAAAGCTGGTTTCCTGCGCCACACCGGGCTGGCGCTCGATGACGCTTACATCATGCCCCGCTTGGCGCAAGAACCACGCCGAAGCGGTGCCGACTATGCCAGCCCCCAATACGATGATTTTCATGAGCCGAGGTCACATCTCAATTTTCAGGCCTCGATTTCCGCGATCCGTAACAGGTTGGTGGTGCCCGGCTCGCCAAAAGGCATGCCTGCGGTGATGGCGATCTGGTCACCGGCTTGTGCAAATCCCTCTTCACGGGCCACGTGGGAGGCGGTCGCCACCATCTCGTCCACGCTGTGAACATCGGCACTGACGGTGGAATGGACGCCCCATACCAGGGACAGGCGCCGTGCGGTGGCCAGGTTGGGCGTGATGCTCAGAATGGGCGCCATAGGCCGCTCGCGCGCCGCACGCAGACTGGTATGTCCGGAGGTCGTGTAAGTGACGGTTGCCGCAGCCCCGATGATGTTGGTCACATTGCGCAAGGCGGAGCAGATCGCATCGCCGCGCGTGGGCATCGGCAATTCGTGCTGCGCATCGATCAGGTTGCGATAGAGCGGATCGCGTTCCACTTCGTTGATGATGCGGTCCATCATCGATACCGCCTGCACCGGATAGGCGCCGCTGGCGGACTCCGCCGACAACATGACAGCGTCGGCGCCGTCGTAGATAGCGCTGGCCACATCGGATGCCTCAGCCCGGGTCGGCGTTGGCGCGGTTATCATCGATTCGAGCATTTGCGTGGCGGCGATGCTCGGTTTGCCGTGCTGACGGCAAACCCGCAGAATGCGCTTTTGCGCGCCCGGCACGCGCTCCGGTGGCAGCTCGACGCCAAGATCGCCGCGCGCCACCATGACCGCATCCGACAAGCGTACAATTTCTTCCAGTTGATCGAGTGCTTGCGGCTTTTCCAGCTTGGTCATCAGGCTGGCACGGCCGCCGACCAGTTCACGCGCCTCCAGCAAATCTTCCGGACGCTGCACGAAGGACAAGGCGACCCACTCGACACCCAATGCCAAGGCAAAGGCCAGATCGCGCCGGTCCTTTTCAGTCAGCACCGGAATCGGCAACACCGCATCGGGCACGTTGACGCCCTTGCGATCAGACAGTGGGCCGCCGGTGATCACGCGTGTGCGAATCCGTTGCCCGTCGCTGGCCAGCACTTGCAGGCGCAGCTTGCCGTCATCCAGCAGCAAGGATTGGCCGACCGTGATGACTTCGAATAATTCAGGATGCGGCAGACATACACGCTGTATCGTGCCAGGTGCGGCATCGCGATCGAGCACAAATTCGGCCCCCGCCGCCAGCGTGATCCTGCCTTCGGCAAACGCACCGATGCGCAGTTTTGGTCCCTGCAGGTCCGCCAGAATCGCGATCGGGCGGCCAAGTTTACGCTCCACTTCGCGCACGATCTCATGGCGAGCCTGATGGTCCTGGTGCGAACCATGGCTGAAGTTGAAACGGAAGACATCGGCTCCAGCTTCAAATAGTTTCTGGATTGTCTCTGCATCCGAACTGGCAGGGCCGAGTGTTGCTATGATTTTGGCATTTCGTTGACGCCGCATGATGTTCTTCCTTTGAATGAAACGATGACTGGGCCGATGGATTTTTCATTCAGTCGCATCGGTTCTAAAGAATCAGGACAGCCCGCATTGACATTGGTAAGGGTCGACTCCTGCTTCCCAATTGCCCGCCGACAGATTATGCAAAACTAGATCCAGTTGATAAATATTCAATTTATCCAAATTTGATTGCCATGGAATGCATAGGGAAACAAGGACTCGACTCCGCGGAATCCGGTACGCGCGGCCGCGCCGAACATTCGATGAATCCCACTTCGTTAAATAGCATCGTCAGCTTGACAGCAAATTTGGGAGTGATTTTTTCCTGTTCGTATTCGATTATTCGACGTCGAGAACTTCTTGAAACTCGTTGATGGCGTCAATATCGGTGCCCATTGAGATGTTGGTCACACGCTCAAGAATAATCTCCACCACCACCGGCACGCCATGCTGCTTCATCAGAATCCGCGCTTGCTCAAACGCGGGAATGATTTGTTCCGGCCTGAACACGCGGATCGCCTTGCAGCCCAGACCTTCGATCACGGCCACATGATCCACGCCGTAACCCTGAAGTTCCGGCGCGTTGATATTTTCAAATGCCAATTGCACGCAGTAATCCATGTCGAATCCGCGCTGCGACTGACGGATCAGGCCAAGGTAGGAATTGTTGACCAGAACATGGATGTAGGGCAGCTTGAATTGCGCGCCGACCGCCAGTTCCTCGATCATGAACTGAAAATCGTAGTCGCCGGAAATCGCCACAATATCGCCGGTCGGGTCGGACGCGCGCACACCCAATGCGGCCGAAATGGTCCAGCCCAAGGGGCCCGCCTGGCCGCAGTTGATCCAATGGCGTGGCTTATAGACATGCAGGAACTGGGCCGCCGCAATTTGCGACAAGCCGATGCTGGACACATAACGAACATCCTGCCCAAAGAATTTGTTCATTTCCTGATAGACACGCAGCGGCTTGACCGGGACCTCGTCAAAATCGGTACGGCGCAGCATGGTGCGCTTGCGCTCCTGGCACTCGGCCACCCAGGCAGAGCGGTTTTTCAATTTGCCGGCCGCTTTCCACTCCCGGGCGACTTCGACAAACAATGCCAGCGCTGCTGCCGCATCCGACACGATGCCATAATCAGGACCGAAGACGCGGCCGATCTGGGTCGGTTCGATGTCCACATGAACAAACTTGCGGCCCTTGGTGAATACCTCGATGGTTCCGGTGTGGCGATTGGCCCAGCGATTGCCGATACCCAGCGCAAAGTCGGACGCCAGCATGGTGGCGTTTCCATAGCGATGACTGGTTTGCAAACCGACCATGCCCACCATCAGCGGATGGTCATCGGCAATGCTGCCCCATCCCATCAGTGTCGGGATCACAGGCACACCGACGATTTCGGCAAACTCCACCAGTAAGGCTGACGCATCAGCATTGATGATGCCGCCGCCCGCGGTAATCAGAGGTCGCTCGGCCTCGTTCAGCATCGCCATCGCTTTTTCAATCTGCGCGCGGCTGGCCTTGGGCTTATAGACCGCCATCGGTTCGTAGGTGTCCGGGTCGAACTCGATCTGTGCCATCTGGACATCGAACGGCAAATCGATCAAGACCGGACCGGGACGCCCCGAGCGCATCAGATGAAACGCCTGCTGAAAGACGCGCGGCACCAACGCCGGTTCGCGCACCGTCACCGACCACTTGGTGACCGGCTTGGAGATCGACTCGATATCCACCGCCTGAAAATCTTCCTTGTAGATGCGGGCGCGCGGCGCCTGACCCGTGATACACAGAATCGGTATCGAGTCAGCTTGTGCCGAATACAGGCCCGTGATCATGTCGGTGCCGGCCGGCCCCGAGGTGCCGATGCAGATGCCGATATTGCCCGCCTTGGCGCGGGTATAGCCTTCCGCCATGTGCGAAGCGCCTTCAACATGTCGCGCCAGAATATGTTTAATGCTGTCGCGCTTTCTTAACGCCGCATATAAAGGATTGATGGCGGCACTCGGCACGCCGAAGGCGACTGTGATGCCTTCTTTTTCCATTACATGAACAGCTGCTTCTGCCGCAGTCATTTTTGCCATGCTAATTCTCCAGATGCGCAGTTTCGTGAATGAGTCGAATTGATATGACACATCCTATCGACAAATCATTTCTTTGATAAGGACACTAAATATAGTTTTATTCGATACCTCATGTCACTAGTATCACAAGGTGCTGCCGAGCCAATGTCATATGCAGGTAATGGCCAACATTTGCAATCTTATGTATAGGTCTAAATGCCATATGCGCAGAAGCGAATTTACCCAGCGATTGTCAGGCGCTATTAAAGAATGGAGGCGTTGTGCGTGCGCAAGGCCTCAAGAACGATCTCCTTTAATCCGGATCCGCCTTGCTCATCGACATACAGCAACAGAGACCTCCGCATCCTTGGTTCCCAGAACCGCTTCAGATGATCCGCGATATCTTCCGATGCCTGATGGCGATCCGGCATCGTCTCGAAAAATGCACCGATCTGATTGGCCATTGTGACGAGGTTATTCACGACGTTCATATTTCATTTCTCCCTAAATCTGCATCATGGGTCAGCCGATTCTGGTGTGCGTAGACGACATGGCTTTTTAGACGGACAAAGCCAATCAGGGTCACATTGGTTTGTTCGGCAAGGCGAATTGCCAATCCAGTCGGCGCGGAAATCGCCGCCAGAAAGCCGATTCCGAGGGTGGCAACCTTCTGCACCATCTCATAGCTTGCCCGGCTGGTGATCAGCGCGGCGCCTGAGGAAAAATCGATTCTGTCTCTCGCTAATGCACCGATCAATTTATCGAGCGCATTATGCCGCCCAACGTCTTCACGGACAACGGTGATTCTTCCATCCGCGGCCAGCCATGCGGCGGCATGCGTGGCGCCAGTGTGACGTTGCATGGCTTGCTGCATCTGCATCGCATCAAGACCCGCGTAAATTGCGGCGGCTGAAAACTTTGCATGACTTTCCACGCGGGCGGGACGGCGAATCGCCTGTTGCAAGGTTTCCGCCCCGCACAGACCACAGCCGGTTCGCCCGGTCAGATTGCGCCGCCTATCCTTGAGCATGACAAATCTTTCGGATGCGATCCGCATTTGCACCTGGATTCCATCCGAGACATTTGACACTTCGCAATCAAACAGCTCGGAGGGATGCGCAACAATGCCTTCGCTCAAGGAAAATCCCAGCGCGAAATCTTCCAGATTTGTCGGCGATGCCAGCATCACGGCATGTGAAATGCCGTTGTATTCGAGCGCAACCGGCACTTCTTCTGCCACATTGTCTGCCTGCACGTCACCCAGACCGTCGCGCCATTTCTGCACGACAACCCGGGCCAGTGCTGCGTGTTCATGTTCCGCCATTGCATTCATCAATCCGCTCCTTGTTCACGCTCACTTATCGGCAACTGCGCTTTCCTGCTCTGCGTCGGCAGGCGCACCTTTCGATAGCCGTAATTGTTCACGGTTGAAGCGGCTGTAACCCTGTTGCCATTCTGACGCTTGCGTCACCGGCATCACCTGCACTGCGGTCACCTTGTATTCCGGACAGTTGGTGGCCCAGTCGGAATTATTGGTGGTGATCACGTTGGCGCCGGACTCAGGGAAGTGGAAGGTCGTGTACACCACGCCCGGCTGCACCCGGTCGGTGATGGTCGCCCGCAATACTGTTTGCCCAGCGCGCGATTCGATACCGACCCAGTCATCCTGCTTGATGCCGCGTTCTTCTGCGTCGTGCGGATGGACTTCCAGACGGTCTTCGCTGTGCCACTGGTTGTTGTCGGTGCGCCGCGTCTGGGCGCCGACGTTGTACTGCGACAGGATGCGGCCGGTGGTCAGGATCAGCGGGAACTTGCGCGTAACTTTTTCAGCGCTAGCGAAAAATTGCGTGTTGATGAATTTCCCCTTACCGCGCACGAACTCGCCGATATGCATGGTCGGCGTGCCGCCCGGTGCTTCCTCGTTGCACGGCCATTGAATGCTGCCGAGTTCATCGATTTTCTTGTAGCTGACGCCACGGAAAGTCGGCGTCAGCGCGGCAATTTCAGCCATGATTTCGGACGGGTGTTTGTAGCGCATCGGATAGCCGAGCGCATTCGCCAAGGCTACCGTAACTTCCCAGTCCGACTTGCCGGCTTTCGGCGGCATCACTTTGCGCACGCGCGAAATGCGCCTTTCCGCATTGGTGAAGGTGCCGTCTTTTTCGAGGAAGGAAGAACCCGGCAGGAATACGTGCGCATACTTGGCGGTTTCGTTCAGGAACAGGTCCTGCACCACAATACATTCCATCGCGGCCAGCGCGGCGGTGACGTGTTGCGTGTTCGGATCGGACTGGACGATGTCTTCGCCTTCGCAATACAGGCCCATGAAGCTGCCGTCGAGTGCGGCGTCGAACATGTTGGGGATGCGCAGGCCCGGTTCCGGATCCAGCGTGCAGTTCCACGCTTGTTCGAATTCGGTACGCACGGTGGTGTCGGAGATATGGCGATAACCGGGCAGCTCATGCGGGAAGGAGCCCATGTCGCATGCACCTTGCACATTGTTCTGTCCGCGCAAGGGATTGACGCCGACGCCTTCGCGCCCGATGTTGCCGGTTGCCATCGCAAGATTGGCGATCCCCATCACCATGGTCGAGCCTTGTGAATGCTCAGTGACGCCGAGGCCATAATAAATCGCACCGTTGCCGCCCGCTGCGAACAGGCGTGCGGCGCCGCGCAGTTCTTCGGCCGGCACGCCGCTAATGGCCGCCATCGCTTCCGGCGAATTGTCGGGCCGCAGCACAAACTGCTGCCAATCCTTGAATGATTGTTCTTCGCAGCGCGCGGCGATGAAGTCGGCGTCGAACAAGCTTTCGCTCATGATCACATGCGCCATGGCGGTGATGACGGCGACGTTTGTACCCGGCATCAGCTTCAAATGGTAATCGGCCTCGACGTGCGGCGACTTGACCATTTCGGTGGCGCGCGGATCGATCACGATCAGTTTGGCGCCCTGACGTAGCCGTCGCTTCATTTGCGAGGCAAAAACCGGATGCGCCGATGCCGGGTTGGCGCCGATGATCATGATGACGTCGGCTTTCATCACCGAATCGAAGGCCTGCGTGCCGGCCGATTCACCCAGCGTCTGTTTCAAACCATAACCGGTCGGCGAATGGCAAACGCGGGCGCAGGTATCGACGTTGTTGTTGCCGAATGCAGCGCGCACCAGTTTTTGCACCAGGTAGGTTTCTTCGTTGGTGCAACGAGACGAGGTGATGCCGCCGATCGAATCCTTGCCGAACTTTGCCTGGATGCGGCGGAATTCGGACGCGGCATAATTGACCGCTTCATCCCACGATACTTCGCGCCACGGGTCGGTGATTTTGGCCCGGATCATCGGCTTGAGCATGCGGTCCTTGTGTGTCGCATAGCCCCAGGCAAAACGGCCCTTGACGCAGGAGTGGCCATGGTTCGCATGGCCATCCTTGTTCGGCACCATGCGCACCACTTCATTGCCCTTCATCTCGGCCTTGAACGAGCAGCCGACGCCGCAATACGCGCAGGTCGTGATCTTGCTGTGCTCGGCCTGGCCCATCATGATGACGGTTTTTTCCGTCAGCGTGGCGGTCGGGCAGGCATCGACGCAGGCGCCACAAGAGACGCATTCCGATTCCATGAAAGCCTGATCCTGACCAGCCGACACGCGCGAGTCGAAGCCGCGCCCCGAGATTGTCAGCGCGAACGTGCCTTGTGTTTCTTCGCAGGCGCGCACGCAGCGGTTGCAGACGATGCACTTCGATGCGTCATAGGTGAAATACGGATTGGACTCATCTTTCTCCAGCTTCAGATGGTTTTTGCCTTCGTAGCCATAGCGCACGTCGCGCAAGCCGACCACGCCCGCCATGTCCTGCAATTCGCAATTACCGTTGGTCGGGCAGGTCAGGCAATCGAGCGGATGGTCAGAGATATACAACTCCATCATGCCCTTGCGGATGTCAGCCAGTTTCGGGGTCTGGGTCTTGACCTTCATGCCGGGTTCGCACGGCGTGGTGCAGGAAGCCGGATAGCCTTTGCGGCCTGCAATTTCAACCAGGCACAAACGGCAGGAACCGAAGGGCTCCAGGCTGTCGGTCGCGCAGAGTTTCGGCACATTGACGCCCGCCTCGACCGCCGCACGCATCACCGAGGTGCCGGCCGCGACATTGACTTCGACGCCATCGATTTCTAGCGTGACGGTGTTGTCTGAAACGCGTTCCGGCGTTCCGTAATCCAATCCATTGAACTGGTTCATGTGATTCCTTTGCTCGTTCTTGTTCAGGCAGCTTTTTGCGCAGTGTCGGCGCCAAAATCTTCCGGGAAATGATTCAGTGCGGACAATACCGGGAAAGGCGTCATGCCCCCCATCGCGCACAGCGACCCATGCAGCATCAGGTCGCACAAATCGCGCAGTAAGTGAATTTGCTGCGGCCGGTTTTGATTCGCGATAATCTGGTCGACCGCTTCCACGCCGCGCGTCGAACCGATGCGGCAGGGCGTGCATTTTCCGCAGGATTCCACCGCGCAAAATTCCATCGCATAGCGCGCCTGCTTGGCCATATCGACACGGTCGTCGAACACGACGATGCCGCCATGCCCGAGTGCCGCGCCGATCGCCGCAAATGCCTCGTAATCGAGCGGCGTGTCGAACTGCGATTCCGGTAGATACGCGCCCAGCGGGCCGCCCACCTGCACCGCGCGGATCGCGCGGCCGTTGGCGGTGCCGCCGCCGAAATCGATCAGTAACTCGCGCAAGCTGACGCCGAATGCTTTTTCCACCAGGCCGCCGTACTTGATATTGCCGGCCAGTTGCAGCGGCAGCGTGCCGCGCGAACGGCCCATCCCATAGTCTTTGTAAAATGCCGCGCCGCGCGCCATGATGAGTGGCACCGTCGCCAGCGAAATCACGTTATTGATGACGGTCGGTTTGCCGAACAAACCTTCGATCGCCGGCAGTGGCGGTTTGGCGCGAACGATGCCGCGCTTGCCTTCCAGGCTTTCCAGCAAAGCGGTTTCTTCGCCGCAAACATACGAGCCGGCGCCTTTGCGCACTTCGAGTTGGAAGGTCTTGCCGGACCCGAGAATATTGGGGCCGAGATAGCCTGCCTTGCCGGCGTTCTCGATCGCCTCATTCAGCGCCGCGATCGCATGCGGATATTCGGATCGGACATAAATGTATCCGTGCGTCGCACCGACCGCGATGCCGGCGATGGTCATGCCCTCGATCAGCATGAACGGATCGTCTTCCATCACCATGCGATCGGAAAAGGTGCCCGAGTCGCCTTCATCGGCATTGCAGACCACATATTTTTGCGCCGCTTGCGCACCCAGTACGGTTTTCCATTTGATGCCGGTCGGGAAAGCTGCGCCGCCACGACCGCGCAGAGCGGAGTCGAGCACTTCCTGCACGATGCCGTCGGCCGTCATGCCCAATGCGCGCTGTAATCCGGCATAGCCCTCATGTGCCAGATAATCATCGAGCGACACCGGGTCGGTGATGCCGACGCGTGCGAATGTCAGGCGTTCCTGCTTCTTCAGGTAGGCGATTTCTTCGGTCAGACCGAGCGACAGGGAATGCGTGCCGCCGTGAATGAAATCGGCGTCGAACAGCACTGTCACGTCTTCCTTGCTCACCGGACCGTAGGCGGTGCGGCCATCGGGGGTATCAACTTCGACCATCGGTTCCAGCCAGAACATGCCGCGCGATCCATTGCGCACAATGCGCAGATCGACGCCGCGCCGAACCGCTTCCACCATGATCGCTTTCGTCACATCGTCGGCGCCCAATGCCAGTGCAGTCGAGTCGCGCGGTACGTAGATGGTAATACTCATTTTGCACCTCGCTTGGCGTTGATCAATGCATCAAATTTTTCCGGTGTAATGCGCGCATGGAGTTCGTCACCGATCGTGATGTTTGGGCCCACTGCGCATTGGCCGAGGCAATAGGCCGGCTCCAAAGTGACTTCGCCGTCGGCCGTGGTTTGATGAAAATCGCAACCGAGGGCTGCTTTCGCGTGCGCGACCAGCGCGTCCGCTCCTCTCGCCTGGCAAGCCTCGGCGCGACATAACTGCACTAGGTGTTTGCCTGCCGGCTCTTGCCGGAAATGGTGGTAATAGGTGATGACGCCATGCACTTCGGCACGCGACACGTTGAGTCCATCGGCAATCATCGCTACTGCATCCGACGGGATGTAGCCGACTGCATCCTGAATGCCGTGCAAGATCGGCAGCATCGCGCCCGGCATCGATTTACATGCCTTGATGACATCCTGGACCGTTGTGACATCCCATGACTTTACGGGTTGCATGTGTTGCTCCTTATTTTGACCTTCACTACTTTGTTAGGCGCTCTTAATATGTAATTATGTGTATGTTTGGGAGGCGATTCGCAGCTATAGTATTGGCGTCTTTCCTCTAGCGCGCAATATGATAAATATCCACATATGGATAGGCAGCATTCGGTAATTTAAATAGGCAAAGTTGGTCATATATGAAGATTGAAATTCGGCCGAGCTTGTTTTTGTTGAGCGACACGGCCAAACCTTTTTCACTCGTGAAGGGCCTGCAGCTGCTGGCCGCTGTCGAGAAAGGTGGTAACTTGCAGACGGCGAGCAAGGCGCTGTCGATCTCTTACCGGCATGCCTGGAATGCCTTGGCCGAAATGGAGGCATTGCTGGGCGGTGCGGTCGTCGAGATGACGCGAGGGCGCGGATCGGAACTGACCCCGCTGGGCAAGCGGCTGGTGGCGGCGGAAAAACTGATTCACGCCAGGGTGGATCCGCTGCTCGACAGCATGGCGAGCGAAATCGAGGCGGAGATTCAAGGCGCCATTTCGCTCGTGAGAAATGTCTTGAAGATTTATGCCAGTCACGGGTTCGCCATTGAAGCGCTCAACAAGCAACTGCAAAAGAAAAATATCCCGCTGGATTTGAGCTATCGCGGCAGCCTGGAGGCGATGAGCGCCTTTAGTCGAGGAAATTGCGACATTGCCGGTTTCCATGTGCCGATAGGCGTATTTGAAATCCCGGTATTCAAACACTTCGAACCATGGCTCAAGCCCAGCCATCAGCTCATCAACCTCGCCACCCGCAGGCAAGGAATCATGGTGGCAAAGGGGAACCCGAAAAATATCTGGGGCGTGAAGGATTTGCTGCGTCCTGACGTGCAATTCGTGAACCGCCAGCAGGGATCGGGAACCCGGCTGATCCTCGATTTATTACTGCAGCAGGAAGGGAAAACCGGGCGCGACATCAATGGCTTCGAAAACATTGAACTGACCCATGCGGCGATCGCCGCTTACATCTTGTGCGGCAAGGCCGATGCCGGTTTGGGGGTTGAAACTGCGGCGCGTCAATTCGATCTGGATTTTATTCCGATACTGACGGAACGTTATTTCCTGATTTGCGATAAAAAATTGCTGCTTGATTCGCGGTTCACGCCAATCCTGGAGTTTTTGAAAACCAGTGAATTCCGAACCGAGGTCAATAGATTGCCGGGGTACGACGTCAACGAAACGGGGACGGTCATGACATTGCGCGAGGCGTTTCCAAAAGTGCCGATTTCTCACGGGACCAAGGCCGCGCCGCGTGAAAAAGAAAAGACCAGAACCACACCTGGCAAGACGTGATGCTGGCCGGTATCTGATCCGGAGTGGGTCTGGCCGCTGCAGATTCCCAGGCTTCCGTCCCGTCATTTCAGCCGCTGCACACCTGGCAACGCAATTAGATCGCGACCATGACAGGCCATCACCACGCTGCATCCTGTGCCGACCAAGTGGGTATCACTGCGATTGTCTGTTCGCGCTGGGTTCATCCCAGGTTGGCGGTCGGTTCGTCGAGCAATTGTCATCTGGGCGCAAGGACCTTGGCGCGCGCTAGCGCGATGCGCTGCTTGTCGCCGCCGGACAGGATGGTGGGACTGCTGCCCAGCAGATGCACCACTCCGAACCACTTGTCCCTGATGTAATTCAGTACCCGACCGTCTCCGCATTTCGGGAACCGGTCTCCAACAGCTGCGGCTCGAACAGCAGCCGCTCCTTGCCCGTCAAAAGCAGGAAATGCTTGCCAGTACAGCGCGCCAGCAAAGACATGCCCAGGCGCTCTGCCACCATATGCCCCATCTGTGTGGTTCCGGAGCGCGACAGTAGAAATGGAATGCCCATCTGCCCGCCCTTGATGACCATTTCGGACGTCAGGCGACCGGTCGAATAAAATACCTTGTCTTTACCGCTGATGTCATCGAGCCACATCCTGCCGGCGATCGCATCCACTGCGTTGTGGCGACCCACATCTTCGATAAAGTAAAGCAGCTTGCCATCGGCGGCAAACAAGGCACAGCCATGGACCGAGCCCGCCTGCTTGTAAATCGAGTCCTGCGTCCGGATCATGTCGACGATTTTGTAGAGAACCGATTGCTTCAAGCGCGCATCCGGTGACAGGACGATCGAATCGACCTCATCCATCAGGCCGCCGAAAACCGAGCCTTGGCCGCAGCCGGTGGTAACGACCTTCTTCGAAGTGCGCTCTTCAATATCCGCGATGCCGGAGTAGGTGTTTACCGCAACCGCATTGACCGACCAGTCCACCTGGACCGACGCAATGTCGTCGATTGACCGGACCAGACGCTGGTTGCGCAGGTAGCCGAGCGTCAGCGCTTCCGGTGCACCGCCGAGCGTCATCAGCGTCACCAGTTCACGTTTGTCGACGTACACGGTCAGTGGTCGTTCGGCCGGAATCGCAATCGTCGACAGCCGGCCACGTTCATCCAGCACTTCAACATCGTGCGTCAACTCTGCAGCAGCGTTGGATAGGAGCGGCCGGGTTTTCACCATTTGCTTTGCCCTGTTATTTTCTCCAGTACCTGCCCGCCGCCATAACTGCCTTGCATCGGAGGCAAGCCGCCTAACGAAGCGCGAATCGCGCAGTACTTGAATTCAGGAATTTTTGCGTAAGGATCCAGCGCCGCGTTCGTCAGCTTGTTGATCGCCGCTTCGTAGAAGCAGAACGGCACAAAAATCGCGCCGCGCGGTGAACTGTCATCGGCGCGCGCATACAGCGACACCGCACCGCGCCGCGATTCGAGCGTGACGATATCGCCCGGCCTGGCGCCCATCGCCGCCAGGTCCAGCGGATGGATCAAGGCGATTGGATCAGGTTCGATCGCGTCCAGCACCGTGGCACGGCGCGTCATGCTGCCGGTGTGCCAGTGTTCAAGCTGGCGCCCCGTGATCAGCACCATCGGATATTCGGCATCCGGACGCTCGGCGGCCGGAATGATGTCAACCGGCACAAAGCGCGCGCGCCCCGATTCTCTCGGGAAGTCGTCGACAAAGACCACTGATTCACCCGGATCGCCTTCCTTGACGCATGGGTAGGTCACCGCATGTTCGCGCTCCAGGCGGTCCCAGGTGATGCCGCCGATGCTCGGCATCGTGTGCCGCATTTCGTCAAATACTTCCGACACGTGCGAGTACTGCCAGTCCAGCCCAAGCCGTTCGGCGATTTGCTGGATGATCCACAAATCCTGTCTGGCGTCGCCAGGCGGATCGATGGCCTGACGCCCCATTTGCACCAGTCGGTCGGTGTTGGTGAAGGTGCCGGTCTTTTCCGGGAACGCGCTGGCCGGCAGGATCACGTCAGCCAGATACGCGGTTTCGGTCAGGAAGATATCCTGCACCACCAGATGATCCAGTGCGGCCAGCGATTCGCGAGCATGCGTGGCATCCGGATCCGACATTGCCGGATTTTCACCCATTACGTACATGCCGCGAATTTCGCCTTTTTTGATCGCATGCATCACTTCCACCACGGTCAGACCCGGTGTGCTGTCCAGCGTGCCGACCGGCAGCTTCCACGCCTGTTCAAAACTGGCTTGCACTTTCGGATCGGTCACATGCTGATAATCCGGATACATCATCGGAATTAGACCGGCATCGGATGCGCCCTGCACATTGTTTTGTCCCCGCAGCGGATGCAAGCCGGTGCCCGGGCGTCCGATCTGGCCGGTCATCAATGCGAGCGCGATCAGGCAACGCGCATTGTCGGTGCCGTGGATATGCTGCGAGACGCCCATGCCCCACAGGATCATCGATGCCCTGGATGTCGCATAAAGCCGCGCGACATATTTGATGGTATCGGCGTCGATGCCGCAGATCGGCGCCATCTTCTCGGGACTGTATCCCTCGACATTTTGTTTCAGTTCCTCGTAGCCGACGGTACGGCTCTCGATGAATTCCCGGTCCACCAGGCCATCGGTCACGATCACGTGCATCATCGCATTGAGCAACGCAACATCGGTATCCGGTTTGAACTGGAGGAAGCGGTGCGCAATGCGCGCCAGCTCCGACCGGCGTGGGTCGCACACCACCAGTTGGGTGCCGTTCCTCACCGCGTTCTTGATCCAGGTAGCGGCCACCGGATGGTTAACAGTCGGATTGGCGCCGATAATGATCACCACTTCTGCCTTGGTCACATCCATCACCGGATTCGACACCGCACCGGAGCCGATGCCTTCAAGCAGCGCCACCACCGACGATGCATGGCACAGACGGGTGCAATGGTCGACGTTGTTGCTGCCGAAACCGACGCGCACCAGTTTCTGGAACAGGTAGGCTTCTTCATTGCTGCCTTTGGCCGAACCGAAACCGGCCAGCGCCTTCTTGCCATGCTGATCGCGAATCTGTTTGAGCTGTCCGGCGGCAAAGGCCAGTGCCTCTTCCCAGCTCGCTTCGCGGAACACATCCATCACATTATCGGGATCCATCGTGAAGTCGCCGCGCTTGGGGGCATCGGCACGCCGGATCAGCGGTTTGGTCAGGCGATGCGGGTGGTGCGCATAATCGAAACCGTAGCGTCCTTTCACGCACAGGCGCTCATGATTGGCAGGGCCGTCGCGACCTTCCACGTACAGAATTTTGTTGTCCTTGATGTTATAGGTCAGCTGGCAACCGACACCGCAATACGGGCAGACAGACGCGACTTGCTTGTCCGGTACGGCCAACGCGACGTCGCGCGCCGGCATCAGTGCGCCGGTCGGACATACCTGTACGCATTCGCCGCAACCGACGCAGGTGGAGGAGCCCATCGGGTCGTCCATATCGAATACAATTTTTGCCTGGTCGCCACGGAAAGCCAGGCCGATCACATCATTGACCTGCTCGTCGCGACAGGCGCGCACACAACGGGTGCACTGAATGCACGCATCGAGGTTGACCGTGATGGCGGCATGCGACGCATCTTGCTTGACCTGTTTGCGCGCTTTGAAACGGGGTTTTCCGACGGAAAGCTTGTCGGCCCACTGATCAACTTCATTGTGACGCGTGTAGTCGGTTTCCGGCATGTCGGACAGCAGCAGTTCCAGCACCATTTTTTGCGATGCAATGGCGCGCTCGCTGTCCGTGATGACTTTCATTCCGGCAGTCGGATAACGACAGCATGACGGAGCCAGCACCCGCTCGCCGTTGATCTCGACCATGCATGCGCGGCAATTGCCGGCGGTTTCGAGACCTTCCTTGTAGCACAGGTGCGGTATCTCGATGCCCTCGCGTTTGGCGACTTCGATGATGGTTTCCGTCGCCCTGCCATTCACCTCGCGGCCATTCAGATTGAAGGTGACGAGCGGCGCTTCGAATTGCGCCATTTCATTTCTGCTAATCGCGTTCATGAGTGTTTTCTCTGTGCCTCTTCCACACTGAATGGTCAGGCCAGTTCGTGCGGAAAATATTTGACTACGCAATCAATCGGATTCGGCGCCGCCTGACCCAGGCCGCAAATCGACGCATCCCGCATCACGGTCGACAGTTCTGCAAGCAAGCTGACATCCCACTTTGGTTGTTCAATCAAACTCGATGCCTTGGCAGTGCCGACCCGGCAAGGCGTGCATTGACCGCAGGATTCGTGTTTGAAGAATTGCATCAGGTTGCGCGCTGCGCCGACCGCCGTATCCTGGTCCGACAGCACAATCACCGCCGCCGATCCGATGAAGCAGCCATACGGCTGCAAGGTATCGAAGTCGAGCGGAATCGCGTTCAACCTTGCCGGCAGGATGCCACCGGACGCACCGCCGGGAAGATACCCATACAGGGTGTGACCATCCGGCATGCCGCCGCAATATTCGTCGATTAATTCCTGTATCGTGATGCCGGCAGGCGCCAGCTTGACGCCGGGTTCCCTGACGCGGCCGGATACGGAGAATGAGCGCAGTCCCTTGCGTCCGTTTTTACCGTGCGATGTAAACCAGGCGCCGCCTTTTTCCAGAATCTCGCGCACCCAGTACAGCGTTTCGAAGTTGTGTTCCAGTGTCGGCCGGCCGAACAAGCCGACTTGCGCGACATAGGGCGGACGCAGGCGCGGCATGCCGCGCTTGCCTTCGATCGATTCGATCATCGCGGATTCTTCACCGCAGATGTAGGCGCCCGCGCCACGCCGCAGAATGATGTCCGGCATATTGGACATCGGTGGCGCAGCCTTCATCTTTTCCAGTTCGGCTTCCAGCATAGCGCGGCAACCGTGGTATTCGTCGCGCAGATACACATAGACCGTTTGTATGTCCACCGCCCAGGCAGCGATCAGCATGCCTTCCAGAAAACGATGCGGATCACGTTCGAGATACACCCGATCCTTGAAGGTACCGGGTTCGCCTTCGTCGATATTGACCGCCATCAGGCGCGGTCCTTTTTCGGCACGCACGATGCGCCATTTGCGCCCCGCCGGAAAACCGGCGCCGCCCAAACCGCGCAAGCCGGAATCTTCCATTGTCTTGATGACCGATTCGGTATCGCGTGTACCTGAAATGCACTCTTTCAAAAGCCCATAACCACCTTGCGATTGATAGGCCGCATAGTCGATGAAACCTTCCGGGACATGTTGCGATTCCCCGGCTGTCACCTTGGCTTCGATCGCTTCACAGCTTGCATGCGGCACCGGGTTTTGTCCGACCACGGCGACCGGCGCCTGCTCGCAACGGCCGACACAGGGCGCGGGAATGACGCGGATGTCCTTGCCCAATATGCTCGGCAGTTTGTCCAGCAGATCGCGCGCGCCGGCCATTTCGCAGGACAAGCCGTCGCATACCCGCACCGTCAATGTTGCGGGCGCAGTCTCGCCTTCCTTGACGACATCGAAATGATGATAGAAGGTCGCGACTTCATACACTTCCGTTTGCGCCAGGCGCATCTCTTGCGCCAGGGCAGCGAGATGCGCGGCAGACAAGGAACCGAAGCGATCCTGGATCTTGTGCAAATGCTCAATCAGCAAATCAGGCTGACGCGATGCCGAGCCAAGCAGCGTTTGCACCTCGGCCAATGCGGTGGGGTCGACGCGGCGGCCTTTCGGTGCTTCGCGCTTGCGCTGTTTCGAGGCGCCTTGCACCGCTATCGGGATGACTATGTGGTTCATTGTGTTTCCTAATCAGCGTATCGGTGCGTGGTCCGCAGATCTTATCGCCTCGTATATGTCCAAATCGCTTGTGCGTTGCGACAAGACCGAGGTTCAGATCACGCGTTCCTCGCGCAGCGCCGCGATTTGTTCCTTGCTGTAGCCCAGTTGCGCCAGCACTTCTTCGGTATGCTCGCCCAACAGCGGCGAACGCGTTACTTCGGTGGGGCTATCGGACATCTTGATCGGGTTGCCGACTGTCAGATATTTGCCGCGCTTGGGATGATCGACCTCGACGATGGTGCCGGTCTCGCGCAACGCCGGTTCCTCGGCGATTTCCTTCATCGACAGGATCGGCCCGCACGGGATGTCGTACTTGTTCAGGATGTCCATCGCCTCGAACTTGGTCTTGGTCTTGGTCCATTCCTCAATGCGCGCGAAGATCGGCTTGAGGTGCAGCAGGCGCGCTGCCGGCGAGGCGTACGCCTCGTCGGTGATCCAGCCTTCCTCGCCGATCACCTTGCACACGGCAGGCCAGACAGCTCCCTGCGTGATGAAATAGATGTAGGCGTTCGGGTCAGTTTCCCAGCCCTTGCACTTCAGGATCGACCCGGGCTGACCACCACCGGAGGCATTGCCGGCACGTGGCACGGCTTCGCCAAACGGCTGGTCGGGATACTGCGGGTACTCATGCATCGTGCCGGTGCGCTCCAGGCGCTGCTGGTCGCGCAGCTTGACGCGGCACAGGTTGAGCACAGCATCCTGCATCGGGGCCAGCACCTTCTGGCCGCGTCCGGTGGCGTTGCGCTGGTACAGCGCGGCCACTATGCCCAGCGCCAGGTGCAGGCCGGTACCACTGTCGCCGATCTGCGCGCCGGTGACCATCGGCGGGCCATCATCGAAGCCGGTGGTTGAGGCCGAACCGCCTACACATTGCGCAACATTCTCGTAGACCTTGCAGTCTTCGTACGGTCCGGGGCCGAAGCCCTTGACCGACGCGACGATCATGCGCGGATTGAGTTCGTTGATGCGTTCCCAGGTGAAACCCATGCGGTCCAGCGCGCCGGGGGCAAAATTTTCGACCAGCACATCGCACTTCTTGATCAGCGTCTCCAGCACTTCCTTCCCTTTCGGGTTTTTGGTGTCGAGCGTGATCGAGCGCTTGTTGTGGTTGAGCATCGTGAAATACAGGCTGTCTACGTCCGGGATGTCGCGCAACTGTCCGCGCGTGGCATCGCCTTCGCCGGCGCGCTCGACCTTGATCACGTCGGCGCCGAACCAGGCCAGCAATTGCGTACAGGTCGGCCCCGACTGCACGTGGGTGAAATCAAGAATGCGGACGCCGTCGAGTGCTTTGCTCATGGTAATAGGTCTCCTGAATATTTATTATGCACCGCGTTGAGCAATTATTTGTACATGGTGTGCGCCATGGTGCCTGGTGTTACTTCTTGGTCGCGCTGCTTTGCGGGTTCAGATTTGTCAGGCGACCGCTCTCGGTACCCGCTGCTTCGTCGATGACGGCGTTGATGAGTGCCGGTTTGCCCGACGCGATCGCTTCGGTCAATGCCGTCGTCAGTTCGGCCGGCGTGGTGACGTGATAGCCGATGCCGCCGAATGCTTCGATCATCTTGTCGTAGCGCGCTCCCTTGACGAAAACCGTAGGGGCGACGTCTTTCCCTCCGGTCGGGTTGACATCGGTGCCGCGGTAGACCCCGTTGTTGTTGAAGATCACGGAGACAATCGGCAGCTCGTAGCGGCAGATGGTCTCGAGTTCCATGCCGCTGAAACCGAATGCGCTATCGCCTTCGATGGCAACGACAGGCTTGCCGCTGGTGACCGCCGCGCCGATGGCATACCCCATACCGATGCCCATGATGCCCCAGGTGCCGGAGTCGAAACGCTTGCGCGGCTCATACATGTCGATGATGCTACGGGCGTAATCGAGCGTGTTGGCGCCTTCATTGACGACGTTGATGTCCGGGCGAGTCTTGAGCACATCGCGGATCGCGCGCAGTGCGCTATGGAAGTTCATGGGCGACGGATTCTGGTCGAGGGTGGCCGCCATCTTCGCCAGGTTTTTCTGTCGACG
>NZ_JBHRTP010000071.1:0-44796 GCF_042646465.1 Pseudundibacterium arcticum
CCCAGGTTCCCCAGCCATATTAAACTGGCCAGATTGTTGCAAAGCAGGAGTGGTTTGGCTGTCTTCGCCTTTGACGGTTCTGCGACGGTTTCCATGAAAAGCGGCAGCTTCTGATCGAGATGCTTTTGGAAAAAGGATTCCCCCCCGATCCCATCCGGCATGCGAATCAGCGTAACCGGCCGGTTCCGCAGGTGCGGCAGCATATAGGGAGATACGCTCATCAGATAGTGAATGAGATCCCGCTTCGTTAGCGCCTTGTATTTTTTGTGCGCTGGCCACATCACTTTATCCAGTTGGGTCAGCACGATCTGATGGCCTCCAACCTTCAAGATGCACTTCGCATCACTCTCGCCAAGCTGCTTCAACAGCTGCGCAATTTCATCGGCGTCCACTTCACTTCTGCCCGGGGGCGATACCGGCTTTGCAGAAGGCAAAGAGACCATACGAGGATCGACATCCTCACGCAGTTTTACAAAGACCGGGTGCCGCAACTTGTTCTCTTTGGTTAGCTCAAAGTAACTTACTTCTGCAACCAGTTCAGGTTTGACCCATAAGGCCGCGCGAACCGCCTTGTCAGGCAAAAGTGAATTTTTAGTTGTTAGCGGCTGCAATCTGCCAAGCAGCATTGAGATGGTTCGCGTGTCGAATCCGGTACCGACACGCCCGACGTATTGCAGCGTACCTTTGTCCCAATAACCCAGCAGCAACGCGCCCAAACTCCCTCGGTTCCCCTTCGTATAACCCACAATAACAAATTCGGCTGTGCGGATCGGCTTTACTTTAAGCCAGTTCGGCGAACGCGCACCGACGCTATAGACGCTGGATTTCTTCTTCGCCATGACCCCTTCAAGCCCCGTCTCGATGGCAGCCTGATAAAGCGCGAGACCATCCTGCTCAGCATGGACGATTTTTACGTGATCGGATTGTGTCACGCATTGTTTCAGAAAACGACGACGATCTAGGTAAGCGGCATGGCGCGTGTTCACACCGACCGCATGGAGAATATCAAAACAGTAAAAGACGCAGCTATGCGCCTTGTCATCTACCAATACGAATTTGGTGATCTCCTGTAGAGCTGAAAAAGATGGACGGCCATTCTCGAATGCAATTATCTCCCCATCCAGCACGGCCGGCTGAACAGGCTGCCTGGCAAGCTCTTTCACTATATTCGGGAAGTATTTTGTATAATCGATTCCTCCACGAGAAAGAAGCTTTACGTTCCCGTTGTTCAGATAGGCAGTCATACGGTAACCGTCTAGCTTTGGCTCAAATAGCCACTCAGGGTGTGAGAACGCTTGCTCAGCCGTCTGCGCCGTCATCACTGCGATCTTTGTCGGCGTAGGCTCCTGGGGTTCAGAAGGCACCATCTGTGTCAACAGTAGCCGCGGGACTGACGCCGTGACAGCCGTCACCGTTTCCCCTGAAAGCGGGGACCGTTCTAACTCGATGTCGACCGGTCCTATGCCGTCAGAGTGTTTAATCAGAAGCCAGCCTTTCGCTGTGCGTATCAATGCAAACGAGCCTTTGAGCTTTGTACCGGCGAAGGTAAAGCTGAGTTTGCCTTCCTCAAGCGCATCTCGAACGCGCGCCTGCCCGGTCGCGCGGTCATGAAAGGAATAGGAACCGCCCGTATCCGGCGAATACACGCCGCAATCCCAAACAATGACCTTTCCGGCGCCGTACTGTTTAGGCGGTATGACGCCCTCGAAACTCGCATAATCGATCGGATGATCTTCGGTTTGCACGGCGAGGTGTTTTTCACCTGGCTTGATAAGAAGGCCATGCGGAACAGCCCAGGACTTCAAAACGCCGTCTAGTTCAAGCCGTAAATCGTAGTGAAGGTTGCGTGCAGCATGTTCGTGAATAACATAAAAGAGGGGTCCTGCGCGATCTTTGAGACTAGCTGCGGGCTCAGGGGTCGCAGTGAAGTCGCGCTTTTTGGCGTAAGTATCAAGGTTAGAGCTGTGGCTGCGTCCAATCATGATCATGAGGGTAGGCCTGGATTTCTTAAAATTTCGCGGTTAACTCTTTGAATTTTAAAAGAATTTTGTAGTCGATTGGAGCTATCGAGCTTGGAGTCGCCGCACCGCTTGAGATGCTCCATGCAGTATGCACGAACTCAGGCTTATCCGTGAAATCAAAGGGTTCGCCTCCTGCAACCTGTCCGATTTCCCATCCGGGCGGAACAATAGCCTGGGAAAAAACAGGATTGAGTTCAGGTTGAAAAAACGACTCACCAAGTTCGGTCGTTTCGAACTGCCCGTCGCCAATGTGCCGAACCAAGCCATTCGCAGCTAATCGATACATCATGCTCTTAGAAACATCTAATCCTTCTCCGCGCGCATGTCTCGCCAAACCGTCGAAAAGCCTCCAATTCACTGTCTGTTAATGAACCGGTTGACATAACTTTCGGGATCAAATCTACGGTTTTACTCACAGAGTGATTTTCCATATTTTCCTATTTTCCCCCTCCTGAATTTGTGGTTTGATTGTCTCAGGCATCCGACAAAGTTCAATTGTTAGTAGCTAGATAAGGCGCTCCTGCTCCGCCCATGACCAATCAACAGAGCAACTCCGTTTGTCGCCTTATCAATGGCAATTCCGAGGAATTCGGGCGCTAATTCAGGCGGCTATGTCCTGACGCGACGGCGCCCTCGTAAGTCCGGCCACCGTCAGTTCGTAAAAGCGCGCAATATTGTCCTCGACGGACATGGACGGGTTGTTCAGGCTGGCGAACGGCTGTCCTTTACGGACGCGCAAAAATTGGTCTATCGCCTGCATCACAACCAGTTCGTCTTGTCCCTGCAGCTGGTGCTCGAGCGGAAGCGCGCCCCGCCCGCTGTCGATCAAGATCGCGCCGTCAAGATTTCGAACGCTCCGCCTCATCATGACTGCCTCATGCATGCGCAAGCCTAATACCTGGGCGGCGAGCAGCTGCATCGCCACATATCCCTCATCCTCTCGGTACAGAGCTTCGAAGCGATCGCGAAATGCCGGATCGCGCCGGTCCATAATTGTCATGCATTGCCGTATCAGAATCGTAAGGGCCAATTCGCCAGTGCTGAGATGTCTCACCTCCGATGGTCGTTGCTGCGTCCGCGCGGGACGGATGTCGTCCGTCATCGTTTGTGTATAGTGCGCGGCCAGCCGTTGCGCTAGTTCCTTCTTCAATTCCGTTCCTCCTCTGCGCCCGGTTCGGCTGTCCTGCCGGGACGCTGCACATCGCCGCATTCCGGTTGGCGCGATGGTCGACGCCTGCCACCATACGCCGTCATCACGTCCTCACGGGAATGGCCTAAAGCCTCGGACACTTTCAGGTAAGCGATTTTCGTTGTCAGTTTGTCTTCTGCCTTGCCGCTTCCGCCCCGGATCGTGGTGATCACGCCGAGCTTGGCCAGCTGGTCGTTGGCATATTCGGCGCGCAGGCCATGGCCGGTGACACCGAGCGACTTCTTGGTGATGCCCACCGCGCCCAGGACGTAGCTGTAGCGTTTCAAATTTTGCTCGAGATCCTTGTCCGGATCGCCGATATGGCCTTTGGCGTCGGCAAGTCTGCTTGCGACAAAGTTTTTTAGTGTCGCGAGCACGTTGCGCTGGAAATCATCCTCGACCGGCACCATACGCGGCCGTCCGCCCTTCGTTCCTTCGAACAGTTCGATATACAGCTCTCGATCAGCGATCAGCGGCTTGAACATCACGGCTTCCTTGCGCCGCGCGCCGAAGGCCTTGATCAGGAGCAGCTGCATGGCGACGTATTGGTCCATCGCTCGCACCTTCTCCCAGACTTCCCAAAAATCGACATCGTTGGCGACGAAGCTCTTATCGTGCTTGGCCGCATAGGTCCGCTTGACCTCTGGCGCGTAGACCTGGAGGCTTTTGACCATCCCGGGCTTTTTCATCCAAAGGCAGAGCAGACGGAGGTGACTGAGGAAATTGTCGATCGTCGCCGGCGCGTAGCCTTCTTCGACCCAATATTTCACCAGGGATTCGATGTGCTTGATCTTAAGGTTGTTCGGATCCTCGATCTTGAAGTTGAGCTTATCCCGAAGCGTGCGGAACATCTGGAACAGCTTTTCACAGCGTTCTTCCCGCGTCCGGTTGGAGGCGACACTGGTCCCGTTCGCCTTCATGTGATTGTGTTGATCGATCAGCGCCTTGAGTTTGTGCTGCCAGCCGCCGCCTTGCGGCTTTTCGGTAACCTTGGCGCGATGGGAAAAATGATGGTTCATGTCCGATTCTCCTATTCCGCAGTCACAAAGGCGTATTGCGTACGCAGGCGCTGGACGTGTATGTCGACCAGGGCGCCATAACGCGTGAGATTCTGCGGCGCGGTCAAAAGAGGATTGGCCAGTGTCGCGTTGCTATCGCCCGAATGAGTACGTACAAATTGAACGAGCAGCTGCATGGTCTGTTTCTGCAACCGGGTGTTGAGCAGTATCTTGTGCTGACTTTTTGCCCCGGCGCCGAGAACGATATGTCCATTTTGGCAACTTACGACAGGCTTGAGTGCGATCGCGTCCGCTACATGAAGTCCATACACCCTTGCCGCGAGCATTTGTATGGCTACGTGACGATCGGTGTCGAGGAGGTTTTCCCAAACGACGGAAAACAGCGGCTGCATACGGGATAACGTGCGTTTCATACGGCGAAGTTGCCATGCGAATCGGACGCCGGACCAAACCTGCGCAAAGCCGGCTTGCCGTGACGCTTCTCCATTGAGAGGAGATGTTGGTGTGTATTGGGTGATAGGCAGGTTCATGTGCTTTCTCCGCTTTCTATGTGATTTGTGCTTCCGTTGGCTCGTCAGTTAGGTATGGTCAGGAAAGGTCCCATCAAGGGAAGGAGTGTTGGCATGCACGGGAATTCGACCGTTGGATGCCATGGCTGGCGCATGCCTTCGGCTGTCGTCATGGACTCGGGTGTATTGCTCGCCACTGATACGGCCGGTTTGGACGCAGTGGCGCGAATCCCCCGCATTGCTCTCCTATGTCTAATGCGGACGGCATAGCGCACGGCGTCTGTCGTTTCACCCTGGCTGTCGCGATTGGACGCGGGCCAATCAGTCTCTTCTATTGCGTTGCTGTGCTTCGTGTATGTCATTTTGTGCATCGGCAGCTCCTTCCAGTGCTGTCTTTTCCCGAGCGCACGCATGGGGAAAATACTTCAATTCCGGTACGGTGGTTCTCCTAACGGCTGGAGGTTCGGCGCTTTTATACGTCTTGCGCGGACGAGCGTCGTGTCTTAAAAAATGATCGAACCATAGCGATTGAGCGTTTCCGCCAATCTGTTATGCCCATCTCCTGGTGCATTTTCTGCGGGAGATTGGGAGCAAGTCGCGTGTGTGACGACTTGCTGTCTTGTCCAGTTTTATCGCTGCACTGGAAAAACGTCCCCGATATACGCTTACCGCGCTTGGGGGAATATGGGACGACAGACATTCACATTTCCTTAATCCCTCCCTGCCACCAGAAGGGTAGAACTCACCATTGAAGTCGACCTCCGGCGTACAGATAGCTGCGTACCGTGAGCATCAACCGCTGACGGCAGTTCGTATGTCCGAACCGCCCGCAAGTAGGCTTGAATGTCGTTACAGGAATTTGGAAAAAAATCTCATTGTCGTTTCATTGTCCGAAAAGGACTGGAGAACCGCATGAACACTAGCTTTGAGACACACTCTGTTTCCAATGGAATTCTGATCCATTGAATTTAAAAAAAGGCGCGAGGCCTTGAAGAAGATTTTTGTACCGGTGTCTTGAACCGGTGAGGAAGATGCTAGATGCCCAGCTGCATAACTGGCCGTGCGACCAGATAGTGAGGCCAGAATAGGTGAGCTCAAAATGCTTGTCAAGGGGATTTTGGAGGTGAAGATCGGACCTTGTAACTTGAAAGGAGTAAATGCGAAATAGTGAAAAAATTTTTCACTTTTTTTCACTTTTTGTCAATTCAAGCAGTGTTAGGTCTTCCACTGAACACTGCGTGATAAAACGTGCCATTTTTTTATAAATTATTTCAATTTATTGCACGACTTTGACGGCGCGTGGAATTTATCCGAAGCCTCGTGCAAAGAATTTCGATTTTTTGTCAAAATTTCTCAAACGACTTGGGAATCCGAGAGTTTTAGCGGTTATTCGCGGTTAGTTTTTATCGATTGGCGAAGTAAAGTAATCACAGTAATTTTCTTTAATCAGGGAGATATTTATGACCACAACACGTGCGATCGACGTTGGCCACGGCAACACTAAATTCACCACCGCAGACGGGGAATTTGAATTCGGGTGCAAGGTGTTCCCTTCTATCGCTCCGCAACCTCGTAACTCACTTGGGATGACGGGAGGCGTACTGTCCGCTGGCGAGTTCATCGAGGTCGAGATTGACGGTGCCTCCTACGTCGTCGGGAGGGATTCCGAAACGGCCGAGTCCAGCTCTACCATGCGTTTGATGGATGCCGAGTACTCTCTTTCCAACATTTATATGGCCCTGGTGCGCGGCGCACTGTATTACATGAAGACTCCAAAGATAGATATGTTGGTCCTTGGACTCCCTCTGACCACATTTGAATCACACCGGGAAAAGTTACGTGAGCGAATGGTCGGTGGCCATACCATTCCCAATCCTCATCTAAAAGCGAACCCTGGTGCACCGGCCAAGATGAGCGTTCAGGTAGCGAATGTCCGAATTTTGCCACAGCCAGTTGGAGCATTCTTTAATTACAGCGTACCGCGACGGCTGTACAACCAGATGAGCGCCCAGAAGAATTTGATTCTTGATGTTGGCCACGGCACATTTGATTGGTTTTTGGCCAAAGGCAATTCACCGATCCCCGGACGCAGCGATGGTTATAACGGCGGCGTCTCCAAGATTGTGACCAGTGTGGCGGATGCCATGGGACAGGGGAAGAAAAATAATATGGGGGTTCTGGAGCGGATCGATCTAGCACTCCGAACCGGACAGAAAGTGCATATTAGTGGCGAGGAAATCGACATCAACGGTAGGTACGGTAAGGTTGCCGAGAATGCGATTCGAGAATCGTTGGCAGCGATGCTGAAGAGCGTAGGCAATATGGACGACGTCGACAACATCATTCTGACGGGAGGCGGCGCTACTCTCTTCAAGAAAGAGACTGAGAAGGCGATACCGAATCGCAAAATCATTCTTGATGACGATCCTATTTTCAGCAATGTTCGCGGCTTTCAGATGGTCGGAGAACAATGGGCAGCAAACCTCGCGAGCTGACCATGAATAGGATCATCTCAAGAGTCGTCATCAGTCCTGGGGATATGGCTTATGACCAGCTCGCTAAACTTAATGGTGACAAAACAGCGATTCGTCACCGATTGATTGCTTTGATTCACATGGGAGTCATTGCCGAAGGATCACTTACGACTCGAGCTGTATCAACTGCTGCGCCTCCCATCGACCTAAGCGATTCGCGCCAGACACACCCTACCGAATCAGCACAGTCCGCGGACACGCGTTCTACCGAGAAGAATAAGTCTCGACCTTATTCGGTACCAACATTTAACCTAGACGGCCTTACAGGCTGACGTGTCGCCCTCGAAGTTACCTTTGCATGACGACTTCGAGGGCTTGACTGATCAAAACTGCGTGTTATTTCTATCTCACGGTTCTTATAAAGGAGATGGAAATGAACACACTGGCAAATTGGACTCTTGAACAAAGCAATGTTGCATGGGTCGAAAATGACCCCCGCAGCGTTCATGCGATGTTGCACGGAAAAGGCGACGGCCGCGAGAAGATGTACCTCGCCTTCGCAAGTAAGGCACGTAGGTACGACCCGAACATCTCTGAAGAAAACATCTCAGAAAACTTTGCAGACTATGTGCAACAAAATAAGGCAAAACATCCGGGTGTTTTGCAATCCATGCGGCAAATTTATCAACCAAGTCGCATCTGCCAAAAGCTGCGGCGCCTCTGGTTCTCGCGGTCATCACATCAGTCGGAGTGCTGACATGGCTTGCGCCAAATTTTTAGGATCTCGGACCGCCGGCGCGCTTTCCGCGCTGGCCCTCTGCCTGATCATGGCACAGCGTTCAGCATTCGCGGTACAAGACTGCTTTGACGCCGCCGCAAGCTACCATCAGGTTAGTCCCGACATTCTACGGTCGATTGCAATTCAAGAAAACTGGCGCTGCGATGGCACAGTACGCAGAAATTCAAACGGATCGATCGATGTGGGCTGCATGCAGATCAATTCCATTCACTTTTCTGAACTATCGCGTTTCGGAATTGCGCCTTCCGACCTTCTTGACCAGTGTAAGAATATCTATATCGGCGCTTGGCATTACAAAAAAATGATGCGTCGTTACGGGAACACTTGGATGGCGGTTGGTGCCTATCATAGTGAAACGATCGCCGAACGCGATTCCTATGCGCTAAAAGTTTACAAAATTTGGCTACGCTATTTTTCCAAACGCGAGCGTTAGACTCTGGTCTGACTGCTTGTTCACAACCAGGATCGGCCCGTTCCCCGCGTTAAATAGGCGGTTTGCTTAACGGAGCTGGCTGGACTCGGAATTATTAATCCCATTTTTCATCCTTATAGAAAGCGCAACACATGGCAATCGACAAAACTACAGGTCAAAATCAGATTCTCGATAATATGATGAAACAGCTAAATTTGAAAAACGCCGCGGCATTGTCTCGTGCTCTTGAAGTGGCTCCTCCCTTAATTAGTAAGCTCAGGCACGGCGCCCTTAAAATGGGCGCATCGATGTTGATTCGGATTCACGAAGAAACGGATGTAAGCATCGCGGAACTGAAGATTACATTGGGGTGCGATCAGCGAGAGGTAATTTCGTGAGCGTTGAAAACAGTCGTCCTGTGATTGACTGCCCCCACGCACACAAAGACGGCTACCCCTTCGGAGAGACGGTCCCAAAACGGATTCGCATGATCAAGACCGTGACGGCGGATCCCATGCCGGTGATCGGGTTCGCCACGATGGGTGACAATATTCCTGTGGCCTTTCGCGGAATGGAACTGGACGCCTGGACAAACAGCTATGGCGCGGTCGCAGCTGTATTCTCGGACGGACGAAAACTGGGCGTGAAGCCAGATGAATTTGAGGTCATCGAGTGGTCAGATCCAGCACGGATCAGTATCGCTATGCGTAAAATCACAAGCCATATAAAAAGCGATACGCATTTGTGTGGCTCCTTATGCCGTATAAATACACTGAATATTGGTTACGGTGACTTGGTGGCCGGTATTGTCCGTTACCGTGACGGACAACACAGCTGTGCCGGTGTAGCCGGCTTTGACCACTAGATGGTTAACGGTGGGGCCTGCCGTTGTCCCATTGGCAAGTCCAAAATTGGCACCGGCTGTAATTGTCCAGCTGTAGGTATATCCACCAGTGCCGCCGCTGGCAATGACGGTAGGGTAGGTATAGCAGTAGTACTGGACACCCGTCGTATTGCCGGTGCAGCCAAAGTTATCGCCATTGGCACTCGCGGTCAGCGGTTGAGTGCAGGCGCCCAAGGGTTTCCACGTGCCACCGCCGGTGGACGACGTGTTGAGTGGGTGCCAGGTTCCGTTGTGTGCGCCTTGTCCGGACCCGCCATCGGTACACAGCGGCTTCCAGGTCAGCGCATGCGCGGCCAGCGAGAATCCCAGCAATAGGCAGCCCACCAGCAACGCTCGCAACAAATGGCTGGCGGTTTCCAGGGAGCGTACTTGGCAGGGCCCGGTAGACGCTGTCAGCAGTGGTAAGTTGTTCACTGCAGCCTCCTAGTTGCACACATACAGATTGCCGGACCCATCCCGGCCAATCGAGCCAGCCGCGGCACAGCCCCAGCCATTGCCGGCGATATTTCCCGGTTGGACGTAATTGCTGGCCGTGACGGCGCCACCATTGAAGTTGCGCGAACCATCGATTGCCACGTTACCGGCAATCTGCAAGCCGGCTCCGGCATATAACCAGGCGTCAGTCAGGAACCCTTTGCCGTTGTAGGCGCGCACCCAAGTGGTATCGACCATCCAGACACCGCCGCCGTAGGTAGAGCTGTACCAGCCGGCCTGCCCGTTGGAGCGATACCAGCCATTGTTGTTAATTTCAGCGATAGTGGCGTTGCCTATCAGCGTAGTGGCAGTATCGGCGAGTCGTGCACTGTCGACGCGCACGCCATACGTGTTCGTGCCGTTCCAGCCCATCAGAGTTGGATAGCTGCCAGTCCAGGCAACCTGCGCATCCTTGTTGCTGATGGCCTGGCCTTCTGGTGCCGTGCTGGCCGATGCATCGAACAGGACGTGATTACTGCCATAGTTCTTCCAGCGCATCATCTTGGCGACGCCAATGTCGGTGTTCTGGTCAGTCCGAACGCTGGCAATCATCGCGCCGTTGACGTTGGCGGAAATATTCGCAGCGGTCAAGACATTGGAGCCGCCGATGGTCATCGCGCTGGCTGACAGGATAGCTCCGCCTGTGCCAGTGCAGTCGCCGCTGCTGTTGCCCACGCAGATGGTGCCATACGAGTAAATGGACTGCCCCGCGGCAATGCGGCCAGCGCCAATGTCGTAGGCAGTCTGGTTGGCGAGGCCTATGGTGCCCGATGTATTCACCAGGATGTGTGCCGCAGTCAGGGTGCCCGCCATTCCGGTGTCACCAGTACGAACGTTGAACCAGTGCGAATAACTACCGTTAGCCACCGGCTGGCCGGTGATGTTCGGTCCGAAACCGATGCCGTACCATGATTTCAGGGCAAAATTGTTGGTCGTTGAGCTTGCGCCATCGCCATTGCCAGGCCCGATGGTGGCAGCGGTGCCCGGCGCCGTGAAGCCCAGTGCAGCCGACATGGTGTCGCCGGCGCGATTGACCGGAACATATCCAAGGGCGGTGGTGACATCTCCAGAATTCATCACCACATTACCTGTGCGCCCGAACACGGATTGCACGGGAGCCTGCGCTGCCGTGATGTACCCTGGGCCATTGGTGAGCTGATTTAAATTTGTCAGCGTGGCTTGCGTCCAGGCCTGACTGCCGTTGACATATAAATTTGCGCCCGGCATCTGATATTGAGTTCCGTCAAAGTAGACGTAGCGAGTGTTCGCGCCATTGAGGAAGATGACGCCGGTGCCGTCGCCGCGCGAAGCAGTAATGTCTTTGGCATACAAGTTCGCGCCGACATTGACGTTCCCGCCCAGTGGATTGAGATTTAATGCCGCTGCGACCCCGTTGTTACGTGCTTGAATCCCGCCGTAGTCATACGCGACATTCAGACCGGGTTCGCTGCCAACTCGGAAAAAATATGCACCGTTGGCCAGGCCTATGGCATTCCCCCCCATCGCTGCGACCTGACTGTTTGACACATAGCCAGCGCCAGATGCTACCCATGGCAGTCCCGAGCCTACCGACACCCATGTGGTCGTACCTGCATTCCAGCGATAAAGCGCGTTCGTTGCCTTCGTGAGACGCACCTGACCATCTTTCAGACTCCCGGCGTTCAAAGCGTTCAAAGCGGTTACGTCGGCCACCGGATCGCCAAAAAACAGCGTGCCGCTGGTCCCCATCTGCAGCTGCGTTGAGCTATAGGCGATCAGGAAATCGTCACCTTTTGCCCCGGTGCCGGCAGCAATGTCTGCGCAGCTGGTCTGGAACGCATTGTCGATGCCCGCCGATATGACCGCGAACACTGGCGCGGAATACCCGTTCACAACGCCTGTGATACGGCCAACGCTGCTATTGGTCGAACCGTTATCCCAAGAGCAGTACCCCAACTTGACGCCGTAGGAGTCGTCCTTCGGTGCAGCACTGGACAACGGGATGATCCCGCCACCGACTGGGCCAGTTCCGGCGAGAATTACGGGTGCTTCGATATAGCCATCGCCGTCAATATCGCTCGATTCAGTGGCCAATGACATGACGGCTTGCTGAACCGCGATGCGTTGCGTGGCTGCGCGTGTCATGTCCGCTAAGCCAAGAACCTCATCTGCGGTCGTCGCAAACACGGGAACGACCGGAGTCGCGCCGATGGTCAGTGCCACAACAGATGCAATCAGGCGATGTGAGAATCGAATGTTCATCAGAATATGCTCCGAGATACCCCGTCCAGGGCGGGGAGGACAGGAGCCGACCGCGAAGCGTTCGTAGCCCTTGTCTTTGGTTTGAAATTGGGTGGTCTGCCAGACATAGCCATAACCGTCGGCGCGCTGAACGATGCGACAATGCTTGTGCGAGATGCCCTGCACGGTCGCGGCGCCCGCAATGCCGGTCTGGATGTTGAAGTTGCCCGTCATGCGAATTGCCACACGACCCTTGTAGACGCCTGTTTTTTTACCTTTTGTCACGTCCGCCACCACCATGTCACCGGTGCGAAAACCAAAAGACGTTTTCTTGTTTGTCAAGTAGGCGCGCGGAAAGCCAAACTTGTCGAGTCGCGTCTTGCAGCGTGAACCGCGCCCTGTGCAGTTGACGCACAAGGTCGGAGTGTTCGCGCCGCGCACGTCGCCGACGACACCGACGCAGGCCGCGTCCAGCGCGTGGGTTTTGATAATGCCGAGCTGCGATCGGTTCCACTTGGTCTGTCCGCCGGTGCCGGTTTGCACCGGAAGGCCGGTCTTTTGCAGTGCGGTGAACAACGCCCAGCGCGTGGCGTTGACGGCCGCAGCGTCGCGCAGCGGCGCTTTGGCTTGCTTCCGGATGCGCGCTAGCCGTATTGGGTCTTTCGCGAGGAATTCGGTGATGTCGCGTGCGCCTTTCTTTGTGTTGCAGGGTTCGCACGCCAGCGTCAGGTTGCTGACGCGATTCGAGCCGCCCTTCGCCTTCGGGTGAATGTGCTCCATCTGCAGCGCAACGCCTTTGGCGTCGCAGTAGGCGCAGGTCCGGTGGAACTTCTCGAGCAGGTACTCACGCACTTCGTAGCCAGCCAGCGTACCTTGCTGATACTCAACGCCGGCGATTTCCGGGTTGAGCATCTTCTGCATGTCGAAGCGCACCAGCTCCTGCACCAGGTGCGTTATGGGGGCCAGACGACAGAGCCGTTCGACCCACGCTATGGTCGTGTCGACCCGGTGCTGCAGCGAGGGTGCGAGCCAGCCTTTCGGTTTGGTGCGGTTGTGAAAGCGCGGTGCGCGGTAGCACAAATTGCCGCGACGCCGGCGACGCATCGCTGCACGAGCATGCAGCGCGTCTTTGATGGCGTGGCCGCGGTGCACCAGTCCCATCAAAAACGTAATGTGCATGACCGGTTCAATGACGTCATCGGCGTCCATCACGTCGGCAGTGCGAGAAATGGCGATGCCGGTGGTCTTGCTGCCCGGGTCGAGCGACAGGCGCAGCGGTTGGAGTGCTGCATCTTCGATGAAACGGTCGACGAGCCGGAGGCAGAACGGGAACAGCCGGTGGACGCGAGCACGGCCGGACGCGAGCAGCTTGCGCGCCCGCTTCGGTGTGCACGGCATCAACGGCCGGCCTTTCTTGTCCAGTACAAATACTGCCACGTCGATTCCCTTGTTTCTTTTTCTTGCGTACCGCAGATACCCTGCGGCAGGTTGCGCTTACGCGCCTTGTGTCGGAGGCCGTCGATAACTTGACGGTCTCGCTATCCTTGGGAATGTTGCAAGCCGGCTTCGGCAGCGATGATTTGCTGCCTGTTGCGGTCCGTTTCGTGCGTACCCTATAGCTTGTCTGCTACCGCAACTTCGAGTGATGGGCTTTCGCCCATCTATCCGGGACTGGATAAAGCATCCCGGCGTCGGTCTTGTACCTACTTGCAACGGAGTTCTTGTCGGCTTACGCCGGCAGAACGAACCCGGGTCAACTCGAACTATCGGGGCTTGTGCCTTTCAAGCTCCGTCCTTTAGGACGGGGTGGTTGACGATTAGGCCATCAAAATAATTGTGAGAACCGCACCGGTCCGAGAAGCATTGCTGCCGATACGAGTAACCAGCGTGTCAAGCACCGCCACCGCGGCTATATCAGCGATTCCAGCTGTTGTCTGAATGCTGATCCTCACGTTGGTGCCGTCATTGGTATAGCTCCAGGCAGAAAAGCCGCCAGGGACCGAGGGCAAAGTCATTCCTCCCACCCCAGTCCAGAGATTATTCGGCGCCGGTTGCCCTGGGCACACGAGGTCAGATACCAATCCTGTGCCAGCGGTCGCTGGAAATCGAGCGTGGAAGCCCGTACCGTTATTCCCGGAAGGGTAGGCGATGCCGCAACCGATGACACGGCTGCGAATCAATTTAGATTGATCCAGCAACGTGTTTCTGGTTTCGAAGTTCCATTGTTGCTGTCCGCCGCTCCGCGACATCTTGGCTGCGACCAGTGCGACCATAGACAGCATTGCGATTACCATCAACACATATCCGATGAACCCGCCTTGTCGATATTTCTTCACATTGACCATCCAATCTTGTGCGGAGCGCAGAATGCATAAAAGCCACTACGCAGAAAAGATTCCGCGCAATGGCTTCGGCATCCAGGAAATTAAATTTCTTGCATTGCCTTGTAGTAGACGTAGGCGCCGTCCGAAGTGCCTACGCAGCCTTCGCTACGACCCGACTTGCCGCCAGTGCCATCAGCAATCGCTGCCGGTGCGGTCGTCCATTGCGCAGTCGAGCCTGTGGTCGCGGCAGGCGTCGCCGTTGCGGCGTCGTTATACAAAGTCTTGTTGATTTGCTGGCAGACCGCCAAAGTCAGGTTGCCCACGGTAAGGACGTTGTCAGCAGCGGTTGTACCGACACCGAGCAGAGTCACCAGCTTGCTGTATGTAAATGCGGCCGTACCGGTCGTGACCGCCGCAGCAGGCGGCACTTGCAGGATGGCATAGCCAGCAGCTGGGTCGAACAGCCCGGTGGCGGCCGTCGTATCAAAAGTAATTTGAGAGCCAGTCACGGTGCCACTGACAAGCAGACGATCATACCCGGCCTTGAAGTCCGCAGCCTGCTTCAAAATTACCGATGCGTTGGTTTTCGCGCCCTGATCACCCACGCCGGAAGCGCTGCTGCGGCTCATGTACGCGATAGCGCCCATCACAATCGCAATCAACGCAATCGCCAAAAAGATCACGCCGACGAAACCTCCCTGCTTATTTTTAGTCATTTTGAAACGCTGCATCTTGAACCCCTTTTAAAAAATTATCGAATTATCAATTTATTTGCTAATCACACATGCCGAGAATATCGCTGCCTGATTCACCCCTTTAGTTCAATCCTCGCTAATTTTCGTAACGATTGAACTTCGGCATCGATTTTTTGCATTACAAGGTAGTTACGAATCTCTTCCTTGACAGTTTCCAAACCAGGTTTGGGCATTTCTTTGATTTCTTCCACCATCGCGACCAACACGCCTTCCCGAATCACCACTGGTTGCAAGAGATCCCCGGCCTTCATCTTCTTCAGCACCTGCCCCAAGTTGTAAGGAACCTGCGCCACCGCAAGGAAATGCTCACCATCCTTTTTCAGGTACTGCA
Organism: Pseudundibacterium arcticum; assembly: GCF_042646465.1. NCBI lineage: Bacteria > Pseudomonadati > Pseudomonadota > Betaproteobacteria > Burkholderiales > Oxalobacteraceae > Pseudundibacterium > Pseudundibacterium arcticum. The sequence continues at coordinate 15,432 of NZ_JBHRTP010000071.1, forward strand.
TTTTTGCGACGGCGTCCTTGGTTTCCTTTGCGTCCTTAGGCCCGGATGCTTGTTCGTATAAGGCCTGAGCATCTTTGGCCTCGGTTGTGACGTAACCTTTGATCTTCAGCAGGCGGAATTGGTCTGCATTGACATTTTTGTCGTAGAAGGTCGCGATATCCTTGTCCGTGACCTCGGCTCGTAACGCAACAGTGCGCTTGGTCGTATAGATCTGCGCGAGAATGTCGTTCTTCGCATCGTCGATGGCCTGTTGTGCCTCCGTGGCATACGTCTTCTCGGCGGCCTGCGCCAAAACGGTTTGCGTGATGCGACGATCCAGTGCGACAGATCGATCCAAACCGGTTTGCAGAAGAGGCAACATGTCCGCCTCCGCGATGACTTGACCGTTCACTGTGGCGAGAACATTGCCTTTGCCAGCTGACCGTCCCGCCGAATGGTTCGATCCGTTGACGTAAGAAGGCCCGTAGATTGCGGCGACCGCGCCGGCAACGACCAGAATCAGAACAGAAGCCAGGAGTACTTGTTTTGCAGCTTTCATGGTGAGTCCCAAAAACAGAATTAGTGGATGGTGATTAATTCACGATGACTTCTTGCGTATACGCCGTCAGTTCAGCTGACGCAGCGCGGTTGTCTTCGCATTTTTTCAGGCAAATCCGCTCGGCGGTCCAGATCAGCCCGGGCCGATAGGACTGCAGGGTCGACAATAGAAAGACCCATTCGGGCATCTGCTCCGGATCGGCAACAGACACAACGATGGAATCCTTGTTAATCCCAAGTTGAACCCGCACGGCTGGATTGCCGCGTGACAGCAGGTTGACGACTTCGGCGTAACCGGCGGCGTCCATATTTCGCTTGTTCATCTTGGGAGGCTGGTTCTTGGTGATGGCGTTGGCCGCCGATTGCGCTCCCGTGGAAATGACCTTGTTGATTTGCGTGGTGGCAAACCATATCGATAGTGCCGATAGCAACAAGGCCGTAGGGGCCACCAGGCTGATGTATCGACCCGCCTTCAAAAAAGGCCCGCCCATGCCGCCGAGCTTCGCGAGTGTGCCGCTCATTTTTTTTCTACCTTGATGATGTTGTTCGTCAAATCGCGATCGGCGACCGCCTCTCTTCCAAGAGCGGCGATGAAGTCCTGCGTCACCCAATCAGGCAAGGAAACGACGAATTTCTCCTTGTCGCCGGCCAGCTCATAGGAATTAATCCAGCCACCGGCTCGAACCACTGTGGCCGATATCTTCTGGATCTGTGCCAGCTGCTTCGAAAGCGGGGAGCTATGCTCGATCTTCGCAACCAGCAAGCCAAGCTCGCTCGCGTATTGGTCGTTGGTGCTTTTCAGCGATGTCGTAAAGGCTGCCGATGCCACATTTGCGATCAGACCCAGGCCCAGTGCAGCCACCGTGACGACCGTGCTCCACTTGATGACCTTGCCGGAAAATGCGTCGGCCAGATGGCGATGCCGTTCTGTAATCGACAGCATCGGCACCGGCGTGAACTGCTCCGCCATATACACCGGCAAGTCGAGGTCAGCGATGGCGCTGGCAACGGCATCCACGTTGTTCACCAGCAAGCGGAATTTCTCGCCATCCTGGATGACCGCAACCGATACCGAGCCCTTCGATAGCAGGTATACGCCATCGCCCTGATGCTCAGGATTATTCGGAAATGCCGCAGCTAACGGCGTCTCAAATGACGGAACCGACGCGAACGCGCTCGATATAGAGGCGAAGTAATACACGTACAGTCCATCCTGGCTGACCGATGTTAACAAGTGAAGATTGTCGGTACCCAATAAATCCCGGGCAATGTAAAAAATGGTGAGCTCGATGTCACGCTCATGATTCGGGACCCGCCCGGCAATCATGCCGGAATGAATCTGTTCAAAGTTGGCGGTGCTAAGCATTATTGACCTTTTAATCCGGACATCATCGATTCGTTCTGAATCCAGAGAACATAGAGCGAGACGCAAACCGACAGCATCGTGTATGCCGCCATCGCAAAAAACAGCATGATTCCAAAGCGTTTAGCCGACTTCTTGGCCATTTCGTCGCTACGCGTCGCGATAACGAAAAATGAATCGGCCAACTGCTTGCTATTGGTGTGGGCCGATACCAGCAGCTGATTGGAGTTGTCCAACAGCGGCTGTTTCAAAGTCGCAGCGACAGATTCTCCATTTTCGGCGCGCTTTTGCGCTTCCGACCAGTACGACATGACGCCAGGCACGCGGGTGCTTTTGCCGGCGATCGTCATGGCTACCGCAAGATGAACTCCCCCCTTAAGCAACGATGCTGCCACCCGGAAACTGCTGGCCACCGCACCGTGCTGGATGGCCAAGCCAAACGCAGGTATCTTTTGAACTTGGTCATCGACCCATTTGCGGAACGATTTGTCCTTGTCAAAATAGGAATACGTTCCGAGAATCGCCAGAAAGAACACCCCGACAGTCGCCCAGATCATGATGTCGTTCGACAGAAACGCATACTTGATCGCTGTTTTAAGTTCTTCCAGCTTCTCAGGCGCGAGGTTTTCTGGAATGTTCTTGGTCATACTCGGCAACATTCCATACCGATTGCCTAGCAATGAACTGACTGCCATGAACACTTCTATCGCGGCAAAGGTCCCCATCCCGATCATCAGCTTTGCTGTCGTTGCGCTTGACTGGAGGTGTTCTACGGCGGTGTTGATTGCCTCGGACAGCGTGCCGGTACGTTCACCAGCCTCCAGAATGGCCAAGGTACTTTCATCGAATGCGTTCAGTGCCTCAATAGCCTCCATGAAACTACCGCCGCGCTTGATGATCGCCAGTGCCGGGTTCAGCTGTGTTCGCACACTGCTGGTGTCCGATTCGATCACTGCTTCCAATGCCTTTGCGGCCGACATCGCGGAACAGTTGAAGTAAATTGCGCGCAAGAACTGCTCTTTATAGGCGCCGGTGATTTTAGAAAACAACCGGCTCCGCGGCTTCATCAGCTGGAAATTTACAGGTGTGCCGCCAAGCTCAATAATCTGGCCGACAATTGCGTTTTCGCTCTCGCCAACCATCATGGCCCGGTGATGGAACTGCCCACGATGAACCCGGTCCTCTGTGGCCGACAAATCACTGCGGTACGGCAGGATATAGTGGACTTTGTAGCTACGCAGTTGGCTAAACATCAGATGAACTCCTCATTCACCTGGCGCACAGCCGTGTCCAAGTCGATCACACCAGCCTCGGCAAGCCGGCCGAGCGTATCCTGACGCCGTTTGAGCGTCACGCCTTGCATGTCCTGCACATCGGCAAAGCTGCTACTGCCTTCGCTTATTTTTTTGGCAATATCGCGACGATAGTTCTCATCGATTGGGATCACCATCGTTTCATGTGCCGCAGCACGACCGTAATACCCGGTGTCGCGGCAACGCAGGCAACCTTTTTTCCGTTTAAGGTTGGCCCCCAGGGAGATGGGGACGATGCTTGCTCTGGCAACGGACAAGGCCGCCTCAACATCGGAGTGTGGCTCGGCGCAGGAACACAACCGCGGCACCAATTTCTGATTGACCACGACGCGCAGTGTGTTGGCCAACATGGACAATGCCTTGCTGCTGGACTCGCCTTCAACAAAAGACATGACGCGTTGGAATGTTTGAACCACATTGTCGGCGTGGATGGAAGCCAAAACTAGATGGCCAGACTGGGCAAACTGCAGTGCAGCGCCCATCGTATCGGCGTCGCGAATTTCGCCCAGGATGATGACATCAGGATCCTGCCGCAGCATCGACCGTTCAACATCCATCGATTGCTCGTTGAGCAATTGATTCAGCTGAATTTGGCGCATGAAGCTGACAACATACTCAACTGGGTCCTCCACTGTGATGATGTTGATGGCGTCACGCGGGAATTGCTGACTCAAGGCATACAACGAAGTAGTTTTGCCAGATCCGGTTGGGCCGGAAAATATCACCAACCCTCCGCGTTTGCCGTTGACCGTGGCAATTTTGCGGAACATCTCCGTCATATCGGGTTGATTGGGAAACAAGGCATCCAGCCCGAGCAGGGATTCTGGATCGAGCACGCGCAATGTCATGGTTTCGCCGCCCACGACCGGCTGAGTCGCTACACGAAAGTCGATTTGCCTGCCATGATTTTCAATGCTGACACGGCCATCCTGCGAGCGACGATCGTCGGAGGCGTCCATACCTGCCTCGGTCTTGATCTTCGTGAAAATCGCAGCCATGATGCGTGCCGGAATCAGGTGCGATTGGATGATGCGGCCGTCAATGCGATGGCTGATCCATGCCTTAGGATCTGGCTGTTTGTCGATGTGAATATCCGACGCACGCATGTTGACAGCATCGACTAGCATGGAATGAATAGCCTGTCGTAGCATGACGCCGTTGATTTCGGAAAGCTTCATCCGATCCAGCATCGCCTCAAACGTGTGCTCGGTATTTAAGACACCGGACAAGATGCTCGTGATCTCAGCGAGGTCGGTTGGTATGACTTTCACTTCCGCAGCAGGCACATAGCTCGATGCCCGGATTACCTCGATCTGCTTCGGTGTCAATGGTCTCGCCGACTTGATTTCCATGACGCCATTGTTGACCCGCAGTGGGAATACGAGATACCTCTTGCAGATCTGGACCGGCAGGAACAACTGGAACAAACTACTCTGGCCACCGGCTGAGTCCTGATCGATGACGCTTGAAATCTGCGCCTTGGAACAGAACCGGTTCATCACCAGAATCTGCTCAATGAAATATGCGCGACCAGATTCCAAATAGGCACGTTGCTGGCGAAGACAGATCTCCAGCTGCGCTTTTGTGACAAAGCCGGCCTCGATCAATGCACGACCAGTGGCCAGCGACTCATCATGGCCAGAGTGCATCTTTTTAGCAGTTTCGATATTCGACATTGCGACGCTCAATTGGTCGGGGGCGTGCTGACCATGGACGGGTTGGTCGACGGCTGCGCACTGGCGCCACCACCGTTGCGCGATTTGAGGTCTACCGAAATAAACTGCTTGTAGGCAGGATCGGACTTCTCAAGCACGATCGCTGGTGGAGCCGAAGCCGTCGAAGTTTCCACTTGCCCCAAAAAAGCGACTTGCCGTCGCGAATTCTTCTGCGACGCGCCATCTTCGGTGTAGTAGATGCACACGCGGTTTGCGGTGACCTTTGGTATCAGCGTGATGGCGTCGCCCACAAAATCAATCGGCTCGCCATCGGTGACGAACATGGTTTCGGTTTGAACAGCAGCTGCGGGCTTATTGATTTGCTGTGCGGCGTTGTACTGCTGCGGGGCCATTGCCATAGGGTTTTGCTGGGCGCCGACATTGACAGGCTGCGTGACAACGCCACGCCGAAGAATCGCCTGATTACCAACGATCGCCGACACATAGAACGTTGCCAGCTTGTCACGAACCTCGGCAAACGGCGTCTTGGCGTTGCCATTACTGCCATTCGCCTGAGGATAGGGAAGGTCCGACATTCCACGCGGCGCATAATTGGCCGGGAAGGGTGCAGGCACATCCTTGCCATCGGTCGCCTGTGTCGCCGGCTTGGCGCGACCTTGGGGCTGAATCAGCGGATTGGGGATTTGCATCTGCGCAAAGCTTGGGGATGATGCAAGTGTCAGGACCGCAAGCGACAACAGCGTAGGCGTAATTTTGTTCAAGATGGTATTCCGTTCGGTGTTGATGGCATCAATTGGCGGTCTTGGTTTTTGCCGACGCAAACGAGCCGGATGAAATGATGACTGTTGGTGCCGGGACGGTCGGTGGTTGGATCGCCGCCACGGCGGCCGGCAATAAGACCGGTTTCGGCGTGACGCCGATCAGTTGTGTGGTGGATTTAGCGACTTCTGCAGTCTTGTAGCCCTTACCCCGGAAATAAACGACTTTGGTTCGCAAGGTCAGGACCAACTCCGAGCGAGTGACCTCCTTGGATTTTCCGGTACCCGAGATGCCGCCGTTGGCATTGATCGTGTCGCGGTCAATAGTGATGCCACCCAATAGAATCATGTCTCCGGGACGCGCACGAATGACGGTATTGATGTCGCGGTCGGCCGTTTGGGGCAAGGTAAAATCCGTGCCTAGTGCCGTTACCTTGTCCAGCCGCGTAATTTCGGAGATCGACAGGCCAACCCGGGTATAGACCGTGTTATCGCTAAAATCACCGAAGAGGCCGAGCTCAAGACCGGTTTTCAGGTCCTTTGTTTCGGTGGTGACTTGATTGACAGAGGTGGAAAAGTTCGTGCCGACCTTTGAAATGAAGGTCGTGACTTGTCCGACCCGCAACGTGCCTTTGGTCCCGGAGATAACGGCCAATCGAGGGCGAGAGATCGCTTTGACACTGCCTTGTGTTTGCAGGAAATTAATGAGCGAATCGATAGAGAACCGAGCGCTCGACAGCACCAACCCCATTCCAAGAGAGGATTTGGTTGCGGTAATCGCGTTCCCGATCACATCCGCAACGGTATTGCTGGTACCGGTCGCTCCGTTCCCGGCTCCGCTGACATTCGAGACTCCGTTGAGAGCACCAGGTGTACCGGACCATCCCAACTTGTTCCACTGAATGCCGGTATCTGAGTTATCCTTCAAATCGACTTGAAAAATATTCACGTCATAGATGATCAGCGAGCGAGTCTCGCGGATTTTTTGTAAATAACCCTCAATCTTGGCCAGCGACTTCCGGTTGGTCTTGAATACCAGCGAACGGTTCATCCGATCGATGTAGGTATCTTTTGCGCCGAGGTATTGCAGTGTGTTGGTCAGCCCCGACGCGTTGTCTTCGCTCAGTGCCGGTGGCAACTCTACTACGAATTGCTGCTCTTGCTGAATGAAAAGTGTGTTTTTGCGTATGCTGTAAAAAAAGCCCATCGATTCCGACAGTTCTTCAAGCACTTCTTTCAGATTGCCGTGCACGTCGAACGCTGAGGTTGAACCAAATCGTTCGCTACCATTCACGCCACCCTCGATATTAAGCGTAAGGCCGGCATCCCGACCGATCAAACGAAGCGCATCGAATATCCCCGATTCTGTGATGGTGATTCCCTTCACCAGCCGGTCTGGCACTGGACCACTTTCGTCAATGGGGTGCAGCATGAATACGTCTTCGGCAGAGAATCCAGCGTCAAGATCCATCGACGTGGCCGCATCGCCTTCCTGCACCGCCGCCATGACGCTTGCATCCGTCGATGTCACGATCGCTGGCTCTGTCAGTGGGCGCGGAAATGATGCGCAACCAGACAGAAGCGCGACGATGGAAGCTGCCGCGAGCGGCCACTTCACTTGAGAAACCTTAACGTGTGTGGACATGAATGACCTTATCGCCTTCGTACATCGTAATTTGGACTTTATGGCTGTCCGGTAAGCATTCAACGAGACCCGAAATCGCGTCGACTAAGGAACCAAAAAATTCCTTTTGATTTTGGAATTGATAATTCGGTATGCCATCGTCCCAAGCCAACTCCCATTGCGCTGCCCGGGCCCAGGCTTTTAATACTTGCTTGATTGGAGAGCCAACGGTAGCCTGCCAAGAAATAGAAGTTGCCGCCCTTGGCTTGAACTCTGGCACCGGAACCGCCTTGCTTTCCACAGCGGACACATTCACGCTAGTGATGCTTTTTGACGGCACTACTTGATCGACGGGTGCGGTTACTGCAACACCTGCCCTAGTAGGTGTCGCATTACCCGTTGTATGTGAGCTTTCGCTTGGCGATGGAATGGAGTCAAGAATTGTTTGTCCATTAACTGTGAGTGTCCTTCTCGTCGGCGAACTACCATCTTGGCCATCGCCCGATCTGATCACCACATAATTCTGGGCGACAGACTCAGCCTTCCACCCTTCAATCGTTTCATCACCCGGAGCAATCGAGAAAATCACCCCCCTGTAAGCCATGTCGGCAGTCCATTTACCCTCGTAGCCATTTACTGCGAGCAGACGCAAGTCTTCAGGATTGGCGACGTCGCCAGCCCACCCATGTAGCGAAATGGCGATCCCGAAGATCAGAGCTAGGTATTGACCGAGTCGTGGCATTGTTAATTTATAAGCAATTTTTGGTATTTCAATGCTGCACGCATGAAGTTAAATGTGGATCGCGATGAACGCGCCTCCCAAGTTCTGCAGTACCCAAAGCACTGTCAGAATTCCCATTGCAAATTTTCAGTGAATATTCATGAAAATCAGCGGCGATAAACCGCTCAAATTGAGCCAATTTGCAGTCACATACCCGTAATTTTCAAATTCGAAGCAAGAATTGCGCTGAATTGATGGTCTTTTCGTGCCCAACCTTGCCCCGGCCGTGGGCTAATCTCCAGCATGACAAATAACTTCCTGGATAATCATGGCCACCAATTCGTTAAATCCCTCCCCTTCGCTTTCTCTTGCAGGGCACCCGCCTGAGCGGGGGCGTGCCGAGCATCCTGGATTCCCTATGTCCGTCGAAGATATGAACATTGAGGAGGTAGTTCCGATCAATCCCGTCAATAGTGGCCCGGCAATCGGGACGGTCGATATTGCCGGCGTCTCCGGGATGTCTGATCTCAATAGTCTTTCAGAGCAAATAACTCATGTCCTGCATTCCGGAGCAGTGTTTAGCGACATCTTCATTCACGAAGGAAGTCCGCTAATGTTGAAGCAGCCGAATCGAGTAGTGGCCGTCGCCGATACCTACGTTGAGAGACGGGCGCTTGAAGATTTCTTTCAGATTCTCGATCCCCAATGGCGAGAAAAGATTAAGGTCCGCGCCATCGACAAGGGTGTCGATTTGACCGACTTTCGAATCAGGGCCAACTTCTTTTCCTTTCAAGGCCGAAAAGGGTTGGGAGCCGTAGTTAGGAGATTTCCGAGGGAGCCGGTGCCACTGACGGAGTTGGGATTGCATCAGGATGCCCAAAAATTTGCGCAACTCCGGCACGGTTTGGTACTGATCATCGGAGATACCAGCCAAGGGAAATCAACCACCCTGGCGTCCATACTGGACGAAATCAATCGGACACGATCGGGGCATATCGTCACCGTGGAAGATCCCGTGGAGCTGCTGATCCCGTCTAGGAAATGCATGATTACTCAGCGTGAGGTTGGTCCCGATGCAGACGTCGAGAGCTTTTATCATGGCACCCGTGACAGCCTGCGGCAGCGGCCGGAAGTCGTGATGATCGGCGAAATCCGGGATATGGAGACTGCACTTGAAGCGGTGGCATTAGCCGAATCCGGACCTCTGGTTTTTGCTACTCTGCATGCCAAGTCCACTGAATTCGGATTGATGAAGATGTTGCGGCTACTCGGTGACACAGAAAATCAAGCGCAAGCTTTGGCGCAAACGCTGCGCGGCACAATCTGTCAGGCCCTGATTCCGTCTCTGAATGGGGAAGCATGGCACCTGGCCAGTGAGGTGATGACCGTCAATCACGATCTAGCACGGATGATCGAGCAGCGGAACCTCTCTCGCATCCGACCGATGATGGATTCAATGGCCCATCAAGGGTGTCACCTTATGAATACAGATCTGTTGGCGCTGTATGACAACGGGCAGATTCGATTCGAGGATGCGCGCCGCGCAACAACGGACCTGCCCAAGTTTTCGGCACAGTTCAAACCTCGCAACTAATTTCGAACTCACCAAAACCTGAACCGCCGTTTCAATTGGCGGTTTTTTTGTTGCGGGAGGATGTCAATTTGAGCTCGTAACTGTATGGATTTGGCTTGGAACAGGCCTTGACATTTAAAATTGATCTGTAGAATTGCACTGTAGCAACAAATACTAATAACTTTGAAAGGTCGTAACCATGAAAAAATTGATTGCTCTGACCGCGTGCGCTGCTCTCTTCGGTTGTGGCGGCGGCGGCAGTAGTGCGTCCTCAGCCACACCTACGCCAACCCCTACGCCGTCCGGTCAGCACCCGATCGACCCATTTACTGGCGCTGCGGTCACCGGCACCACGGTCACCACCATTTCTGGTGTTGTTATGTCGACACCAGTAGTCGGCGCGACCGTAACCGCTTATTTGGTGAACTCAGATGGCACCAATGGTCAGTCTTTGGGTGTAACTGCTACACCGACCGGCGCTGACGGTAAGTTCAACCTTTCTATGACCCAAGCACCGAGCGGGATATTCCGTCTGGTCGCTACGGGCGGCTACTTCATTTCGTCAGTAGATGCCACCAAGCAGACGAACGTCTCGATGGAACTGTTGGCGCCCTATGCGTCGACCGACTACAACTTCTTCGTAATTACGCCGATTACGCACGTGGCTTCCCAAGTTGCAACTCTGAAAGCTGCGAAGGGCGAAACACTGGCCCTGGCTCTGCTCCACGGAGAGCAAGCGTCAATCGGTCTTGGTGTCGGCAATTTTATTCTTAAGAATGACCTTACGGCACGGGAAGACTTATCTAAGACGGTCCCTGGTTCTGTCGACGATACCCTGTTTGCATATAAGGACGTGCTCGCCGCTATGGAAGGTTTCGGAGTTAAATTCGATCTCCCTTCTTCCGAAGTGCTTCGCATTGCTAGCCTCAGTGCCCAAGGCGGCTATCAGATGAACGGCATTGATGGAAATGGGGCTCCCATCATGGCCGGAAAATGGGTCTCAGGGATATTCACTAACGCGTCTCCAATCCTGCTCGACCTCTTGATGACACCTCGGAATCCGGACGGTACCCTTCAGACGTCCCATGACTCGGTGCAGAACGAGGTCGCCTTGGATCGGATGCGGGACGTATATCACTATGCCTCCTGTTTGAATTCGGCAGCGCGCCCGGCATACACCCTCCGTTACCCCGTAGAGAGCGCTACCTTTGATGCCAACCCGACGTTTGAAACTCTGGCTTGTCAAACTGAAGCTGTCGTAGCGCAATCCATCGCGACGAAGTTGACAACAAACAACCGATCGAAGATGAAGTAACGAAACTTGCTCAAAAAAATAGCGCCGAACTGAACCGGCGCTATTTTATTTATTGTTTATGGTAAGTAGTGATGTAATAAGCTCCGCCATCATTACTGGCTTGGCAAGTCCCTGAACCATCATCGAACCGTCGATCTGCTGCGTAGATAACATCAAACGTAGCGGACTGCGCCGCATCGGGATACATATATCTATTGAATCGAATAGAAGCTGGCCGTAGGCCCGCGTAATTAGCATCACAACCACTGGTCTGGTCCCCAACGGTACAAGGGGTTGTCCAGTTTACCAAAGTACATGTGCCACCCGTCCTACCTGTGTAACCCATTTGCGTTGGGACAATGCTGTGATTTCCAATCGAATCAGTCACATCCGTCGCGAGAAATTTTCCATTGACCTGATTGGCACGACCAAAAATTTGCGAGTCGGCTACAGGAACGTAAGTAACATATGCTGAGCCAGTGTCGGCTTGCGTGGCTTTCCAAATTCCACTGACACAAGCATATGATTGACCGGTCCCATCACGCGCTAGGGTCCCGTCAGGATTGCAAAAGCCACCCGGGTTTATGACGCCGCCGACGCCGATATAGGAATTCGAAGTTAGCTGCATTGCAGATACGGTCTTTGCAGCAAAAACATTCCCCTGTGCTGTTACATCGCCCGATGATTGAACTTGCGACCCAAGCACTGTACCTGTCGCCTGAACATTATTTGCAGCTACGACATTCACGCCTGAAACAGTTTGGCCAGAAACGTTGTTGCCGGCAGCGATATCTCCAGAGGTCGCTAATGACGCGCCGCTGATCCAACTTGCCACTTGCGCATAACCGTCCGAAACCAAGCCGGCTGCGGTGTGCACGATACCGCTAGCGGTGACATTGCCCAGCGTCGCGTCTGCCGCTTTGATGTTACCCGTCAGCGTCGCGGTATTTCCTTGCAACGTATTGATATACCCGTTCGTTGCGGCGAGGTTTTGAGTTGTTACTGTGCCGGTTGCGGTCATATTCGAGACACCAGTCAGATTATGCCCGCCACCCTTGAAATCGGCACTCATCTGATTCCCACCGTCGGTGCGCAAGAACTTGGCCAGCACGCTGGCGCCGTATCCACCGCGCATGGCAACCACACCAGCCTGACCGACCGGATTTGCAATACCCGCTCCCCAGCTGTCGTTGTACCCCTTGAATACACCGGGATTCTCTCTCGGTGAGTACCCTGCCTGCGCACCAATCGCCTTAACCACTCTGCCGGCGCCCGCTTCGTCCACATTGTTGGATGTTGCCTGCATGAACGGCTTAGAGGCCACCGTCATCCAGTACAAATCGCACGATCCCGGAGCACAACCGGCTGGCACCTTCTGGATCGTCGTCAGCATGTCACCGCCAGGTAGGCGGCTTTGATTAAACCCGGGAGGTAACATCCCGAGCGAAACGAGCTCCTTAACGGTCGGATGGTAGGGATCGGTAACGCCGGCGATGGCTGTTCCGTCCAGAAGCTCAGTGGCGAACTTGGTTTCAAAGTTGTCTACTGCGTTCCCGTACTGACCGATGGCGACTGCCGCGGCATCCAGTGACTTGTAGTTGGAAGTGGCATACTTGATCGCGTAGCCAGCAGAGGCCACCGTCGCGACAATTGCAGCCACGGCGATCAACTCGACGAGTGTATATCCCGACTGAGAACGGTTTTTCTTAATTTCATACCGATGAGTCATTGTTATCTCCATGGAAAATGGAAAATCCCTCGCGCATAAGCAAGGGATCGCCTGACTGCAGATTTTTTTTGGCTGCTTGTGCTTAGGATTTCAGTCGTACAAACTCGACTGTGTTTCCTGCCGCCGTATTGGCGCAGGCAGCCGACAGAGCAGCATCCTTCACGACGGTATCGGTGACATCCTTGACGACCTGGCCATTGACTGTTGTGCGTGCAAAGGAGGCACCCTGTGCTTTCACATAGTTGAGGCAATTCTTTTCATCGATGTTGGTCTGAGTAGCACTGACTGCATCGTTTGGCGAGTTGAGGGATGCCGGCGCGTAAACCGTCGTACCGCCGAATTTCGTCTTGATGGTAGATGGCATCGAGATGGCATCAGCCGCCACACCCCCGTTGCGAATGACGATGTCGTTGGAGATAGCGGAGGTGTCCTGACTCGTTGCAAGGTAACCCAACGCCTTTTCAAAGCCCAAATTTAGACGGTCGATCTCCGCCGATGTCTTCCCGTCGCCACGAAGTGCGTTGATTACGCCAACCAGCGCGGCCAACGCCAAAGCGACGATTACGGCTCCGACAACGAGCTCGATCAGGGTGACACCTTTTTGACGAGGCAGAGACTTGAATTGTTTGACCTTAATTTGAGACATTTTCATTTCGGTTTCCTTTACTGAATAAGAATGGTGAATCAGGAGTGAATCAAGTTAGAACTGCGTTGATTGGCTAAATGCCATTAATTTCGTGGAAAGGGTCAAAGTGTCATAGACCAGCCAACCGACAACCGACATGCCGATTACCTTGATCACGTTTGCTATTAGTACGACATTGATCTTCACTACTAGAAGCAAATCGTCAACGTTCTCAAAGCCAATGCGCTGCATAGCATATTCAAGTTTTCCTGAATTATTAAAGCTCATCAGCTGCTCGATCACGGGGCTCGGAAGAAGACCTGTATCAAGAGCACCGACAGTAACCTGCCCGTCGGCGTCAAGCCCGCCCACCAAGGGGAAACCGTCTGCGATCCGCTCGCGCATCAGCTCTAGGTGCCAACGCATGTATTTGCATTCGCGCTCGATCACGATGGAAAGCACTTCGTCGATCTGAACTCCGTTTCTGATCAAGCCAGAAAATATGATCAGCAACTCTCCCGCCTTCTTCAACCGGAAAATATTGAAAGGAGGCACAAAGAGATCCAGAATCGCGCGAGCACTGCCAGTCAGATTGAAAAGGCCCCACCAAACCGCATACGACAGGGCTGTTGCAAGAATCAGAACAACCCAGACATGATCGTTTGACCACGTCGCCACCGGCATTGCAAACTGATAGCTGGTGCCCAAGCCGCTTAATGGAATCAGTCCAATAAATTCCGGCACAATGGTAAGTCCAAAGAAGAATGTCGCCGCCGCTGCGATGAAAATCATAGTGACCGGCCACCACAAGGTCTGAAAAATCAAGGCGTTGATCCTAGCCATCGACTGATTGAGGAATCTCGCTGTGCGGACGCCCTCGATCACGTTATTCACTCGTTCGCCGGCCTGAATCATAAGAATGTTCAGATTGGACAAGATCCCTTCCCCGCTGTCCGAAAACGATCTGCCGTCCGCGAAGCGATCTGCCATTTCGGTGTACACAGGGGCGAGAAAAGAGCCTTGAGACTGAGCCGCAGCGCTTCTTGACTTCATGAATCGCCCCAGCACGACACTCAACTCAAGTTGCTGAATCAACTCGCCGAAAAATTGGTCAACCTTCGAGCGGAAAAAAATCGACCGCAGCTGAAATATGAAACGATCTAACATGCCACTCCCTTGCGCATGTGCTTTTGCTGACTTTCGTATAGTTCAAAGGGTGCAAATACAGACTCGATCTCCCTCGGATCGACCCTGCCATCTATCATCTTCTTGATCGCTACCTCCATCGCCGTTTTCCCGGTCGTGTCGCTGTCATGCAGTACAGAACGGCGGCTACCAAATTCCCGAATCCCCTCCAGAACCTGACGATTGCGCAGTAAAAGTAAGGTATCGTCGTCAGGCAACCACATTGACGCGGCAACTTCTCGCTTCGCGATACCAGGGATCGGACTAACGGCGCGGCAAATTGAGCAACCATCCGGGTTCCGGAAGCGGACTAAAGAAAGGTCGCATTTGACGGTCCGTTCGAGACTTCGCATGTAGTCTGCGGAAATTCCCGCCGCAGAGTGCGGCAATCCGCATTCTGGGCAAACAACTTGGACGAGGTTTTGAAATACGCAGAGCGTTAAATTGTCAGGCGTAGACAGAAATCCACGGTCGATCCCGAGCTGGTCGGAAGCCAGTCGTTCATAGATACCGATCGGTGAGTCAGCGTGAACCGTCGTCAGTGACTTGTGACCAGATTGAAGCAATTGTTGGAAACCTGATGCGGATTCACGGCCACGCAATTCGGATACCAGCGCAATATCGGGATCTAAGCGCAACATTGATTTGATGATCCCGTTAATTGCGGTGTCAACGCTTTCACCGTCGCGTACCACAACCGGTATCTGCGTGACGCCCGCAAGATCACCCTCGATCGGGTCCTCGATAGAAATGGAGATTTTATTGTCGGTACAGATCCACCCCATGATGTTGTACAGGGTATTTGTCTTGCCCGAACCGGTTTGACCAGAAAGAACGATGGAACCGCCATTCTTGAGGCTGGCCAGCGCGAGGAGTTGGGCTTGGTCATCGTGGTAGCCGCGTCGCAGCATATCGCTCTTGAGCGTCTGCCCTTTCTTTACCTTGTCTCCCGACATCCACAAGATACGCATAGCCGAATGAAATCCACTCTGGCTATTGGTAATCTCAAAACGCAACTTCAACGCTTCCGTCTTACCCCCAACCTCGATGTCGATCGGAAAAGCCGCTCGCTGTTGAGACTGGTAAGTAAGCACCGAACCGGTGTTGGAGCCCGATTCTGACTGCGTTTGGAACTGGGCATTGAGTAAGGCCTGCAGTCGATCGTAGGACAGTTCGATACCGCTATTGACGACTGTGCCAAGTACCCTAAATTCAATTCGTGGATTCTTGCGGTCACCGCGAAAATGAATGTCAGATGCGTCCTGTTCCACTGCACGACGTACTACTCTCAGAAAGTCGTCGAGAGTTTCGCTTTCAGCCTGTTTGGCCACTGCACCCTGCGTGCTGTCCTTCTTGGTGACCTTTTCGAGCGCAGTCTTCAATACAATTTGACTGACCAGGTATTTCTCGACCTTAAAGGCGGAGCGCCCTTCTACGTTGTTAAGTAGGACGTTAAAAGCCAGATCGTCATCCAACATCCCCTTGGTAACCAGCAAGGCGAGAACGGTTTGGCTTTTCTGAATAATCAAGTAGTTGCGCTGTCCCTTTCCAGCAAATTGAGACATTTCGCGCTCGACCGGCACAATTCGGGCCTTTTGCCAGTCCACATTCAGCGCTTCCTCGTTGGTGACTTCAGAACTGGTCCAAGTTTGCCTTACCTTGCGCTCGTTGGGCGGTGTCAACTGTGGATGCTGTACCAGAGCCAATGGAGGCGCCGGATGGACTTCAGGCCGCTTGCTACCTAAAGGAGGAATCTCTGGACCACGAGCGCTCTCAACGCTGGCGCTGGCGCTGCGTCCGGCATCCTTGAAGAAAGTCCCCAACATTCCAGGCTTCATGGTTTTTCCTGTGTGAATTTTTAGCGCAGAGGGATCGGCGGCAATATCGCCAGAGGATTGCTATTCTGTGTTTTGGCGAACGAGCTTCCGGTAATAGGCGAGTTCGGGTTGAAGTTGGCTACTGAATAATCACGCGCAATAGTCTTGATGCACAGAGAGACAATCCTGGTTTCGTTCTCAGCGATAGCCTTACGCTTACGTTTCACATTGATTGGAACGCGTTTGCTCATCTCTACACAACGGTCTTTAACATCGGTCATGACCCACCCTTCTATGTCCATTCCCTTTCTAATCGAGTTGATTTCACCCCGAAAAACGATCTTGGCCTCAACATCGCTTCCCACACCGAACAATCCTGTCAGAGTCATATCCTTGATCGAATCGCGCGCTACCGGCTTGAAATACACGGCCGGCTGCTGCGTTCCAGCAGTCAGTGAAGGACCGCCTGGCGAGTCGGACTTCCCTACCTTGTCTTTCTCCAACCCCTCCTTGAGGGACTTCGCCAGACTGGCCTTTTGCAGTTCGTGAATTTCTTCCATCGTAATTGCCTGAGCCACCATGGAAAGACACAGAAGGCCGATCGCACACCATAGATGTTGTAATTTCATTTTTTTGCCTGTATCTACGATTAATTCGTAGCGCTGTCGATTCTGGCCGGCTGCGCGGTTGTAGGATTAGTTGCGGCGCTTTGCACCGGATTCGTCGACGTTATCGGCCGCGTTGCACCTGGGCCAGGACCGTGTTGAGCCGGCGCCGGTATTGTCGCGGTCGCTTTGTGAACGTCAGTCGTAAAGAAGTAGCCATTTGCCTTGAACATGATGGCTCCCTTTTCCGAAGTAAAGCTGATGTTTTCTACGAATGCGGAAGGAGGCATGTCATAGAGAAGCTCATACAGAGCATAGGAACCGCTGATCGACCAGTCCCCCTTTTTAATTTCGAATGGCGATGAACCGACCGATGGTGCCTGCTGGCCATCCGAAGCCGGGATTGCTGTTGGTGCCTTGTAGCTGTGAGCCAACTTCATATCCTCGACCACACGCAATTGCTTAATCACCAAATCAGTCGATACCTTTGGCGCAAACATATCTTGAAGATTTTGAGGCGGTATTATCCCAGCGATTGGATCGGTCTTCAGCATCAATGTGCGTTTTGCTAGAACCGAATCAACAGAGTGCTCAACGTCCGGGTATTCCTCCTCTGTAAGAGGCGATTTTCCTGCCTCAGCAGAGCGCGAATACTCCACTGCACATGTTGGAGGTGGTTTACTTACAGGCTTAGCGGCGGGAGCGGCGACCGGTACAAATGTACAATCGAATTTGGAGAATTTCCAACCTCGTTCATAAGCCTCAAGGGACTTGTATTCCTTAAAGATTCGCTGCGCTGCAACCTGAGCTGACACCCTTTGTGGGCCATTATTAAAATACTTGACGAACTTGTCGGTATATACCTGGTCCGGTTTGGGCTGATTTTGAGCGATTAACCGCTGACGCTCGATCTCCGCGAGTCTCTGCTTCTCTTGCTCTTGCCGGTACAGGTAATACCCGGCCGCGGCAGCGGCCACAAGCATGCCAAAAAAGCAGATGCCTAAGACCGCGACCGTTCGCGAAGCAAGACCATACTGCTTCATAACCGCGTCAGCTGGAACATTTTCAGGAAATAGAGTTGCAAGCGAAGTCGCTCTGACAGACGTAAATTCCTGAATGTGCTCCCCAAAGCTGTTGAAACCCTGATCGTTGTAATTGACCACGTGGATGATTGCATCGTGACCGCGGTCGCTGAAAATCTCAGCCAATGTTGCCGACACATCGCCAAGCCGCACCATGCGGTCCCCACGCTTTGCCGGCAAGCCGTTGACGAGGGCCCCAATCCACGCGCGCATATTACTAACGTCTTGGTTCTTACTGGAATCGCCCTGCACCCAAACAATCGCTTGCGAGGTTCCCTCTTCCGATCTCGTTGAGGCGAACCACGCGAGTGCACTAATAGTTTTTTTCGGAACACGAGCCTTGCCCTTGACAGAAGTCAGGCCCAACAAAGTACTAAACTGCCCGCGTCGTTCAAGTGTATGCGTAGGGCGTCCTGACTTAATCAGCTTAGCTATGTTTTTCTTCAGAGTTGACGGCTCGCCAGACAGGTCGAACCAATCAATTCCTAGAACTACCGGTGTCCCGTGGATAGTGTCGAATTTCATCGAGTGTTTAGTGAGTCGATTCGTTTGGAGTGGACCAAAGCACTGGAGTAATGACTAGGAGCATGCTGTCTTTCTGCTTGTCGACAGCGGTGGACGCACCGGTCAGTCCAACGTTATTCTTTCCAGAATTTGAATTCCGCCCGAGCTTTGCCAGCACGATCTGCTCGCCAGGACGCACCATCAACATCTGACGACTCGCGCGGCGCGGCACGGTTTTCGATTTAATTTGGGTTCCGTTGACACTGGTTACCTCGAACGGGACACCATCGGTCACGTCAACCACAACTTCCAGCATCATCGAGTTGTTGTCGTAGATATGAGGGGTCAGTTCGATGTTCACGCCGAAGGAGTATTCCTTCTGGGTCACAGTCGTAGAGGACGACGTGTTGTTCGCTGTTGTGCCGGCCTCGGCCACGTATTCCTTGGTTGTCGAGTTGCTGAATGGCAGAGGCATGTTGTTGAGGGTATAACCATTGTCGTACCACTCTTCCGAGACCCCGGTCATCTGATTGATAGCTTGGATTAGCAAACTACTCCCTTCGCCCCCGCTTAAGCCATCGCCGATTGAGCCGGGGGAGCTTGGGGTAGGAAGCGGGATTTTCGGTGCGAGTCTGAATACTCCTAATCCCCCGGTGTCGGTTACCAGGCTCGCGCCTGGGATGCCAAACAAGCGGAACTTGTTGCTTGTCATCAGTGATGACCAGTTCAGACCGGCCTGATTGCCGTCCGTATCGGATAAGCGATAGAGCTTCAAATCGAAGTAGGCAACGCGAACTGAACGACGATTCATATCCTCCATGAACAATCCAATGTCACGCAGGCGTTCAGGAGTGTCGGTGACAGTAATCGTGCTTGAGGCGTTGTTAACTATCGCAGTTCCACCCGCACTGTTACGTGCATGTACCTGTGCAGTCAGATCCTTCAGATATGAGAAATCGAGATCACGGGTCAGTTTTGTCGAAACGCCGGCGGAAGACGAGCTGGCTCCTGTTCCAGTTCCAATCTGGCCAGCAGTGGAAAATGCTGTGATGTGCTTGAATGCGCCTGTAGCACCTTTAATTTCAAAGGACTTGCTTTTGTAACGGAAAAAATGAATGGTTCCAGCCTCATACTCCCAACTGATTCCGAGCTTGGAGGAGACTAGGTTCAAATAATTCGCAAGCGAACCCTTAAAATCGAGAGAAATGCTGCGCTCATTTTCGTAAGCATAATTGCTCACCTGGTCATTCTTGACCTGCGTCGACGCACCCGCAACTGCTCCTTGACCATCGGACGGCAAAGCTGACGATTTGAGATAGATATCTTGGCTTATTTCAACACGGATACCGGTGTACTTCGTCAACATTTCTGCAAAGGTTGGAAGGTTTACCGGTCCGTCAGAAGAGGAAATGAACTTGATTTCGCCAGAGCCGAACGGTTTTGCAAAAACAGGTGGTAGTAACTTTTCAGACGATACCGCGACCATCTTGTTACCGAAATAAGCTCCGTCGCGGTAGAGGATGTGCTTACGGTTACTCGAGTCCTCAGCCTTTGGCATGGTCTTTTCCAAGTCATTCATGCGCGCAACCATCTGCTTCTTCGCCTCGGAGACTTCCTTATTGACCGCACAGGAACATAACGTGGCGACAACACCAGCGATCGCGGCCATCCTAATGACAGTTGTTCCGATATTCATTATTTAGATCCCGAGACGAGTTGAATTGCGTTGTTTTGCTTCCAATGAATCGCCTTCATGGGCGTCGTATCGTCATACGAGGAGAGCAATATTTCGAGGGCCTCGTGGAACGTCTTGCCGCAAAACTGTGCGGTCAACGAAATCACCGGTTCCTCGCCGGTGATTTCCCATGCGAGCTGATAGCCGCCCTTTGTGGCCCATCGCTCCAGGACTTCGCTCAGTTTGGTGTCCGAAGGAGAGATCACATAGGGGCACCCTTCTGGCTTTGTTGGTACTGTCGCAGCTGCGGCCGTCACCGACGTGGGTGCAGGACCACCAGTCCCGCCAGCGATTGCCGCCATGGCCCCAGCCCCAGCCTTTGCTCCCTCTGAATCAGCTTTATTCCTGTCGGCCACTGCCAATTTATCGGCCGCGGCCTTTTTGGCAGATTCGACGACGCTTCTAGCCTGGGTTATCCCAGCTGGTCGAGGACTTGCAGCCGGATCCCCAAGTGTCGGCATCACCGCCCCATATTCACGTGCTCCTGACGCAACACCGGTAGCAGGCGAGGTCTTGGCACAGTTTGCCTCATTCGCAATGCTCTCTTCCAGGGGGATTTCTTGCGTACCGGCATAGTCGACGGTCGACGAACGAGCACCGAGCTGGAGCGAATAGTTTTTGTACAATCCCGGCACAACCAGATACGGACCCTGAGACCGTGGTGTTATAAGTACGCGATTTCCGCAAGGTGTGAGTGCGAAAATGGCGGGTATAGTGCGGTCTGGATTGAATTGGAAATAAGTTTCCGTCCCATTGTCAAACACCTGCGTTGGCCAAACGGAGCGATCTCCTTTGGTTGAGTACGAGAAGTTGT
Organism: Pseudundibacterium arcticum; assembly: GCF_042646465.1. NCBI lineage: Bacteria > Pseudomonadati > Pseudomonadota > Betaproteobacteria > Burkholderiales > Oxalobacteraceae > Pseudundibacterium > Pseudundibacterium arcticum. The sequence goes on from NZ_JBHRTP010000071.1 coordinate 36,387, forward strand.
ACCCAGCCGCACCCGGTTGAGCACCACTGGCTCCAGTTGCCAGAAATGCTGAAGCCAGCAAGAGCATTACCTTCGATCGGCATGTTAAGTAAGACAAAATGGTCATTCCGAATTCCCTTTAATATCTTTTGGTCTGTCCTGCTTAGCGGCGATATGGTTCTAGCTCGATATCATGCGCAACGTTGACTGAAAACTTTATTCCGGCCGGGACCGTGATCGTCGGGCCCAAGGACCTATTTCGTTCGATCACCGCACGATTCACATCCCCGAAAATCTGTCCTGCAGCCGCAATCCCAGGAGATCCGGTATTGACAGTGACGCCGGAGTTTTTTGGTTCAGCAGATGCAGCCACATAGGCTCCGATCGCAGTCAGCGTCGACACAAAAAACATCTGCGTATAGTGGTTATTAACATCGCCGCCGACCCCGCCCCTGCCGGCAGCGTCCATGCCGATGTTCCCTGGGAGATCGACTGAAATGCCATTCGGCAAAATCATTCGTTGAAATGCTAGATTTACCCGGTCCTGACCTACGCGAATATCACTGTTGTAGCGCCCTATCAGCTTGGTCCCTTTCGGGATCAGCAGTGCAGCTCCACGAATCGAGTCATAAATATCCATCGTGACCCGCGCTTGCACCTCTCCCGGGAGGTCCGTATTCATAGCAGTCAACATAACCGCGTTGATCACACTTCCTTGCATCAGGACGAAGCGCGAGGTTGGCGCATATCCGCGAGAAGGCTCGTGACTCTCCGCCATGGTCGCGTTTTCCTTAAGCCAGTCGTTTTCCAATTTCCCCTTGCTGGCCGTGGTTTGTCCCGGACTACCGGCCCCCATGCCAAGCAAACTGTTGATCTTCTCCTGTGCCTGTGCACGCCCTTCTGCCTGTTCTGTCTGCAGATCGGAAATCTTTGCCATCCCAGAAATCTTAGAGTTGCCCCCATTAAGATTTTGAAGAGTGTCGGACGAATCATTGATGGCCATTATTGGAGCCGCACGTATTAAATTCTCCCGTGCTGCAGCTTCGATACGTGGATCACTTCCCGACTGCTGGGGAGTCCCTAATGGAACAGGCAGCGCAATATTTCCAGACTTGTCGACCGCGGGAAACGACTCCCCGCCACCGCCTCCTGGGAGAGGAGAATTTTTGCCTTTGTCGTTCTCCGCCTGCAATTTAGCGCGCTCTACTTCTTGAAGCCGCTTCGCTTCCTCAGCGTTTTGTCGTTTGCCGGCGTCAGTTTGCTCGCCTGCGATCCGTTCAATGGTTTCAACAGATGGGACGGTCGCGGTATCTGCTTGCGACTTTAATTGTTGTTGCTTCGGTGCCTGATTACCAGCCATCGAGATTTGCACGAACATGACAATAACGACACTCGCGATAACAATCCCGCCGACGATCCAGATCAGATTCTTCGGTACGGAAAAGCCCCTTTTATCAATGTTCGCTGACAACAGCGAATCTTGGTTTGACGATGACATGAGTAGGTACGGTTAGTTTCTGAACAGGCCCATCAACCCAGAACGAGTCGTCTTGGAATTTGTGATTCGCACTTCCTGCTTTCCGATTTTGAGCAAAACTCGATCGATCAGGCGCTGCACTACCAAATACTCACCATGGACTACATAGTTTATTAACTCGGCATCGTTATCCGGAGTAAGCAAGAAGAGTGCTGGCAGCTCCTGTAGCTGTTGAGGCATGCGGATGTATGTGAATTTTCCATCGTCCATTACGCCAGCTGGTTTGAACGGCGCATCACCGTCGATCTGGTAGCTAAAGTTCACCGATTCAAGAGATACACCGGGCGCCACCACCTGCGACGTCAACCGTTTATCTTCTGCTACCGATTTTTCTTCCACATCAGCTTGTTTTATTTCGTTGAGAAGAATCAGCTCTGGATAGTCCCATGTGACGCGCTGATACCACTTCCCTTCGGTAGAATTCGACGTTAGCAGCAGCTGATATGTACGCTTGTCGGTAATGACCGTGGCTGAGGTGTGAACGTTTTCAAATTTCGGCTTGACGAAGATATGTTGTCCATCAGCCGTTTTAGCTACTTCCCATTGAATCGTGTCACCCAATGCGATTGCACGGACCTTTTCCTCTGCATTGAACTGGATATCGGTAACCGACTTGGGACGCGAGAGAATCTGATAGCTGTTGTGCTGGTCATAAGTGAACACAACAAGACGAGTGTCGCCAGGTAACGCAGTCGCTGAAATTTCTGCCGCGGCCCATGAGTGCGCCAAGAACAGGCAAGCAACGATCAGATTGCGAATGAGTTTCATAAATCAGGAGCCCTAGTTTCCAATTTCTTCGGATTTGACGAAGTGCGTTACATAAATACCGATCGGATTTTTTCGAAGCTCTTCTCCGTCCTTTGGAGGCGTCATGGCGTAATGAATGGTGAACATGTAGCGATTGGTAGTTACCTTATTAGCCCCAGTTCGCTCCTCTTCTGCGACGCGAATGAACGCAATATTTTGCTCAACACCGGGATTGATAGAAATGAATTTGACGGTCCGTGTCAGGGTGCTGTCTTTGACCAGGCGCTCAATAGGCTTTTCTTCGTTTAGATACTCCGTGAACTCTTGAACCGCTTTGTCACGGGTAAGCGCGTACGCTTCTTTTATATTTTTTTGGGTCTGATATGGATCGATCGTTCGCATTTTTTCGATCCACTTGGATAAAAAGTAGCTCTTTACGCTTTCATCTGGCTGAAATTTCGAAGCCTCGACAGTTTGAGCGACAGCCCCAGTCTCCCGATTCAGGGTGACCATGTATGGAACAGCAGTTTTGAGTGGTAAAAAATGGTAAAAGGCCACGGCCATCATAAATATGACGACCAATGACCCAACGGCGAACACAAACCAACGAGAAGCTTCTACCTTGGACGATCCATAGATCTCATGGAACCGAATTTCAGCTTTGGCGAATGCCGTAAGCGGCGCGTTTCCCATGTCGGAAATGGCCGCAAATGAATCTTTCTTTGACTGATTGGACCCGAAGATACCCAAGATGTACTCTCCATGCTAATGAGTCATCATTTCATCATTGAATTGCATGAATATCGGCGCGATAAACCGCCGAAAACAAGGCAATTATTGATAAGGGTAAAGGGGGAGATATTGCGTCGTGTCGGCGGGACACGGAGTCTGTGTTGGTGCCGGTGCAGGAGTCGCTGCACCGGCCGGGGGGCAAACCTATCCTAGAACAACGTTCTTCGCTTCTAAGACATCCATCATCTCGACGGGCGTGCCCTGAGTGTCATTGGAGCGACCGATCATCTGGTTTACAGCTTCCTGCAAAATCGCTGACGCATCTGCAATTGAGGTGTCCACGCCAATTGCCACAGCTATGCTAGCCGCAGAAAGATCCATTGCGAAACTGGCGGGGGATTGACTCATCCAGCGTTCGACAAATTGCTCGATCCCTGCCCTGTCTGGAAGAGGGAAATACAGCTTCTCGGTGAATCGCCCTCCGCGCAAAGCGGCTGGATCAATTTGATCAGGGTGATTGGTCGCAGCTACATACACGATGTCCTTTGTTTTCCCGGAGGCGCCATCCATCGCGGCCAGCAATTTATTGGTTACAGAGGTGACATGCGACATCTTTCTGTTTGCAAGGATATCGTCAGCCTCATCAATGAAAACAATGCACGGCCTGATATCCTTTGCTTCCGCGAGAATGCGATCGATTTCTGCGGGGTTGTTGATCAGGTCATTACCCGAAGTGAACAGAAACGCCCAGCCCGAGGCTTTAGCCAAAGAGCGGGCCGTTTCCGTCTTGCCAGTTCCTGGCTCTCCAGAAAACAATAAACCCGCAGGAACGGTCCCGCCGAGTCGTTCCACCCGTTCAAACTCTTTCATGCGAACGCTGATCGACGTCAGCTTTTGGCGTAGCTTTGTCGGAAGTATCAAGTCTGCGATATCTTTGGTATCGGCCGGTATTTTTCCCTTCCGACCTTGCACGCGACGTAATGCCGCGAGAAGCTGCTCGCCCTCGACCTTGATAATTGGCCTTTCTCGATCCATCTCAGCCAGCTCCTCCCCGACCGCCTGGATTCGTTTAACGGAATAACCATCCCAACGGAGGGCTACGGTATGAACTGAATCCGGATCATAGGGAACATGGGGCAGGTTATGCATCAACGATTCGAGCAAGATGCCGAGTCTCGCATGAATGTCCGGAGTAGGCACCTCGATCTTGTAATCGAAACGTCCCTCTCGAATGGCAGCTTTGTCAAGTTTGTCCAGGAAGTTGGTCGCACCAACGACGATCACACCTTTGTTACGGATATTGACTATCTCAGTCAGGATACTGTTGGTCGTCTTGGAGGTTTCATCGAAGCCGCCACCGGCCGGCGAGGTTCTTGATGGGATCAGACTATCAATCTCATCAAAGAACAGAAGGCATGGTGCCTGTGCAACTGCCTCACGGAACGAGATCATGACGTGCTCGGTCGTTTCATTGATCCACTTACTCGCCACGTCCCCGTACGTCACGGTGATATATTTCAGACCCATTTCCCCTGCCAATGCATCTACCAGAGCGGTCTTGCCATTTCCCGGGTCGCCGAACAGTAGAATTCCGTTCCGACCATTTGGATGTCGCGATGGGTCAGTGCTCGGAGCAACGATTTCAGTCGCGGCCCTTTTTAAGCGTTGCTTTACTTCCTCCATGCCATGGATGTCATCGAGTACCCGCTTAGGCCATTGCGCTGGAAATCGATGGGTGTCATGCGCCGCGGTCGGATTTGCGGGCGCCATACTCGCCGCCTGCATCTGCGCTGTCACTGACGTGGAGGGAGAGCCTGGGTGAGCAGTCTGTTGGGAATTGGTCGCACGATCAGCAGCTGCACTCCAAGCCATACGCAATCCTTGGCCGAGAATGAGGACAAGAATCCAACCTGATCCCAACTGGGCAAATTTCCAGATCACCATCAATTGAGCTAGAAGAAAGCCAATTGCGATGAACAAATCAACGCGCCTGAATACGTGAAGTGCCTGAAATAGGTAACAAATATGGATGATCGAAAGTGCAGTTGCAACACTCTGCCACACGAAATGATCTTGGGATTGTCGCCACATCCCATAATTCAGGACTACGGTTACGAAGAGATAAAAGGCTTCATACCCATAAAGCAGCAAAGATGTGGTTTTGCTGGAGTCCCCGGCTCGTTGTTTGGTTAGCTCGTTCATGTGTTAGCCCGTATATGTTGCTTTAGCTATACGGTACATGAAATTTCTATAAATCAAGCTCCAAGGATGTGAATTTTCCTTAATAACCACATGAACAACATCGATCCGACGTACAGACTAGCGAAGGCTCCAGCAACAGAGAGATACGGACGCGCATTAACAATGTTGCCTAATACGCAATAACAATCGACCCTGAAACTTGATGCACGGTAATTTTTTTCGAATTCTTGAAGTGCTTCTTTAGAATTTTCCGATAATTCCCGAATCTCGTTAAGCCTGGTGAGATATACCAAGACTTCCTCTTTGGCCGGCCCAAATGATTCGAGAAGGCTCGCTGCCAGCCTATTCTTGATTATGTCCATAGATCGTCATCCCCTATGCTTTGAATGAAGACGAAGTGCCGGGTAAATTCTGAGCGCCACCAGCTCCCGAACCAGCGCCAGAGGTTTTTGAGGGCGTGAGATTTCCGCCACCCGCGCCCCCTCCTCCTGCAGGTGCTCCGGATCCGCCGCCATCCGGCAAACCACCCCCACTCGGCTTCGAATCGGGTTTAGGCATGGAAGGCACTTTTGGAACACCGGTAAATCGATAACCCGCCCTGGTTGCGCCGCTCAACAAACCATCTGCAATCGACCCTATTTGCCACATCAGGTACGCAAATATGGCCGCAATAGCCATAATTCCGATCAAAGCGGACAACCGCAATGCCTGACCTTCAGCAAAACCGTCAATCTTCATCGCGGAAATTTTACCGAGTGCCACAGCAACCGTCGAATTCAGCAGGCCCACCATAACTAAACCAACAACCTTGTGAAACACCGCCTTGATGAAAAACTTTAACCAACCGTCGAAGAGGAATGAAGCTTGCTCCCAAACCAGGAATGGAATGAAGATTGGTGCCAGAATGATCGCAATATGAACAAGTATTTGGCTGACGATAAATTGAGCCATGGCAATTAATCCACCCAGGATCATTATCGCCATCGCAAAAAATTTAAGTAAAAGGGTCATAAGTGCAATTTGCAACCCTGTTCCCAAATACGCACCTATGTTCGTCAAGGCCCCCCAAACACTTCCTCCGTTGGAAGTATTTGAAGCTGGATCTGCCCCCTTGTCGCCGGCCGGCAAGTCTTGACCAAAATTAGCAGTTGGAGCTTCAGAATCAAAAACCGTAAAGGCCGCATTGAACATGACGTTTAATGCGGAGCTCGCCGCATCAAAGCCACTAGATCCCGCCCCTGTGGGCGACACTTTGTCCGCGATCATATCGGCCGAATCGATTAACTTCTGCTTCAGTTGGAAGTCATCCGTAATCATCAGTGAAGCAAAAGAACCGAGCATGACGAGATACAGAAACTGAGCGATCAATTGTCTGCTACTCCCACCCTCCAACAAAGTGCGGAGCGATTGGAAAACAAGCAACATACCAATGATCGAAAACAACAGGGTAATCCCGTATTCGTTCAGCGGATTGTGCTGACCAAGATTGACCACTACGTCCCGGAAGGTATCCAGAACGAGATTAATCCCATTTAAATCGCCGCTCGGGTTGCTCATTATCTTCTTTCGTGATGCACAGGCTTCAGCTTCCGTGCGCAACGCACATTTATTTTTTAGACCAGGATTCCAGCTCGCTACGGGAGCGGTTGTTGGCGTCATGTACTCGTTTGGCTTCCTCTTCACGGCGCTTCTTAATCATGCGGGCTTCGTTTTGCCGGTTGCTCAAAGAGTCGACATCTTCGTTATTTTTCTGCATGCTATTCAGCGCCATGGTTTTGATGACTTCGCCATTTTGCGTGATGACTTTATTCATTTGGGCGTTCATCAGCTGCATCGCCTCATGCATGCCCGCCGTGTTACCGATCTTCCCTTGCCATTCCCTGACCTGGTCATAATCTGTATTGACCTTTTCCAGAGACTGACGATCGATAGCGGCCCGGCTCTTTGCCGATTCAACTCCGCGCTTGATACTTGCGTTTTCGCTCTCGGTATAGTCTTTCCATGACATTTGCGCTGCGCTTTGATCATCGAATCGCTTTTGCAATAAATTGCGGCTTTGTCCTACGTCGCCATAGGTCCGGTTTACAGATTGTATAAATCCGTTGATATTGCTGAGTTCATCTTGATTACGCAACCGCATAGACGACAGGTCGCCCTCCGAAAGTCCCTTCAATTGCGCTAACTGCGTCCGGTACTGTTCGTATTGAGTTTTCAGTTGCATCGCACGGTCATAGGTTGCCTTTAAGGCCTCCATAGCCGTTACAAGATTTTTTGAAAAATTCGCAGGATCGAAAACCACACTACCGCTCGCCATGCCGAAGGCTGAATCCGTAACCAAGACGGACATGATCATCGTCGCGATCGCGACCCGTTTCAGTGTTACAACTACTTTTTCCATTTTTCTCTCCGAAGTGAAAGGCGACTATTAAATCGATTTTCCAAAAAAATCAGCTGACCCGCTCCGCCACATAGTCAAATTTCCAATTATTTGAGCCATTCCCGTTTTTATAGTGCTTCCTAAAAATTGACTTTGACCGCTCATCAGCAGCAGTGCAGGCCATAATTTCCTTTGGAAATTTAGCATTAACCATTCTCGAGAGTTTGGGAGTAACGATGTAATACTGTTGTTTCGGAATGGCGGTTGCAATGCGATCGATCTGGGCGCCGTTTAATTGAAATTTAGTCTCATACAATTCCCGGTGCGCGAACGCATTTGGGTTCGCCAAATAAATCCGGTTCTGCATGTTGTCGATGATGGTTGCAAAGATGTCGCTTGTTGCGATTTCTTGCAGTGATTGTGTCGCCATGATCACAAAAGCATTTTTTTTCCGAAGCGTCTTGAGCCAGTCATTAATGCGGGCAGCAAAGGTCGCATTGGCCAACATAAACCAACATTCTTCAATATAAATCAGTGTCGGCCGGCCATCCAGCATCTGATTTACTCGGAAGAACGCATATTCCATAAACGGGGCGGCAACGTCTGTATCCATCAGACCGCCCATTTCAATACTTACGAATGGATTCAAGTTAAATTCATCTTCGTAATTATCGAAATATTTTGCGTAAAGACCTGACCCAGTCCACGTCTGGAACTGTCGCTTGAGCTCGTTATTTGCAATGTTGTATGTGTAATTTGACAGGTTCCAGTTTTCGGCTGGTTGCTCCCTGAGTTGTGTCATGGCTGTTAACAAAACCTCGTCATCCTCAGCCTGT
>NZ_JBHRTP010000071.1:44836-89560 GCF_042646465.1 Pseudundibacterium arcticum
CCAACCAGATTATGTTGGCTTCGTCCTTCAAGAGGGAAAAGGGATTTAGCTTTACATTGGCACCGGACCGCAAGTCCATGTCAATGTGGCTTCCGTCCTGCAGGAGGGTAGAAATCCAGCACGAATAGTCTTTGTCGAAAATGATTCGATTACAGGGACTATGCTTTTCGAATTGGGAAATAAGAAAATTGACAATCGAGGTCTTCCCGGAGCCGGCAGGACCTACGACCAGGGTATGCGCCAGATCAGTTTCATGAAAGCTGAAATAATATGGCGTCGAATATTCGGTTGGCAGAACCGTTAATGCGCCCTGCTGCCGGCCTGTCTGCTCGGTCAAATGCCGATTCACCTTGTCGCCGACTGATAAGGTGCGAATCATCGCCATGTCGGTGACATTGGCAATATTCATAAATGCCCACCGGAACAGGGTATTGGCCTGTCCCGGCATCGTCGCTGAAAACACCGACCGCAGATGCAAACTTTCGCGAAGTAGCACAAATCCCCGGCGCCGTAGGCCGGTTGCGATCAGCTTTAGGTTCTCCTCAAGCTGTGTTGGGGTCGTCCCATATCCAAGCACCGTCATGTTGAAATAACCGTACAAACGGTTAAACGCAGTCAGTTCCTGCATCGCGTGCTGCGCATCTTGCGCAAGCAGCAGCTTTCCAGTGTCTACTTGGTCTGTGGGTTCCTTTGTCCAGGCTTCGACGGCCATCGCCATCAAGCCTTTTGTCGAGGAACGATGATGCTCTTCGGTCTGTTCAATAAAACTTTTAGCTTTAGCCTGATCCGAAAAGCGAAAGATCTGCGAAATGGTGACTTCGCATGGAACGGACAACAATGCATCAATGATCCCCGGACTAGCACCATTGGGCCAGGCTTTTACTGTAAAGGCTCCCACACAGCAATCTTCAGAGTCGCTGAATACTAGATGCTTGTGCTTTCTTGACAGTGTATTGTCCGGAAGCCAGGTATTCAAATAGGTCGGAACCACGGGCATCTTGATTGGCTGACCAGCTGTTGCAGGGCTGCATCGGGTATGCAAATACGTCAACAGTTCTTCATTCTGCAAACGCTTGAATCCAAGGTCGGTGACAGTTTCCTCAAATTCATTTAGCTTTGCGTAAAATGCGGCCTTCATCGCGGCCATCTGTTCAAATTGATTTTGAACAGCCACCGTTTTCGAAAAAAAGGACTTTAGCGTACTGACGATCGCAGACCCAATCCCCTCCTGTTTGACCTGCATGTGAGAAGAAATCGACTCAAAGAATCCGCCAGCACCCTTGCCTGCCGAGTACATGAACGCCATGAAGTGATGATTTGCGAACTGAGCACCGCCAGTAAATTGCTCCTTCCATACATTGTTGATTGCCGAGCCGATTTCAGTCCCAAAGTGTGCCTCTGGATAGTCGTAAATTCGGCGCCGATCTACCGTGGCCCACATCGTCATGTGCTCATCACATACCTTCAGGCCGTGTTCAAGCAAATTTGCATATCGGTCCGCTTCGACAACGGTAAGCCCTTCAGCGTCGACTCCATCAAATGAAAAAAAGGCTACAAGTGATCCGTCGATATTGAGCACCATATCCGACTCGATCATGCTCATCCAAGGTACGATCTCCGAGAAAGACGATGTTGTCTGGTGATAATCGGCAATAAGATCACGTAAGTTCAGCACAGAAGGTCCCTTCCAAATCCTTCGGGTCGTTTCGTCGGTGAGTCAATATGTGGCCATGGGTCATACACATCGGCTTGGCGGGTGTATTCGAGATACACGTCGACGATGTTGGGGTCGGATTTAAACAGCCATGCCAAGAACAAGTGGGCAACGACCCCAACCGGCAACACAAAGAAATAATGGAACGAGAAAACAAAGGCCAGAACGATTGCCCAAAGGGGTACGACGAACCGAACATCTACCCCAGCAATCATTTTTACCTGAAGCAAGGACTGATGTATGACGTTGTACCGCGGCTGATATTCCATCTCTCACCCGCCTAGAGTCAAGAAACAGCAGAGCAAGAAGCTTGATTGCCGCCGATCAGATGCAGGACCGAGCCGGCGCTCAAGATAAGTGTTGCTGCTATGATCACCACCATAAGTTGCTGGAGGATCCCTTTCTTTACGACCAGAAACAGAACGCCCTCCACGACGATACAGATCAGAATGATCCCAGGGCCCCACTGGGACTGCACTGCAGACGCGATGGAGCAAAAGGTGTCCGCCATAGGCAGCCTGAATCCATCCGCGTGGGCCTGAGTAGCGGCCGTGGCGATTGCCAGCCCCATCAGATTGAGCCGCATAAAACGGGGTTTCACTGCGCGGAGGACGCTAGATTTAAAGAGGTTTAGAAATATCACGGTGTTTATTCCTTATAGACGTGGGTAAAAAAATATTCCTGACGCGTTGTGTCGAACCCATCCAATTTCAGGATCTCTAGCAACCGTCGCTTGCCGTTCTTTCGCGCCATAAAAATCACATAGTGGAAAGTTGTCGATATCCGTTGCCGCATCGATTGCAGCGGAATGCTCGAGCCGGCTTGCATGATCAAATCTTCGAAGCGGGTCAGTCCTTCCAAAGAGCTATTGGCATGCAGTGTTGCGATGCACCCTTCATGGCCGGTATTTGCGGCATTGAGCAAATCAAGCGCCGCACCGTCACGAACCTCGCCCAAGATGATTCGGTCTGGCCGCATACGTAGCGATGTTTTCACTAGAACAGTGAAGGTAACGCCCTGGTCCTCGCGCGTTTCGAACGCAATTCGGTTGGGCAATTTGATGTCGAGTTCAGGGAGATCTTCAATCGTGATGACACGTTCTGAGGGATCGATCTCTTGAATCAGCGCTTTCAGAAATGTGGTTTTCCCGGAGCTAGTTCCGCCGACTACCAGGATGTTCTTTTTGTCCTGAATGGCGCCTTTCAGAATGTCTCTCGTCGCCGGCTCGATAACTTCGTTGGTCACATAGTCATCGAGCGTAAAGGTCACCGAGCTGTGCTTACGGATCGACATGACAGGCCCATTTGGGGACGCAGGCGGAAGCACCGCACACACACGCACCCCATTCCAGCGCTCGTTCAGTATGCAATCCTTGGACTTGGGTCCAATTTCCTTTCCGGCGCGACTGGCCAAGACTGTTATCGCCGCACGAATCTGCGCCTCCGACAGCTTGATATCGATTTTGTTTATTGCGCCGAATCGCTCGATAAATACATCGTCGGCGCCATTGATCATAATTTCCTGCACATTCGAATCCTGGAAATGCTCGCGGAGAACTCCGAGAGAATTCAGGACCATCTCAAGTGCGGCACTATTTTGGTTGTTTTGCATGGTTGAAACGATAAGCCGTTTCAACCTGCAAACAGGTCGTAATAAACCACCGAATCGGCACTAATTCTGACGCTCTTTAGCCGTTGAACAGGCGTTGAGTGTTCGAGATCATGAATATGAGGGGGAACCCGAGACAGATTGCCCATCCCGGCATGAAGTACGGAGTTACTGGCAATGGAACAACAAGGTACAAAAGAGGGAAGAACAACAAAAACACGATGAAGTGCATCGATAACGAGTAGGCCATCGGACTGATGAATCCGAATTCAGCAAATTTTACTTTGCGAGTAACAAATCCGTCCAGGAAGGCGGCAACCACAAAGGGAAGGATGAACAACATCCAATGTGTGATTATTCCCCATCGGAGCAATAACCCGTACACATTCACGCTCAGCGCAGTTAGATAGCCGTTTGTCGCGTTCGAAAATGCGGTCGTTGGGCGAGCCATCACACCGTCCAATTTACTCTCGGCAGGCGTCATTGGACGGGAGTAAAACTTGCTTTTTTCGGACAGATAGCCGGTATCAATGAACAGAGATTTATACGCCAGTCCGGCTGAATGAGAGATCTCGTCAGCTTTTTCTTGTCCGAAAGCAGTGCTAACAGCAGCTAATTCATTCTTGATTCGTAGAACCTGTCCCTCACGAGACAAGATGAACGGAGAGGCCAGCAGGAGGATGCCCCACATAGCCACCCAGAAAATCAGGTGCGTCGTCCCCCTCATACCGCTTTCACCCACAAAGGCTGCAACATGCTACTGATGGCTTTCATCTTGCCAATATCATTGATCGTCATCACGTGGGCGCACAAAAAATCCCTCCCGCCGCTGATCTCATCACCCGAAGGAATCGGCGCCGGACTGAAACACACTTCTTCCACATCCAACTTTCTCGCCCAGGCGGAGATTGGCTGAGTAAAATATGGCCATGGAATTGCAGCGCCCCTACGATCGAGCACATATACATTGATCATTTGAATAGCTGAGGACGAATCCGCTAGCACGTTCAAGAATCGAACCATGCTGTAAATTTCCGGCTCACGGCATCTTGTCGAAAGATCGAAGGCAGCGAATGCCTTTTCGATCGTTTCATCTGCCAATGGTCCTCTCACCCCAGGGTATTTTCTGGAGACCAGTTCGCAATACTTTACGCAAGCAACCTGCAGGTTTGGCCACGCATGAAATACGATTCTCCGCTCTTCATTGAGATTGATCGCTTTTAATATCGCCTTAAGCGCTTGGTCTCCATGACGATCAAGTTCAGCTACCCTTACACATTCCTGACCAACCATTGAGTAACCTGCTTTCGCTTTATCGATTGCGTACTGTTTGATGTCTGTGACTTTTTCCATGTTCTCTAGTGACTTGTCATTGTGACTTTCGGAATTCTTCCCTTCATTAACTTGCCACCGGCCAGCAGCGCAATGTATTGAAGGTCAGGCAATTTGCCGAGCAAATCCTTCGGGAATTTCTCGACTCGTTGCTCTGAAATGCTTTCGCTGATATTGCCCGAGAATTCCAGTCCGTGATCCTCGGTTTTATTTCCTGATCCATGACTCCGAGACGCCTGTTTGTAAAAGGTCTCACCTATTTTTTCAACTATGAAATCTTGCGTTTGTCCATCGATTACCCTTAGGGCAATCAAGTTGTTGCAGTTCCCAAGCAACATCCTTGCTTTTGGCTCCGTGCCCATTCGGTTAACATAGTCAGCGTAGTTCTGTGCAGCCATCGTCACGCTAAAACCAGCGCCTCTACCTTTATTCAATAGTTGAATGAGAGGCGCATTCACCACTTCTGCAGCTTCGTCAATTACCAGTTGAACCTTGATTCTCTGATCCTTATCGCCATAGTTGTACAAGGCCCCGGCAACGGACGCGAGATCCGACAACAAGATAGATGCAATTGCCGAACCAACCTCGACGTCCGACAGGGAATCAAGGCCGATGTAGCAGATGTAGCGACCCTCAATAATTTTTTGCGTGTCGAATATTGGACGCTCGTCGTCCATATCGTCGTAGTCAGGGGACAGCATTTTTCCCAACTCTTCCGAATTGAGCATCGTCAGTAGCGGAATAACCGTTGCAACCATTTTCGAATGCCAGTCACGAGGGTACTCTGCGATACGGAGCAGGTTGTCAACAATGTCGGCATCCCGATTTTTCTTCAACCCCTGAACCTCAAGCTTGTAGTATGTTGCCGCTGCGATGAGCTCCGACGATGCGGTCTGCATGTTGGTCTTGATTTTTCCCATCGCGGCCTTCTTTACCAGCTCACCGACCATAGATTGCCAACCTGGTTCGTACTCGTTCATGTATTTACGGAGCACATCCTCAAGCAACCGCTCCGTACCGCTCGATAACCGTTTGAGAGCGCTGGACAGCTGCGGGCGAAATCCCAGATACCGCTCTGCCGCTCCTATAGAGTTGATCGCATCCCAAGTGACCGCGGCGAATGTGTCCTTACCAGATTCGGACGAGGTTAATGATGAGATTCGACTCGCGGTCTCGGTCCCCCGATTGAAATTCTTCATCGGATCCAACCGTACTGACTGCATCGGAAACGCTGGATGGAATTTGATGAATAGTTGAGGATTTCCGGTAAAGGCAGCTACATCCCTGCAAAGCTGCTCAAGTTCCTGGTCGCCCTTGGGATCGAATACGAAAATGGCATCGCCGCGTGTGGCCATCTGCAACAGCATCACTTCGTACATACGGGTTTTCCCCGATCCGGTCGTACCGAACAAAGCCGTGTGTCCCTCGTTCGAAACCCATGGTGTTTTTAGAATCTGCTCCTTTGGTTCCAGACCGTGTATCCACGCTAGTCCTTTCTGATCTCTCGGGTCGTGCTTGATCCCAGCCAGCTTTAGGTACATTTCAGGGGGGTAGATCTCGTGAACGTCACGCTTAAGAGTGTCGTAGGCCAGTTGAGTATGGGAAGGTTGCCATTCAAATCCGTACCCTAACCACATGTGCTTCGGATTAGCCTTGGAAAAAGCAACTACTTCCCTGCCGTCAAGGTAAGAAAAGCTTTTACCTGAGAGACTGATCTTGTATTCCCACAGCTTTTTTGTCTGCCAACCTCTATAGCCCGTCATTGCGAGAGACATTCCAGCCATGGTGACGAATGCATTAGAAGGTACAGCGGAGAATAGACCAATCCCGGCCATCACAAATGTCGAAGTTCCCCATGCCAAGGCTGCATACCCTTCATAGGCGGGACGCATCAAGTTTTTGTATGAGATTAGCATTCGTCGTCCTGATGAAACCCGAGGAATTGAGCTGCTTTATGCTTGATTACGATGCAAGTAATCGTTTTCCCTTCAGTCTGAACTTTGATGTTCTTTGCATTAGGATTGGCCGCGGGAGTCTCAAGCCAGTCGTTTGCGTGAAGCAAACCGACTATCCGCTCTTGTGGCAGACCATAACGTAGTACTTGCTGATTTTCGAATGCGATGCCCTGCGGAACATCCAGAATCGATTGTTTATGCCTGCCCTTACGGTAATCGTCGATCATCTTGCCAATCACTTCCATGACGTCTGGTTTGAGCATGGGACGGGCGGCTTCTGCAACGTTTCCGCTGTAGCTCGATTGAACAAGAGCCGGCCGGATTTCAGCATCCGGATCAATCTCTTCAATTTTTTTCGCCGCCTTGGCGATCGGCATTTGTTTCGCCTGCTTCGAAGGCTTTGCGGAGTCTAGGTCGGGCACGACTTCACGCTTCCCTGTTCTCTGAATTGTATCGAGATCTTGTTCACCATCATGATCTGACAGGGAAGAGAGATCGGTATTACGATCGATCACATCTGCTGATCGTGGTCTGTCGGAATCTGGGTCCGCATCGTCGGATGAGGATTTCGCCTTAGGTTTGTTGGCCTTGATCGGCGTTTCTTTGGGTACCGCCTCCTTGCCAACTTTTGCTAACGTCTCAACACCTTCGCGCCTGATCGCCACATGAACCGGTTGGAGGGTCTCATCCTCGATCAGAACCAGAGGATTGGCTATTTTCAGCGCCTGCCATTCGTCTTTAGATTCTGGGGGGGTAATCATCCAGTAGCTCGATAGGCCATTCCTTTCAGCGATCTTGCCATCGCACAGAATCTCAGCAAGAGTCGCGATATCCTGTGGCACGCCAGAGATACCTGCCTCGCCTGCGATTTTCTGAATTTCCTTGGCCGCGCTTTTCCAGATAAGGAACAATCCTTCTGGCGAGTACCAGAGGCGAGACTTTGTCTCATTAATTTTCCAGAAGCCGGTGCGGTAGAGCTGGCGCATCGCATCAAGGAGATATGGCTCAAGATGATTGCCAACGGTCAGTTTGCCGTAGTTTTCCTTGCGAACAGCTGCATCGCGCTTTGAGATTTTATCCCGCGTCTCATACACGATGCGTGCCACAGAATTATCTGCGGGGTGAGAAGATCCACTGGCGACGGCGAACACAACAGGAACAATTTCCGCGGAAGCGTCTTCCAGGTACTGCAGGGCATAATCCGGCAGAATAGCCCGCATTATGACCGCTACGTCAGCGCGGCCCGACACCATCGTGTGCAATTGCCTGGCCTTATGCCATTGGACAAAGTACCGATCGATGCCAGTTTCCGATGTCCAATCAGTCAGCGACTTCAGGTATTTTGGCCAAGCCTTTCCTTCCTGGCTGGTAACCACCATGTCTGACAAAGGGCGATAAAGTTCGCTACACAGAGCGGCCAGAAAGGTGGCATATCGCCATCTTGGTTCCAGTTCTCGCCGCAGCTCCACTTGAACTTGACCGGCGAAGACGACACGTTCTGCCGACTGCAGGGAGAAAAATCCGACTTCCAGACACAACCGAAACAAGCCACCGGCGCCTTGATGAGTTTCAGTCTGCGAAGCCGGCAATAGCTGAATATAGGTGGCTAGATTTTTGACAATTACCTCGTAATAGCGCTGGTAGTGCTCTACAGTGCCGCCCGCAAGGATTCGAAGCCGGTCCATCATGGCCTGTTGTGACGCGAGGATTTGATCTGCGTCGGTTACAGCTATGCCGACGTCGACAGGCGGGTAAACCGGGATAGATGGCGCGACCGGATGTGGCTTAGGAGGAACCGCGGGTAGAGGTCCATGCGCCTTTGAGCTCAAGTCGGGGGGAGATTTTTTTCGCAGCCAATTAAACATGCTGCTAGTTTCCCATTCTTGTCAGTCACAAGTGGCATGGAAAAGCGGCATATATTGATACAATTCGGATAGGACTTTTCGCGTTGGTGCTATTTGAATTTTTTCAGCGCCGAATCGGACTCCGCCACTTCCTTTTCAACTTTGCGTTGACGTTTCTTAAATATCGCACATAGCGGGCACGCGTGATTGGACAGAGGGCTGCCCATGACATTCAGGAAATGACTTCGACAGTCTCTGCATGTGGCATAGACTAATTCACCAATCTGGATCGACTGAATAATTTTGAATCCGAGGTCAAACGACAGTAGAGCATCATCGACCGTACATTCAAAGTCGAGCAAGTAGTGTTGGTAAGTGGCGAGATGGAGTCTTGCACCGATCAGACCCAGCTCGGAGAGACGTTTATACTTTTTGCCGTAGTAGCTGGCATGAAATCGTTTTTCTGACGAACCGATTGCGCGTTCTGGAGAGACCGGCATCATGCCTTTGCTTGGAGATTCGCCGTGAATGTCCTTATAGATACGCCCGATGTCGGCAGGAGTGAAGCTCGAATCGGTTGAGCGCATCAAGTATGCGATAGTCTTCGCCCTAGCCTTAACTTCGCACAACTGGTAGATGAGGTTGACGCCTTCAGTCGTCGCCAGTGTATTTTTGGAAAGTTTGCGTTTTGGGACGCCAATCTCGCTTCCGGCCTTAGTTAACACGGAGCACACTCATCCTGGCAAGTTCCTGGGAAGAATCGGCGCGCATCGCCAGGTCCAATAAGCGATCGTCGCAGTTCAGTTGGAACAAGGAGAACCCCATCCCAGCTAAAATTTCCACGTTTTCGAATGGCATTTTTGCCAACCTTTCAGCCGTTGATCGCGCCATTTCATAACGGTGCATTGCATCTTCAATGGATTTCTGGGCTGCGTTCCAGCGTTTGATTAACCCCGCACGGTTTTCGTTGGTGATCTCTTGCAAATTAACTGGAGGCGTTGCCTCATTGACCACATTTAAAATTGCCATTTGAATTCCTGATTGTTTATCTAATAAGTGCGCTATTGTAATATGTTCCTCGTAGGAATTATTATGCTTGCCCCTATTAAAAGTATCAATTGATTTTTTAGAATGCGATGTCAAATCGCAACTTTTTAGTCTTCACGGTGATGTATGCAATATCCGATGCTCAAGCCAAGAAACTCGCTAGAATTGCGCTTTCTCAATCAAAACGAGCAAACCTTGCATCTTTTGAAAGCATCAAATGGTTGAATCTGATCTCGCTATCGAGGAATTCCGGAAAGAATTTTCTCGCCGGTTGGAAATGCTGGTGGAGGCACGCGGCTATCCGAAGACCAATTTCGGTCGAAATAAAATTCTGGCGAAACAGCTGGAAGTCACGCCGGCATATGTCTATAAACTCTTCCATGGACAGATGGGTTCCACACTACTTCTGCCAAAAATCGCTAAAACGCTCAACACGACAACCGATTTTCTATTGGGCCTGACTGATGTCATGGATCGAGTGATAGGAGAGCAGCGTGAAACCGAATTAATCGTTCGGCATTGGCACCCGATTGACCGCACTGAACCCCATTTTGATCTCCCAGTATCTGTTGAGGACCCATGCCAGCGCACATTGAAAGGCATGTGGGCCTACTGCAGAGATATTTTTGGGTCTTACGATCGAGAGCTGGTCATTTATGATGTGGCAGCCACTCAACTGGTTAATCGTGCGACATATCTAGTCGTTATAGACGACATCGTCCAACTGCGGACAGCGACAATCATCGATAGTGAATCCGCGATGTTATGGTTTGAACAGCATGACATCTTTACGATCGTTCCATCGCACGGCGCCGCGTCTGAAAGCGGCATGCGCAAAGAATGTGCCGTACTCGGGACTGTGGTTGCTAGAACAAAGGTGAAATAATCCGGATCTCGCTTTCGCAAGACCCGGAACCGGTTCGAATCATTAATTTCGTTTCAAACCAACGAGCAAATCAAGCATGTCGTTACCAGCCCTGGTTGGGGCATGTTCCTTCACGATGATCCCCTTTTCAATTGACGATTTTTTCAACTTCTGCGCAGCATCAAAACCAGCACGAACACCGTAACGGTTTGGCAGATCATTGTCGGCAAAAATGTAGAGGTATTTGATCCCTTCAGGAACGATGAAATTCTTCATTCCTGAGGTATTGACGGTTGCCCAGCAAGGGAGGTTTTTGAACAGCATTACTGCATATGCTGTCTCGATCCCTTCCGCAACTGCCAACACATTACCGATCGGTTTAACAAGCCGAATCGCTCCGCCTTTTACTCCGATAGTGGCCAAGGTTTTCTTGACGTCATCGTACGGTGCCTTCTCACCGTTCTCTGTGAGATAGGTCCGATGAATGTCCTGACAAGAACCATCCGGAGCGAGGATCATCGAGATCATCGCTGGATGGTGGCCGAGTTTTTTTGTCACGCCAGCCGTGGTTTGGTAATACGGAAGATTCGGATGGATACGGATCATGTTCGACAACATTCCACGGTTGAATCCGGGAATCCGGTTGTGCAAATACTTCCACACAGGATCACCTTCGACCACCGGATGCGATGCCTCCCATAAGGTCTTGTGTTTGGCTTTATTCAGAATGATTTTTTCTGGCGTTAGCCCATCACTTTCGACCGGCCGTGGCACAACGCGTGTTCTAACCTCGACCGATTGACCACCGTACCAATCTTCAATCCAGCGTGCAGCCTGAGCAAAGTCCATATTGCCGAATAATTGCATCAGCTTGAAGCCGTCGCCGGCGCCGCAATAGCGGCAACAAAAAGTTCCTTTCTGATCCTTGTTGTCAAAGAAAAACCGCGTTGAACCTCCGCACATCGGACATGGCCCTTCCTTCTTGTCGAGGAAGGCTGGGTCTATCCCGACATCCGCAAGGATTAGCGGCCAACGACCGGGCGCTATATCCCGCGCTTTCATCGGTACTGTTGAATGCATGACTTACTCCTATTGGATTACGGCTTTTCAGCCGATTGTTACGGACTTGTCTAACTTGCTTTTCTTTTCCATTGTCGAATCACGAGAGTGACGATTTTCAAACATGATGCCTCCTCTTGAAAATGACGAGAACACCTTTCCCAAACGGGAAAGCTCCCGTCAGGGTTGAAATGCGGTGGTGACCGCGTGAATATGCTAGATACCCAGCTGTTCTGTGCCCGAAGACACAAAAATCTGCTTCGACTTACTGCGTCGGCATTTTTATAGACTCCGCCATGAGGCTATAAAAATACCGCCTGCTTACGCAGGCAGTAGGGCAATTAAGCCGCTATAGGAAGCACCAACTTCGACTCGAGCATTTGAAACACCGCTTTGGGCATTTCGTCGATAGTTGTTATCTTGCGTGATTCCTGGATCACTGTTGAGATGTCCAAACCTATCCCAAGACCGATCACTTCAATACCCGCGTCTTCCGCCATTCGCAACACTTTGAGAGTCGCATCGAGCTTACTCGGTTTGCCGTCCGTTGCGACGAACAGGATTCGCCGGTCTACCTTCTCCGACAACATTTTGTAGACACACCATAGCAACGACTCTGCCATTGGCGTGCCTCCATATGCCCCGAGCGACGCATAACGTGACGCTGTACCGCTCACCCGTTCGTCAAAATCGGTTAGGACAGTTACGCCTTTTCCGCTTTCGTTGAACGCCGAACTGGCACTATCTGGCGCCGGGAATGCCGCTGCTGCCGATTTCAGCCCTTCGACATGCGCAAGGCTGAGCATCAGTGACAGAGTTGACTGGCAGGCCAATGAAAGTTGGTCCTTCATCGACCCCGATCGGTCCAGCAGGACCATCACCGCAGTGTTAATTTCGATGCCATCATGCTGACGCTCGAACACTTTGGTATTGCCGACCCTGAGTTGCCACATACGATTTGGAACGATGCGCCTACCGCTGTCCGCATATTGACGCCTGCAGCGGCGAATCGTCTCCAGCAAATGCTCCATCCGGAATCGAAGTGCATTAGTCGAGCATCGCGTCTCCAGTAACATCTCCGAAGGATCGAGAAACCCGGCCTCCCCTACGTCCGATTCAGACATGTCAACGGCGCAATTCGAGCCGTCGTCATTGCTAGTGCCGACCTCATTCAATGCCTGTGCTGCCATCGCACCGACATCAGTCTTGGTCGAAATGGATGATGCGTTCAGAATGGATCGCAGGTTTTCCTTTTCAGCTTCCCCGCTTCCATCGTCATGTGAAGTCGAACTCGCCGGATTCGGTGATTCGCCCCCCTCGTTACTTCCGGGGTTGCGAGACTGAGCGCCACCAGTTGCATCGGATTGCGCTCCGGCTTCAGGATCAGATTTAACATCCGACTCACCCTTGTCGTCGGCAGAATTCTGGCAACCATTACTGCCGGCGCCATCGCTCTGCTCCTGATCAGGTGAATTGCCAGAACCGTTTGAAGACTTTTTCTCCTCCCCGTCGTTCTGGTTAGAGTTATCGTTCTCGTCGCCGGTACTAGACTCATCAGACTTTTCATCTTGCTCACCCGATTCCCCCGCCGCTGACTCATGCTGCGATTGAGGTTTCGGATTGGGCTGGTCCTGACTGTCATCCTTAAGCAACGCGAGGATGTGTTTGGCAAGCGCGATAATGTCTGTTGTTGACTTGCAGGAAGTAACTTCGAACATTAAGGATTGCAGCGCCGCAAACGTCTTACCGGGAATCGCATCGCGTAGTTTTGTTTCAAATTCGTTCGCGATGGTTGCCAGCACAGTTTGCCCCAAAACGTCGCAGTTGAGCCTTGAGAAGATGTACCCGAAGAACAGGTCGATTGGTTGCGCATCAGCTTGAGGTCCCTGAAAAACTCCATCCTCGTGAAGGGCATCCATCAACTCCTTAAGGGATTTGGTGGCCCCTAAAAATTGCCTGCGCATGCAGCCCTCAATCCTGATGTCTTCCAAGATGTTGACCAAATCGTGCAAGACAAGGTCGTCTGTGTACCGTTCACAATTCGTAAATCGGACATGACCAACTTCGTGTACCAGATACCCTATTGCAAGCACTTCCGCCTTCTTGGACTGCAAGGGTAGTGTTGGCAAAATAATGACCTGTCCATCAGTACAGGCGGTTTTGCCGCCGATCTTGACTTCGACATTCAATCGGTCAGACAGCATCTTGGCAACGATCGGTAACGCGGCGTTCAATGTTTTCGTCATTGTTATTCCTTCCAGAATAAGAACGACCATCCCCCGAAAGGGATGGTCAGATTGCACCATCCCTTTGCAGGGAACGATTAGAACAAGCAGAGATCAGCGCCCTCTTGTGCGACCGGCTGTGCCGGTGTTACTGGAGGTGCTATGACCGCTGGCGTTTCAACCTTTGTGACCGGAGCGGGAGCCTGGACAGCAACAGGAGATTCGGTGAGAGGAGAATTGAACAAATTCTCCTGCGGCGTCGGCGCTACCGGATTCGGTAGCGGTACCACGATTGATACCGGTTGCCGTGAAACTTTCGTGTGTTTCATCACGTAAGCATTCACCGCATCCGATACCGGCATGCCATCAAGGATCAATTGTCCATGCTCTCTTGCGTGTTCCGGGTTGGACATGAGGCTCACCAACTGGAACAGAGCATCAAAAGCGATCCCTTCAATGGATCCGGTCGTAGGCAGAAGCGAAAGGGTGTAGTCGATCGAATCCACCAACGGTTTCGCCGCAGGATTTAGGAAGCAAAGATCATGTAACTTGTCCCGCAGTTGCCGCACCCTTTGCAGGGAGTGCTGCGAGACTTTATCTTTGCCCAGGAGCGTTTTATCAAGCATATCGCCAGCCGAAGCCGCGATTTCCTTGAATAGCTGCTCCGATAAACCGCTGACCTGGCGCGCCATCCCCCGATTGAGTACGTTGGCGTTTTTACCTTTGTGTTCCCTGACCTGAATCGCTTGCCAGGTGAATCCAATGGCTTCTTCTACGCGCCCCTTCGTGGTTACCGACCCCTTTATGCAATGCGCCCAGTTCGGATGTGCGGCAAGCCAATCGTTGACATATCCCTGGTAGTTCGCCAGGAAATCTGCCTTCTCTTTGGCCCATTCCGCCTCGATTTTATCGAGCTCCTTCGCCACTTCGCCGACTTTCGTGAGCGAAATTGCATAGCCCCCGAGAAAGCGGACACCGCTGGCTTCGCAGGCGCGATGTGCGCGCTTTTTGAGGCGATCGAACACCTTCAGTTTTTCGGTATCGATGATTTTTTTGGATCCTAGCGATGCGAGATCGCTGGGAGGAAGATCAGACGATTGAACCCGCGTCAAATCTTCATTCTGCAGTTTCTTTCGCGCGCTCCAGATATGCGGCTCGAGTTGAACAAGCAATACCTGATCCAGTACTTTGACAGTAGTAGTTGTCATGGCCATGACTCCTGTAATCGGACGGCACGGCTACCCAAAGGGAGACGATGCCCCCATTGGGTTGAGAATATGCTGAATGCTCAGCTGCTTTTGTCCGCATAATGCACGGAAAAAATCTGACGAATGCCCTTAAAGACATTGGTCAGAATTCTGGCCGAACCGTTGCGAAATTGAATGAATCAGAAATTGGTACTGCAGACGCCAGAGAACCTGGCCAAGATGATGCTGATTAAATCGTCAGCTCGATAATCGATCGTTATACCGAGCAAGAAAAGATTTGTCAATACCTTCTGTCAATACCTTCACTGCCATCAGAAAAAAACCCTTATATCCAAGTTACTGGATATAACGATTGATGAACGAAGGATGCAGTAACTGCTTCTGAATACTTCAATCCTACTGGCAAGCTTCACATTCCTCGAAGCCTTGATCGCCTGGACGAAGAAAGCATGTTGCACCGACCTCTTCCGTGTCGACTTCGCTGACTGTGACTACCAATTTGGGAGCCACCGACTCATTGACCACCACTGCATTGAGCGAACCGGACTGACTGGTTGCCTTTTCAGCATGAGTAGCCCCCATCGTGCGAAGGTAATAGGTCGTTTTCAGGCCCTTTACCCAAGCCAGCCTGTACAACTCATCGAGCTTTTTGCCCGAGACGCCAGCTATATACAGATTAAGTGACTGGGCCCGATCAATCCACTTCTGGCGAAAGAAGCCTCCCCGTGTGGAAGCCTATTTGGTGGGCCCACATCCGAGATCAAAAAGGAACAATCCATTGCTCCTCTTGGGATGTGATTAAATGACAGCGTGCTGTCGATGAATATGCTTGTCTGCGGCGATGACGCATAAGCGGCATCACCAAGGATTACAAGCGCCTTTGTTGCACCCGAAGGTGCGACAAATCTGTTGTACGATGAAAATCCCCATAGGACTTCATGGAACAAGAGACTCGTGTTGGCTACAACGGAAGATTAAGCTAGATTAGGGGCCGCCAGCTCGACCGTACAGACAGGTACTATTTCTGCAACTGAGTATAAATATAGCACGCTGGTGGAAAATTTCAGGACTTTTGCGTATTCGCATCAAAGTTGCCACTGTTCCGCATTTCAAAACAGCCATACTTTCGCGTACCAAAGTTGCCGACGTCTTGCATTTCAAAATAACCGGGTGTTCGCATCCTATAGTAGTCACCAGTTAGCGAAGTATCATCGATCTGGATTTCGTGATTGATCTGTGAATAGTGTGGCGCGGCGCACAAAACATGCGGGCCGAGCAGTGCTTCGGAAGAAAACGCTGACCGGCCGCTCACGACCCTGAGCCGTCATCGACGAAAAACGAAAGCGGCCATTCACCCGCAAGGGTAAAAAAATGGAAGCGGCCGTTCGTGATGCGAAGTAAATATTCCGAGCTGAACGGCAGCTGTGTATTGTCAACGGCCATTCGGGCTTAGAATGCCAATGGGAACTGTCGGCCAGGAAGAGCCAGTCCTCAGGTCCCAGTGAACGGCTGGTTGATGCCAAAGAGCGGTCAATCAGCGCCAAGTGGTGATCGGCAATCACCGTCCCTCAACGGCCGCATACCGGCCGAGGTTCACTGGGCGTCGTTACCGAACCGAAGCTTCACGGAGCAGCCAATAATCGAACTCCCGCCGGACATACTCAGGGGAATGTCGTACCCTGTGCGGCCAACTTGGGCCACAGCTCTTCCTAAGAAAGGCTGGAGCGACCTTCGATTGCTCCAGCCTTTCTTACACCACCTGGATACCTCCCGAACTCCCGAACCCACTCACGGTTAGGCGGGGATGGGAGTGAAGGGGGAATCGTAGCCGACGTTGCTGGTCTTTGGGTCGGTGGTCTGCACATTGATGCCGTCGTCGTAAAGAACGGTCGGTGCTGTGTATCCGGGGATCACGCCGTTCCTTTTCCATATCCCCCCGTGAACCTTGGCCATTGAGCTAGCGTCAAGCTCCTTGGCGTCGTGCATATCATGGATAAGAATGTTGCTCATGATGTTTCTCCTTAACAGTTAAAGTTTGGGTTGGATGGTGAGCATTTCGTTGTGCTCGATAGACATACAGCATAGAGCGTGCCAAGCCCGAGCAAGAACCGAGGGGTGATTTGTAAGTCTTTGAAAAATAAATGGTATTTGGATCGCAGTCGGGTTTTTTCTTGATGCGCCTTGAAATGTGTCCTTGCGATGCGTTGGTATCCCAAAAACACATTGCAAGGAATCTGTTCGCTAGAACCAAACACATCAGCTGCTATCGTAGAAATATTGGTCTTAAAGTGCGTGCAGACTTGCCAGAACTGAACGCATGACTCACATCAATGGCCGGAAGGTGCAGGGGCATCAGCAGCCAACAACGGCTTGAGAACCGGTTCAATTTCTTTGGCGCTCACGCCATAGAGGGGCGGGCGGCGGCACCGTGGGTAACCCTGCGCATTGCTTACCCGACCATAAAACCCAAGATGACATTTCGTTCCGATCTCCGCACTGGTCTTACCATGGTAGATACTGAACGGACTATCTATACTGGGTCGGGTCTTGCCGGATGGTCTCGAAAACTGAATGGCAGCAAAGTCGCTGACACCCGACCGTGGCTGGGGCACCGGTCATTTTTTGCTCTCAGCGGCAGGTGAAGTCTGATACCTGCCGCTCAGGTTTTAAGGGTGGCTGGCTCTAGCCGACCCTGAAGAGACATTCACTGATCCCTCATGAACGTCCGAAATGCAGCGTAAGCAGACGGTGACACGATCTTCGCCACCTTCCAGCCTCGGCCAATGCCGGTCGTTGCGTCTGTAAGACTAACGCGCCCTACAGCAAAAATCAGTGCCCGGCGCGGTCATTGACGCTACCAATCTGGGGTGCTAGCCTACAAGAAAACCTTCACCCCATCCTATCTTATATCATGCGCTACTGGCGCCTCGACCGCCCTACATCAGGCGGGCAACTCGACCTTTCCCATGTCACAAGCCTTGTGGCCGCGATCGGTCATGCCGATGCGACTTCGTTTGCCGCTGAGGTACTAAATACATTAGGTGAGGCAGCAAGGATTTCCCAGTGCACCATCTTTGCATATGAGTTTGGCAACCGTCCACGCACGGTCTCGGTTGCGGATCACAGGGGTGGGCGCTTCCTGCGGGATGTCGCCGACGTCTATTCGAAACTGTTTTATGTCTTGGACGGCAATCAGGGCATTATCTCAAACACATCTGCCTCCAAACCCGGGGCGGCAATGGTGATGCACCAGCAGAACAGCGACGACATCGTACACGATGGCTATCGTGCAGCCTGCTACAGCGATCCCAACGTGTGCGACCGGCTGTCGCTTCTCGTGCAACCAGCAGAGGACATCTGGCTTTCCGTTAATCTTTACCGCGACCGCGACCAGGGAAATTTCCAACCGCGAGAAATTGCGTTAGTCGAAGCGCTGGCGCCATTAATTGGGCATTCGGCAAGGCATCACTATGCGTTGCACGGCCAGAGCCAGCTTGGGATACCGCAGCTGATGCTGGCAAAAGTGCGTAGCCTCTGTACCACTTTGGCCAAGCGCGAGCTGGATGTCGTCCGCGGCGTGCTGGAAGGCCGTACCGCCGTCGAGATCGCTGAGATACTGGGCATCAAGCCGGCCAGCGTCATTACCTATCAGAGGCGTGCTTACCAGCGGCTTGGTATATCGAGCCAGCGCCAATTATTCGCGCTCTGCCTTTCCTCCGAAAAAGTCTAAAAAAAGCCAGCCCGCTTGTACCCAAAATGGGGACAGCGGCATTTTAGCTGCCTCCTATACTCAGCACCATCGCATCGCGCCGATAAAAAGAAAAAAGCGGCTGCGAGTGACGCGCACCGCGGTGCGCGCCTGCAGTTCAATCGCACGTTCAGGAGACAGCCAACATGCATCCCATCCCATCGATATCCCACCCTCCCTCAAGCTATACCGATGCAGTCGGCGCAGCGCAGGTCGAACAGCGTGCTATTGGTAAAGTGTCCAAACGTCTGTTGTGGTTCATCTTCCTTCTGTTCTTTTTTTCCTTTCTCGATCGCATCAATATCGGCTTTGCCGGCTTGACCATGATGAAGGACCTGGGTCTGACATCGACGCAGTTCGGTCTGGCAACGACTCTGTTCTACATTGCGTACATTGCCTGCGGCATTCCGAGCAATATCGTGCTCGCGCGGGTCGGTGCCCGGCGCTGGATAGGCACGATCATGATCGCCTGGGGTTTGGCGTCCACCGCGACCATGTTCGCGACCAGCCCGAACACGCTATACGTGCTGCGCGTGCTGGTCGGCATCACCGAGGCGGGTTTCCTGCCAGGCATGCTCCTGTACCTGACGCTGTGGTTTCCCCCGGCCTACCGCGCTCGTGCCAACGCGCTGTTTATGATCGCTATGCCAGTTACTGCCGCAGTCGGCTCCGCATTGTCGGGCTACATACTGGCTCTGGACGGCGCTCTGGGGTTCAAGGGCTGGCAGTGGCTGTTCATGCTGGAAGGCCTGCCGTCGGCCATCCTTGGCCTAGTCGTATTTGCGTACCTGGACGACAGGCCGCAAGAAGCAAAGTGGTTGTCCGCTGAAGAAAAGGCGGCACTGGCCCGCAGTCTGCAAGGCGACCGTACGCCGGGGACGGCGGAAGCTTCTATCTCTGCCGCATCTACCGAACGCAGCCTCTTTGCCGAGTTGACCTCGCCGACGGTGATCAAGTTCGCAGCTGCCTACTTTTGTCTCGTCAATACGCTGGCCATGGTCGCTGTCTGGACGCCGCTCATCGTCAAGAGCTTTAATGCCGATGCGAGCAACCGTACCGTCGGCTTGCTGGCTGCGATACCTCAGGTGGTCACTATTATCGCCATGATCTGGTGGGGCCGTCACTCGGACCGTAAGCAAGAGCGCCGCTGGCACTTGATGCTGCCAATGCTGCTGTCGGCGGCTGGCTGGTTGTGCACGGCAACGTCGAGCAACCCGGCGATCCAATTGCTTGGTATCTGTATGGCCTCGGCTGGCTCCTACACCGCCATGTCCATCTTCTGGACCACCCCCGACCAGGCACTCAGCTTCAAAGCGCAAGCGATAGGCATCGCGGTGATCAACGCAACCGGCAACATCAGCTCGGCGTTGAACCCGGTCATCGTCGGCTGGCTGAAGGATGCGACACACAGCTTCACGGCCGGCCTGCTGTATGCCACCGGGACGACTGCGCGTCGAGCCGCAGGAAATTGCCGTGATACCGCGCGGCATCCGCTTCCAGGTCCTGCTGGATGACGACGTCGCCCGCGGCTATGTCTGCGAAAACTATGGCGCGCTGTTCCGCCTGCCCGATCTCGGCGTCATAGGCTCCAATGGCTTGGCCAACCCGCGTGACTTCCAGGCTCCTGTCGCCTCTGTTATGAAGATCTCGAAGGCGAGTTCGAGCTGGTCGCCAAGTTCCAGGGCCGGCTATGGCGCGCCGCGATTGGCCACTCGCCCCTGGACGTGGTTGCCTGGCATGGCAATTACACTCCCTACAAGTATGACCTGCGCTGCTTCAATACCATCGGATCGATCAGCTACGATCACCCGGACCCGTCCATTTTTCTTGTGCTGCAGGCACCCAGCGATACGCCTGGAGTCGATACGATCGACTTCGTGATTTTTCCTCCGCGTTGGATGGTAGCCGAGAATACCTTCCGCCCGCCCTGGTTCCACCGCAACTTCGCAAGCGAATTCATGGGCCTGATTCACGGCGCTTACGATGCCAAGGCGGATGGCTTCCTGCCGGGCGGCGCATCGCTGCACAACTGCATGAGCGGGCATGGCCCGGATGCAGAGACGTTTAACAAGGCGAGCGCGGCCGACACCAGCCGTCCCGACCACATCACTAATACCATGGCCTTCATGTTTGAAACACCGAGCGTCATCCGGCCGACCAAGCATGCGGTCGAATCCGTGCAGTTGCAGAACAGTTACGCCGATTGCTGGCAAGGCCTGAAAAAGCGTTTCGATCCAGCCCGCCGCTAAAACCATACGAGGAGATAACGCATGTCACAGCTTAATGAAACGCATGATCCCGCGCTGCGCAGCTGGGTTGACTCGGCCAACCAGCCGGGCACGGATTTCCCCATCCAGAACCTGCCGTTCGCGGTTTTTCGCCGCACCGGCTGTGGCGAGGCCTTTCGCGGCGGCGTCGCCATTGGCGACCAGATCATCGACCTAGGCGCGGCTGCGCAGTGCGGCGCGCTGGTGCCCGGCGTACAAGCCATTGCGGCCGCCTGCGGCGACGCCAGCCTCAACCGCTTCATGGCCATGGGTCCTGATGCCTGGGCAGCGCTGCGGCTGGGCTTGAGTCGCGCACTGCGCGCCGATGCAGCTGATACACAACGGCTGGCCAGCTGCATGCTGCCGCAGGCCGAAGCCGAGTACACGGTGCCGGCGCGGATCGGTGACTATACCGATTTCTACACCTCGATCTACCATGCGACCAATATTGGCAAGCTGTTCCGGCCAGATAATCCGTTAATGCCCAACTACAGATGGATGCCGATCGGCTACCATGGCCGCTCGTCGTCGATCGCCGTGTCCGGCCAGGCATTTCCCAGGCCCAGCGGTCAGACCATGGCGCCGGATGCTTCAGAGCCGGACTTTGGTCCATGCAAGCGCCTCGATTATGAGCTGGAGCTGGGGATTTACGTTGGCACCGGCAATGCGAGCGGTTCGCCGGTCCTAATGGACGACGCCGAGTCACATGTGTTTGGCCTATGCTTGCTTAACGATTGGTCGGCGCGCGACATCCAGGCCTGGGAATACCAGCCGCTCGGCCCGTTCTTGTCGAAGAACTTCGCGACCACGATTTCACCGTGGATCGTGACGATGGAGGCGCTGGCGCCGTATCGTCTGCCGTTTACGCGTCCCGAAGGCGATCCGCAACCCTTGCCTTACCTGGACTCGGCTGCCAACCGGAAGCAGGGCGCGATCGATGTACGGCTTGAAGTACGCCTGGAGACCGAGCGCATGCGCACTTCCGGCGCCGCTGCCGCAAGGCTCAGCGCGACCAGCTATCGGCATGCTTACTGGACGGTGGCGCAGTTGCTCGCCCATCACACGGTCAACGGCTGCAACCTGCAACCCGGTGACTTGTTCGGCAGCGGCACGTTATCGGGGCCAACGCTGGACCAGGCCGGGGCGCTAATCGAGCTGACCGCTGGCGGTCAGCAGCCGGTCACTTTGCCGGATGGCGACAGCCGCGCATTTCTGAAGGACGGCGACACGGTTATTTTACGCGGCTGGTGCGAACAGCCTGGGAGCGCGCGCATCGGGTTTGGCGAATGCCGCGGCACGGTCTTGCCGTCAATCCTCGGCGGTTAGCCCTCAACGCTAGATTGCCCACCGCACGAACCGGACAGTCAAATTCGTAAGTTGGCTTGCCTGCTGGCGCTGACGTGGGTTCGGTAAAAACCTGATGGGCAAAGCAAGAGGTGACAGATGTAGTTGTACTTGCCACGGCTAATGACCGCTTTGGAGAAAGCCTTATGACCGCTATATAGGGTCAGGTGTTGCCCGTCACGATCCGACGCCGAACGTTCGGTAACAGTCTGGGTACTGCCGGTGGTACTCGCCATTCGACCGTCAGCAATGCACGACATAGACGACGTTCGCCTTGTCCATGCGACTGACTGGAAATGGCCGAAAGTTCCCATTGGCATTCTAAGCCCGAATGGCCGTTGACAATACACAGCTGCCGTTCAAGTAAGAGATTCGGGGTACCTTCGGCGCAATGGCCGCTTCGGAGCAGCGCACGGAATCAATGACCGCAATGGAGAAGAAAAGCCAGTGGCTGGTCATGGCCGGCTGCTGACGGTCATTACTTTCCCTCCAGGAGCGTAGCGCCCGTCGCTGCACTGCACAACAAGAAATCAATCACAAAATATGGAAACCAGAAAAACAAACTGCAACTTTAAGCAATGAATTGCCGCATCGCGAGTGCAAATGCTTCATGCGTTGACGGTGGAACTTGCCTGTGCTGGCAGGGTTGGAATGCGAAGCGATGGCTACTTTGAAATGCGGAAGGGTGGCGAGATCGTCGTGCGAATCCGTGGCAAGGTTGATGCGAATACGCACTTTCACGCTTTCTTGCCGAAAATGAGAAAAGCGACTCACAGGTATTGGGGTCACCCCCAATACCCACAAGCCGCTTTTTAAGATAACCAATGGTCACGACCAGTCTACGAATCGCACTTCAGGGCCACAGACGCCGATTTGAAGTGTATCCGTCAAACGAGTTCGAAACGCATTGTTTCAAGTTCCTTCGGTGCGACATACGTACCGCCGATATTGAACATGTAGCCGTCGAATGCAACAGGCTTTTGAATCCGCACCCCGTTTTGAATGAACATTACGGACCGCTCTGATTTGCCAGTTGTCAATTGATGGGCCTTGATCTCTTGCTCCAACATCTCGATAATTTTCGCGTTCATGTGAGACTCCAAAGTGTGTACGGAGGTCTCCCCCGATCGGGGAGAACCCCGATGGGTTGAACATATTTTTTGCGACGTCATCACCTAAAATGGGTCTACGTCTTGTTGGTGCGAATAGTCGGAGTTAGGTGCAGTTCCACCACCCACGGCTGGCTTCGTCGGCTCGTTGGACTCTTCAGCGTTCGAATTTGAAGAGCCCGCAGCGCCGCCAGACCGCGCCCCAGGTGGAAACTCGAACGTATCAACGAGGATCTCGGTGGCATATTTGGTTACGCCATCCTTGTCTGCGTATTTTCTTGTTCTGAGTTTCCCTTCGAGCAGGATCCCGCTTCCCTTTGTAAAGAACTTGGCGATGTTCTCACCGAGCTTTCCATAGGCAATACAGGTATGCCATTCAGTCGCAGATTTCATTTCGCCAGAGTTTCTATCCCTCCAGCGCTCTGTCGTTGCGACTGAAAACTTGACTGCGGCGTCGCCGCCTGGCATGTAACGGACTTCAGGATCGCGCCCCAAAGCACCGCCCAACACGATTTTGTTCATAACTACTCCCTAATGATTTGAAAAAATCCCGGTTTATGCAATGCCGTCTACTGCTTAAGTAGCACTACACAAGTCACAACTTTTTCACTTCGTAACTGATCTTGTAGGCCGGTTCACCCTTTTCACCTGAAGCCAACTGAATAGGTGTGCGGCCGTGATTGATGATTTGAATGCTGTCGCCCGGCTTGACATGCGCTTCTTCAAGCGCACGCTCCAGAT
Organism: Pseudundibacterium arcticum; assembly: GCF_042646465.1. Classification (NCBI taxonomy): domain Bacteria; kingdom Pseudomonadati; phylum Pseudomonadota; class Betaproteobacteria; order Burkholderiales; family Oxalobacteraceae; genus Pseudundibacterium; species Pseudundibacterium arcticum. Next base: position 68,903 of record NZ_JBHRTP010000071.1, read on the forward strand.
CTGCACCCCAGATAGTATTGGGAGAAAATTCCAGTGCAGCGTCTTCAAACACCAAGGAGAACTGATCAAATTTCTCAAGTTTCTTGGTTAGATGGTTTTTCTTCGACCGCATTGCCACACCAGAGCGAAGGTAGCGTCCAAAGTACGTAACCTTTTTCTGATTCGAGTTGGATGGCACCTCGCGCACAGTGACTCGTTCAATGGGCTCGACATTTCCAACTCGCGATTTTTCCGATATCGAGGAAGGCGAAGAGGTGCATGACTCAACACCACCTTTGGCAGCAACAGGTTTTGACGCTGACGGACACCCCGATTGCTCCAGGCGCTCGTTCAACATCTCCTCAACGTCCTGCATCGTTTTTGACACGATATATTCCGTCGACCATGCAGTGCCCTCATTGAGCAAACTCCAGGAGGGAAAATCGTGACGATTGAACCCGACCTTTGCCTTTAGCTTTGCGTCGTTGATATATAGCCTGCGCTCGACACGACGTTCCTGTTCATACATTGAAACGTTGATTGAGCCCAAGTTATCTTGCAGGGGAATGATCCGAATCATTGCCGGCCGATACCGATCGAGTCGGTTGGCCAGATTGGATTCAGGACCTTTGCTGGCAACCTGGTCGGTACCGCCTGTAATTAGCCGATCGGATGTTGAAATCCCAGGGGCATCATTTTTTTGAACGGCGTGACGGTTTGCATTGTTCAACTCTCGCACAAAATAGCCTAACAACCGGCCAACGCTGTACGCGAAATAGTCCAAAATTGAATAGTTCCTCATCCATTTTCCTTCCAAAAGAGTGAGAACCATCCCAAAGGGATGGATCCCTTTGGGATTGATATAAACAGCTTGTTAGGCTGTCAATGACTGGGTCAAAGGTGTTCGGTATTCCTCTCCGAAGACCTGATGAACCATCTCGTGAATCGCCATTCGTGTTTCAGGCGATGCTTTGAGCGTCTTGCTACGTTCAAGTGCATAGTGGACAGGACCAAATCCACTATTCGACACCCCAGCACAGGCCATGGCGTATTTGGCCCAACGCACCAACGATCGTGTCGACAACGTGACATCGAGAGCGGCGGCGTCGTCACTTACACCCATATAGGCTTTTCTGACTGCTGCCGCTACCTCTCGATAGCAAGTTGCAGTGCTTATAGCCGTGGCCTCGTCTTTCATGCCGGCGCTAAGCAGCACCGATTTGATCAACGATATTTCCTGGTCTTCCGGCATGTAATCGAAATACATAAACCGGAAGCGATCGTCATTGGCCGCATCTTGCGTGTTGCGACCGACATACCCGACCGTTCTAGGGTTGATTGTCGTAAAGATACGGAAGCCTGGCTTGGGACGAATCCAATCCCCGATTTCAGGGATAAAAACAGATCGCCCTTCCAGCAAGGCATTAAGCCCTGTCGCTTCACCCGGATCGATGACGTTGTATTCATCGATTAGAACCGATCGACCTTCCATTGCCGCCCGCGCCACCGGACCGAATACAAAGACCAGTCCGCCAGATGGAGTTGGAGCGTACTTGCCGATCAGATCACCAGCTTCGGTTCTCGGATGAGCGTTGTAGGTGTACAGGGGCAAATTCAGTCGATTATGAAACTCCTCGATGAATGAGCTTTTCCCGGTACCGGCATGTCCGATCGCCTGCAGTGCAATTTCACCGCTTCTGAAAAAAGTCACCATGTCCTGAATATGTCCGCGCTGCCAGACATAATCAGCGCTACCTTCAGGTGTATCCGGGCCTGGTTCTGCGTAACCGTCAAGGTACACCGGTGACGGAACATGCCCCAAGCCAAACAGCGGACGGATATCGATTTTTTGTGACGTTTGAGTAATTTGACTCATTGAGATCTCCAGTATGGAAATGGAGACGCCCCAGCGGGGCATCCCACTAGGGTTTAATGAATGACTACGCCCATTTTTTTGCATTGATACAGCAAATTTTGACGTAATTCTTCGGGGTCACATCCTTCGATGCGGCAACATGCTCCAAAGGTAAAGGGAATTAAGATCCGCTCCCTTTTTCCGTCAATGATTCTGTCAACTTCATCCGGAACATCTGAATGAAATATCCAGTCGAGGATGTCTCTCTTTTCCTCGGCATTGTTTGCAGCTCCGAGACGCTTTAAAGAACCTCTCAGCACGACAGAATGCATCTCTGCCGCTGCTGAATCGGTCCACTCGATGCGCTCCTCTGCCTCAGGTTGCAAGGGCTCTGCTTCGACTACATATTCGACAACCTCCGGTTGCGCATCGCGCGCAATGAGAAAGTCGACATCAGATAGACCGAACAGCGGTAACGACAACAGATCAAAGTCGAAGACGACATGATGGGGACCACGTCGCTTGACAGGAACCGGCTTTTTTCGGTCGCTTTGAATTTCCCACATCTCGCGCCGAGCGGCTACTTCTAGCTCGGTGAAAAAAGGGAAAGCCGATTGACCGGGGTGCCATGGCGTCAAATGCATTTTTGCACCTCCTGCTTCTTGCGAAGAAGGGTGTACTTACGCTTGACAGTGGCAACCACAACCTTAAACGGCCGATTGGTCTTCTCTATGGTTTCGCAAACGGGCGAGCTTTCGCCCCGAACAATCCGGGGTGTCATTTGCATGACAATCGAAGATCCATCATCGAGCGCCCACACTTGCGTACATTGAGTGGGAGTACCGTTGATTCTGCTGATGTCGCAGACGTGTGCTTTACCTTGGAGTTGAACCAGGCGATTAAATAGTTTTGCCATTTGAATCTCCTCGTAAGTGAAGATTCGCCCCTGCCGGGAAAGAATCCCCGGTTGGGTTGACAAAAAAAAACCATGCTTAGGACATGGTCGGATGAAGATGCTAGATAAACTGCTTTAGGCACGCTCTAGCTGACGGATCGCCTAAAAGACTGGCCGAATAGTATGGTATTTGGTCAATCTTCTAAGGTTGTTAGAAATGAAAAGGGACCGACGTCCATCCAGTAGTGGTACTGCATTCAAACTCGATACGCAACCAGCCAGATGGCCAGTCACGTATCTCGCTTGTATTCAGGAGTAATGCACCCTGAAATGTTACCGATGTCGGCTTGCCGAAAAACCTTCTTTGGCAGCAGAAACTTTACGTTTCAGCCACGACTTGAAAGCGATGTGGAAGATCCAAGACACGGCCAACATGAGCAGCGTTGCTTTCATGATTACTCCTATTGAGGGGTCAATTGAATGACGCGGTTCCGTTAGATATTGTCAATTGCACGCAATTGAACATTTACCTTGTCGACCGACGCTTTAACGCTTTTTACACTTGAGAATGCAGAATGTGCACCAAGAGCCAAAGTACCGGCCAACATCAGAGCGAGGATCTTTTTCATGACTATCTCCACAGATGGCGGGAAAGATAACTTCCCCAGATGCCTCCGATCGAATGATCGAAGGATCCAGCCAGAGAGCGCACGAATGTCCTGTGGACATTTGTATGCCCACAGGCTTGAATCAGACCTACGCCTAGCGTAGGTACGGGATGAGAACGATTTCACGGCTCGAAATGCAATTGAGCTTGATGGAAATTATTCAATCATCAGGATATGACCTTTATCGCAGGATCACGGCACACAGGCGCAGAGCGTCTTATAGGGTGTGCACGAATTGTCTTTTTCTGATGGAGATCACTTCAATCGGCAAGCACTGGGCTTGGCGAAGGCGTATTTGCCGCAGCAAGTACGTTCTCAAATTTGAAATTGACAATGAATGTGCAAAAGCACGAGGAACAAGACATCGCATTAAGCGATACACGAGCGCGATGGAACGCGCAGGGATGATGCTGTCACGAAGACAGCTGATTGTACCGGCATGACATGGAAGTCACTGGGCACAACCTGCTCCACGGAGGGAGCGTGTGGTGAGCAAGCTCACACACAGAAAAAGAGTGTTCCTTATACGTCTACGCATAAGGGAAACCCCTCTACATAATGCAGCGCTCAGAAAATCAGTGTGTTGGAGGAAAAGGGGCCGCTTTAGGCGGCCCAGGCAGTTATGCCGTGAGAATAGTAGATACCTGCTGGTGAGGGGTGCCGTCGCTCCGCCTACATGTGACTATGCTCGAAATGATGTCTGTTCCAGCTACAGGTGCCACCAGCCCAGCCAGTGACGATTCCATTATTGAACAAGAATTTCCAACTGTCAAACTATTTTCTACGTTGCAATCCGTGAGTTGGGCTTTACTTCAATCAACGAGGAATTGCGCTAATTTTGCCTGTTTATTCGACAGGATTTAAAAAATTCATCGGCTACTTTCTAGTCTGGGATCGAGGGAATCGATTTTTTAACCAAAACTAGAGAGGCAAATCATGGCCACAAATCCGCAAGCCCGGGCAACAGCCAAGGACTATTTGGACAACTACGACGGTCCAATTTCCCAGCTGAACACCACTTTTGGCAGTCCTGTGATCAAGCAGATTTACAAACGCGAAACACCGATTTTTTCGCGGAATGCGCTGTTTGTAACGTTTTTCGCGCGACTGATCTTTGGTGACACAACCGTCGACCCACTTGAAGACGCGCTCAACGCAAAGATTGCTGGCACTTCCAAGAAGTTCGAATACAAGATTATTCAAGCTCAGACTCTCATGCGCGAGAACGATTTGAGCGATGAAGACAAATGCCAAAATAACCTGCCGGTCGAATTCAACGTGACGATCACATCACCGGCATATCGAAAGTTCATCCTTCTGATGATCAAGGCAGACGCTCTTCTGACCTATTACGATACCTTGTGGATGAACGGCCTGGTCAAGACTTCCGACTACAACACGATGCGCTACGAAGTAAAGAAGGACCTGCGCGGAGTAGTTGCTTCAGTTCGCAATACCTGGATCGGCCTGCAAAAGCGAGTGCAGCAAGATAAGCTCGACAAATTGCACGACGTTACCGGCTCCGCAGAAGAAGGCAAGGTATCGGCGACGCCTGACGCGACAATTGCGACAAGCGACAAGCCTGCAAAAGTAAAGAAAGCGGCGACATCTCCTGCCGTTGAGGCTCAGTCGGATTTATTGACGCAAGAACCAGCAGCTGCCGAAGCAGCTTGATATCTTGCTGAATGTAAATCAACAAGCGGCGCTCGATTCTACCGACAATACCGTCGTTGTCGCTGGCCCTGGTTCGGGAAAAACCAGGGTCATCATTGCAAAAATCGGTAAGACATACGCGGACCATGAATATAACCGCGTATGTGCCGTTACCTTTACTCGGGATGCAGCGGATGAACTCGTCCGTCGAGTCAAGGCCGAATTCGGCGAAAAACTCGCCTCCAAATGTCGTTTCGGAACATTTCACAGTCTCGCCATCCAACAACTTCGGGACGTTAACATGCTCGGGCAGCTGGCGACTCCGCAGCAGCAGTCGGTATTTATAAATCAGGCTGCAAAAATTGCCAGCACACCGGACGATGCCATTACTTATGAAATGGCTGTCGAGAGGATTGAGTCAGCAAAATGCTCGCTAGTCCAGCGGCCTGAAGCCATGCAAGACCCGGTAGTGATGGCCTATCAAAAACTCCTCAGCCGTAATCGCGTATCCGATCTTTACGATGTAATCCGTGAGGCGGTCATGGGGATGCGCGATGGCACTATACAGCCCATGCACGCCGGCAGTTTGCCCTGCACACACCTACTCGTAGATGAATTCCAGGATTCCGATGAAGTTCAATATGCATGGATCATGGAACACGTCCTCCGTGGAGTCGTCACAACGGTAGTGGGCGACGATGATCAGACGATCTTTGAATGGCGACGAGCGCTCGGGTACAAAGGGATCGTCGCATTCAAAGAGGAAGCGCAGGCGGCTGAGATCGTGCTGGGCGAAAACTATCGCTGTCACAAAGAGATTTTGTCGTATGCCGACAATCTGATTCGCCACAATAAAGGGAATCGGATTGAAAAAAACCTGAGCGCTGCCAAGGGTCCCGGCGGTCACGTCGAAATTGTCGTCAAGGGTAGCATCAAGGATCAGGCTCAGGCCCTGGTCGAACGTATTGAGCCATTCCTTGTTGCGGTCAAAGATCCAGGTCGCTTTCTGTTTACCGTGCCGCCCGGCTCCTGGGCGATCATCGCACGCAACCACGGCACGTTGCATGCCGTCGAATCTGCACTTAACGCGAAACACATCCAATACCAGCGTGCATCGGGCGGATTCTGGAAACAATATTTTCTAGTGGTGTATCTCGACTTGCTTAAATCGATTCAGCTTGGCACCTCGACCGGTGTCGACTCAGGCCTTCATTTCGCCGGCGCCAGCAATGAAGGCATCGAGCGTCTTCACAATGCGACGGGCGGAAAACTGGGTAGGTTTCTGAACAATAAAATGAAGCCGTTCGACGACATCCCGAAAGAAGATCAGCAGCTTTTTCATCGCTTCAGCGCCAGCAGCGCCGAATGGCGCCTGGCGCTCGGTGCCGGTGACTATGACATGGTCATCAATGGAGTGTCGGCCTTCCTGCAGGTGGAGGGTCTTTACCGAGAAAGCGATAAGGACAAATGTGAGGCACTCGATTCCGCGGCCGAAATTCTGAGAAAGTATGGAACATGGCAGATCAAAATGACCGATGGCCGGTCGCGCCCCCCCTCTATCGCAGAACGAGTTGCGATCGTTACTGAACCAAACAAAAAAACCACGGATGGGATCGCTCTTCACACCATGCACAGCTGCAAAGGGCTAGAATTTGATTCGGTGGGAATATTGCATGTCAGCGACGGGACGATTCCCAATCACGAACGCCCTGACGACATCAACGATCGCCGACTGTTGTATGTTGCCTTGACCAGAGCCAAGAACAACCTGTTCATTTCATACAAGACAGGAGCCTGTTCCAGGTTTATCCATGAGACAGGCATAAATTTGAAGTAATTATCTTTAACAACAACCCGTATTGGAAGACCGAATGAAAAAATCTGAAATGATCGAGGCGCTATCCGCTGAACATGGCCTCACAAAAGCTGTATCAGGTGCTGTACTAGACTCTATCGTTGGCTTCGTCCAACATGGTCTGAAGGCAAACGGCCGTGTCGTCCTAACCGGCCTGGGAACTTTCACTGTGGCCAAGCGCGCAGCCCGTACAGGTCGCAATCCGTCAACCGGTGCAGCCCTAAAAATCAAGGCATCGAAGGTTGCACGTTTCAAGGCTGCGCCCGCACTGAAAGAGTCCGCAGCAAAATTCAAGGGTTAATGTCGCTTTGCCGCTCATTCGCTGATGCCAGTGAGCGGTTTTTAGGTATTTTCCGCTCTCAGAAGTGGGATGCCAAACAGTTTGGCCAGACTTTCCGAATGTCGTTCCTGCACGACCGGCGCCACACCGCCCTTCCCCCACCAGGAATTACTGACTGCAACGATCACTTCAGGTCTCTTGCGCCATATCCCGGACAGGATGATGCCTGGAAGATGTTCCTCATAGCAGAACAGCACCATCGCATCATGTCCGGCAATCCGAATGTTCGTTGAACGGCTCCAATCCGATGTATAGCCGGCGTTATGCCATGGTTGGTACATTGAAACCGGAATAGTCTGACGCGCGCCAATAACAGTTGTTGACGCGGCGTTTTGCAACGTTAGGGTGTTGTCCCACAGATCCTTGCCAATCTGACGGTTCGCCCCGATGGCGATCTGAATTCCCTGAGATTTGGCAACGGAAGCTATCTCCCACTTCCACGGCTTGTTGTAGCTGTCGGTCCAGTCTCCCAATATGCTTTCAGGATATATGACGGCTTTAATTCCCGAACGTGCTTCTTGCTTTGAGCGTTCCGAAATGAGGCCTATCCGATCGACCACGTTATCGACCGTAGATACCCTTCCCCATCGCGTGGAAATGGCCTTGATGTCGGCATATATGGAATGGTCTTCTGGGGTATGCCGTAAGAATGGCACACAAAGCCCGATTAGCGCTGGCAGGAGCCACTTTTTCAATGGGATAAGGGGAAACAGCAGGATAAGACCGAGATAGGCCCATAGCGCGGTCCAGCCGCCACCCGGCGTGATCCAACCGAGCGACAAGACCGGGCTAGCCCCGCCTACTATCCCTAATGGCGGGAGAATCGCGATCGCAATCGCCCCAACCGCCACTAGTCCTGATAACTCCGAACGTCGCCGGCAAAAATACGCACCTAGAATCCATGGTGCAGCTACCGAAATGCTCATAGCTGCCCACAAGCCAATTCCTAAAGCAAAGGATTCGCTCGACTCACCAAAAAAAACGGCGGATGCCGATTGGGCGCCTCGAAGCGCGACGAAGAAATACCCGAGGATCCATGCCGAGGCCTTTGTCGGGTTTTCCAACAATATCCACACAAATGGAACTATCAGCGCCAGTGCAGGATTGCGATGTTCGCCCCATGATATAAACCCGACGATCCCACCAAGTATCAGGCACGTAAATTGGGGGCGGATAACGCTATGCAGGATGCTTTTCACTCGCATTTCCAGTGTCGATGGCTACCGCATTGCTGATCATCGCCAGGATCATTGTGTCAGACAGATGCGGTGCATTAAGTCTGATTTGCTTGAGAAGCATCGTGCTGATCGGTATGGCATCAGCGCCGCTGATTGGTAATGCAAAGGTTCCAACACCTAGCTGCGAAATCTTGAAGAAAAAGTGACCACCCTGATTTTCAATTGAGAAGGTCTTATCATGTCTCGGGCCATGCCCTTCCAACGATACCTTTTGCAGGCGTAAAAACAACACCGACAACACTGTAAATATTTCCGCCTGGGTCAGCTGGATGCCGATTTTCTTGTCCCAGCTATACGTTCGGATGCCGGAGGCTTTGGCCCCCTCAATCCGTACCGTATGCGTATTGCCGTCAATCGTCATATCATCGCCAAAACACATGGCATACTTTTGACCGTAGACGCGATGTGTGTTGTACTTTTTGGCCGGTTCCGTAGCCGCAGGATTTTCTAGATCTGCGGCTAAAGTTTTAGCATCGGTCTCGGCAGGAGTCGCAGGCGTTTGACGATTTAATGGTTTGGACGAAAAAAATTGACTCGGGTCTCTTTTTTGTCGCGCACCTTGCTCTGTACTCTTCTTGGGGAGCGTTCCGGCCCGCGGCCTTGTTGATTCGCCGAATTCAGGGAGTTGATCCGGATCTTCTACGCCGATGTGAGACTTCCTCTTTTCGAAATGGTTGACCAGGTAGGTTTCTGCAACGCTGGCCACATCGCCGCCCTTCTTCAAGGCATTCAAGGCGCGAAACAGTGTAGTGCCCTCTTCAGCCGACACACGAATCAGATTGGCTAATTCTGCGTCGAACCCATGTTGCGTTAGGACTTCAGCACAAAATGGCGCGGTAGCCTTAATTACAGACGCCAAATAACCGGTTGCGACCTGGTCCTGCCGCTCGGCCTCACGTAGATTCCGGTCGAATTTCTCTCCCTCGACCGAGCGAATCGCAGCGAGGCCAGAAGGGTTAGGCACTGGCAGGGCCAGTGCGGTCAAGCGTGATTCAATTTCAGCATAGTTCACAGTGAGCACTCCTTTACTAGTCGCTCAAGCATATCGCTGAAGATTTATATTTCTAGTCCTGATTTTCAGTGAACTTGCTATGGTCGGTTATCGCCTTTTGCACTGCCTGCTTGATGGCTTCACGCAGGAGCTCTGGTGCGCCGCCTAGCTCAATTTTAAGTCGCCCATCATCGAATTCACGCATCGTTCCGAGTTTTGCATCGCCGAAATGCAAAGCATAGCCTCGTGACCGTTCCCGATGAGTTGGTTTGCGCTCGCGTTTTACACGCAATGCTTCCAGCTCAACGACAGTCATGATGCCATCGCTAACCTTCATCACGACCGTTTCCAGCTCTGCTTCAGAGAGCTGCTTTGAGAGCATACGCAGCTCATACCCAATACGGAGGCCGAAGGCTGAAGGATTTGTTTTCATCACAGCCATCACCGAATCCTGCAACTCAAGTAACGCCAAGGTTTTCGACACGTTAGCCTCCGAGAGGCCGAGTTGTTCGCAAATATGTCGTTGTGATGTGAATACCTTGTCGTCCAACATTTCCTTCCAAGACAACGCATTGTCCAGGTCGGTCTGGTCATTGCGTTCTTCATTCAGAAGCAAGGAAAGCCGATAGGCCTCCAAATCATCCAGTTCATCTACTTCGAGCGTTAGGATCGTTGTTCGTCCGAGGCTTAACAAGGAGCGTTTGCGATAACGTCCTTCCAGTAACAGATATGTTCCAGGTTCGCTGGCGTCGGCCATGACGATGACAGGAACCTTCTGACCATCCCTTGCAATCGTCTTGGCCATGCTATCGATCCTGGAGGGATCGTACAGCTTCCGTGCATTACGAGGATGATCCTTGACTTTGGCTATTTCAAGCGTACGCAGTCGGCTCTCACCATCTGCTGCAGGCAGGCGTGGCGTTTCAACATGTGAACTTTCTGTCCTAGGAACGAGAGGCGTGGCTATGTGGTCTGGATCGCCTTTGGAAGCAGCGATCGCCATGGTTATATCCGCTCGGGCAAAACGATCTTGGGAAGCAGATGCCTGCTTCACGATGGACGCTCCGAGTTTGGCGAAGCGATCATTCTTGCTTTTGGTCATTTTCTACCTTTCTTCAAACCAAGGACTAGCGACACATCATTGGTCAGATTTTCGAACTCTTCTATTGCCGCTTTGGCGCTTGACCCCAGGATGTGCACTGAATCCCCGCTGATCATTGCTTCTGCGTACGCAGCTCTTTGATTGATTCTGGCTTTCATTAATGGCATGCCCTCTCGCATAGATGCCATCTGTTCAAGAGCCGCTTTTGTTAGTGCCAGATTGGCGCGAACGATAGATGCGACTAGGCGCACGTTGAGTGCATCGTTCGATTCCGAACAACGACTAGCCAGTTCAAGAATATCCTGAGCCGCCCACAAGTCTCCTGGATTTGGGATGATCGGAATAAGGGCCAGATCCGAAACGAGCATCATCGACTGTGGAACCGGCGAATCAGCTGCAGGAGGGCAATCGACGATGATCACATCGTAATCATCCACATACTTTTTAATCTCCTTAGTGACACTCCCAGCGACCCTTCCCAGCCCGTTCACTTCAATTTGGATTGGCGAATCAGGGTCCGCATTATTTACCCAAATTGTCGCAGTACCTTGTGGGTCCGCATCAATCAGTTTCACCTTGTGACCGCGACGCACCATCGTGCCAGCAAGATTGACGGCAATGTTTGTCTTTCCACAGCCGCCTTTTTGATTTGTTACGGCAATTATCTTTGCTCGCATTATATTTTTCCTTTGGACAATAATATATAAATGTTTTACTACATTAACATCCCAGAAGCAACAACAACACGTTTAATCATCAGCAATTGACTTAAATACCACAACAATTGAAGATAATTCTGGTTCGATACTTTCACCGGGGAAAGTCGCACGATCTCGGAGAGTAATGTCGGCATTCAACGTTGCATACAAACAAGCTAGGAACATTCAGGATTAACGGAACGCCTAGCCGAGAATTTCACCACTCAAAACAGCCCGCACAGTAATGCCGCCGCAAGCAGGAATTGATAGTCACGACAGGAATGCAGGACCGCTTTAGGATCACAATCTTTCCCTCACGAAAGATTTACGCAACAATCAATTAAACAGAATGCCTCTATCGAGCTTGGTATAACCCAAGATAGGTATTAGTTATTCAAACCAATATTCGGAGAGAGAAACTTTCCCCGGCGAAAGTTGAGATTCATTGTCACCCTTCCATGCCAACAGAGAGGCCGCTGCAATCAGGGCCGAATGTACGAAATCAAGTATGCGAAATTAGAATTGGCTGAGCAGAATTTTCACCGGTGAAAGGTGTGATACGAAGTTGCTATTTGTCTTTATGAAGACACTTATTGAGAAGCCGCGTCAAAAAATGGTATTAATTATTCAAACCAATATTCGGACGGAGGAACTTTCCCCGGTGAAAGTTGAGATTCATGGTCGCCCTTCCATTCCAACAGAGAGGCCCTCGCCGTAATCAGGGCTGAATGTACGAAATCAAGTATTACGAAATTAGAATTGCCAGAGCAGAACTTTCACCGGTGAAAGGTGTGATACGAAGTTGCTATTTGTCTTTATGAAGATACTTATTGAGAAGCCGTGTCAAAAGAGAGTGAGAGTGGAAGTGGTCAACTTTCACCGGTGAAAGTCAGTCTCTTATTTTGATAAGTCGGCCGTTTATCGTCGCCTCTGATTTCATCGCGATATTCTTGTAGTGGACATTCCCATTAATCACGGCAGTTTCCGTCAAGATGAGGGTGTCCATGGCGAACACGTCTCCCATGACAGTGCCGGCGATGATTACCCGATTTCCAGAGACAACTCCACGGACGATTCCACCGGCACCCACCATAGAAGAGCCAACATCTGTTTGGACATCCCCGTCCACCTCTCCCAGAACAAGCACTCCTTCACCGGTCTTTATGTCACCCTGCTGAAAGGACTTAGCGCCGAGTATCGTAGTGATACGTTCGGCGTCGAAATCTACAACAAGAGATGGATTGGGCGCTATGCCGGCCAGTGTTGGATTCATTTTGCTTTTTGCAGTTGCTTCGCACGCTCTTGAAGATAAGTCGTAGCCGCCTTGATCAGATCGCCAAATAAGACTTGAATACAAATGGCGACCAGGACAACCGTTATGATGCTATCTATATAATTACTCATCTTATTCAAATAACTCCCATAGAGTTGTGCTGTGGCACTCTAAGCCACAGCACAATGTTCAGCGAATCTTCTGCATCCGGCCTTCGATAATGCAACCTTGATAGGTGATGACTTCGGCATATTGAATCTCGCCATCGACTTCAGCCGATTTAGCCAGGATCAGCTGCCCGTGACACAAAATACCACCTTGAATTCGGCCAAGCACGATGACCCGCTTGGCTGTGACAGAGCCGACAATCATCGCGCCCTCGCTAACAATGACCGTCGCTTCACTGAACAGGCTACCGTTCAACACACCGTCAATCCGGTAGCCTTCCGCTGTTTTGATGTCGCCCGTAAGTTCGGACGACTTCGAAATGACCGATGTGATTTGTTCACGTTCCAGATTGACAATGAGCTTTTCTGTTGTACCGATCTCGACTTCTTTCGTCACAAACAACTGAGCGGTCGGCTGCGCCGCAGGACGCATAGCAGCTGCGCTTTGTTGCAATGCGAAGGCCTGAGTCTTGCTGATCGACTCACTGACCATCGGCTGCTTTGCAGCACTATCCGGAGTTGGGAGCTGCGCGACATTGCTATTGCTTGGAGAAGTTTGCATTTTTTTATCCTTAGTGTAATAACGGGATGCCATTTTTTTCAAGTTGGCAAAACTTGTGGAAAACCTATTCGGAAACCTTCAAAATTCGTCTATCAGTCGTCACCTGTGATGTCTTGGAACTCACCTTTTTGACGACTTCACCGTTTGGCAGCGATTTGCCGACCTTGATCTCTCTGGGTAAACGTGTGGCCGGATCAGTAATAACCACTCCATCGGCAGTTACTGCCAATACCGTGTAGGCTGGGAGTGTTAGCTTGGCTTTCGAATCCGCCTGATTCACGGACATCTCCCTTGTTGGATCAGTTACTAAAGTCGACTTTGTCTTTTGAGACTCATGCGCAGTTGATTTTGCATCCGTCTTAGGTTCAATTTGCCGAGGTTGTCGCGCTTCTCCAATCTCCTGCGCCTTCGTTTCATCCACTGCAAGCATTGCCTTCTCTTCCTTTTCCGGTTGCGCCTCCTGATTCGGCAAAGGCGATTTTCCGGCCCACAAAGGCAATGGTGCAGGTGGCAAGAAATCCTCCGGCCTTTTGCCTATAAATGGCTTCGCTGGGGAGGGCGCTGAAGCCGGCGCTTTGGATTCCTCCCGTACTGGGACAGGGGAGGGCGCCTTGGCCTGCTGAGCCATTACAGCCACCGCCGTGGGCGCTGATCCCGCCGACAGTTGCTTGCTCTGAACAGGCACCGTATTTACGATACTCATCGATGCAGGCGAGGGCATTGGAGCCGCCGCTTTTGGTTCAACGATGTTGTCTGATGATTTGCGTGGCGTCACTATCGGCGCTGCAGTCGCTAACCCTTGTTGCTTGGCGAGGGTAGGGGCAAAACCTTCAAACCTATTCAGTACGCCCGAATAGCTCATGCCGAGACAAATAATCATGAAAGCAAAGCCGGCAATCATCGTGGCTAACCCACGTTTTCCGATGCGGCGTACCTTGATTGCTTCTGCCACGAAATGGGTCTTCATCACATAGGCCCTTCTCCACGAATCATCGTAGAGAAGGGCCGACGCGGAAATCGTTGTGGCGACATTGCTCCAACTCCTGACGCCAAGGTCGAGTTCCATCGTAGAGCCAATGATGGCATCGATGGCATGAGACTCAACTTCAGTTCGGGTGTGTTCCATGGCTCAAAGAGGAAATTTCAGCAGCGCCAGGCTGGCCGGGTACCGCATAGATCGCGGAGATATCATGCAAAGCTAATGCTTGTTGTAGCTTAGTTTTACGGGGGAATGGTGTTGTTCTAACTGTCTTTGCACCGTTGCTAGTTGAACCATCCTGACTTGTTGTACTCAGCTCAGATCCTTCACCCTTTATGACGATTTCGGTGGCGCCCAAAAACTCTTCGCGATCCTCGAAGATTTCAGAAGGATCTTCAAATGGGCCATTATTTCGAAGAGTTTTCATTTTCGATTCAAATGCACTGCGATCGAGGCCCGCATCGACCATTTTTTGGCGTTGCACCTCCGCTTGCTTCGCCAACTCAACGATATCGCCATCCAGTTCCAGATCGGGATAGTAGAACGGCGTATTCATCGACAGAGGACTAGACTTTGTTCGCATCACCAATTTCAACGGTACAAACGGCAGACGATCCCCAAACAGCGCATTCAATCCGACAAGTTTGGATCTCAATGTATTGACAGCGTTGTAGCTCGCTGTTCGCAATATGTAAGCGCCCATCTGATCGGTCTGGCCTGCGATCTGGAATAAGGCACGCCCGAAAATACCGCAACGGTTGTGACGACCAAACTCGCAATATGCATCACCTGGGCAGGGTATTTCCGAAATCGTTCCGTTGTCTTCGATACGCTTGGCATTCTTCCCATCCCCTGCACAAACAAGGCGCTTCTTTTCAATATCGTATGCCTCATAACGTTCGGAGCTATTCAGTTCAGGATCGGCGTAAAGGACACGTACTGGGATGGCACGCAATTTCTGATCGGCAGTTTCAGACTGCTGTTCCAGCGTTGCCTTCTGCAGCGGATCGGGAACCCACTGGCCGACCTCCTTGTGCAATCCAGTGATAGAAAAGAAATCGTCCTTTTGCGGCAGACGCTTGCCATTACGTTCTTCCATATGACCAAGACGAATTGCGCCGAGGACCGGTGTGACATAAGCGATGTTGTGCAGCATGGACGACTCCTGTTTAAAAATGTTGACGATTCATTGGACCATGCAACATTTGAAAAACAAGTCCCTAAAATCAGTGGCAAGCATTTTTGTTAGTCCTACACGAAGCGACATCGTGTAAGCGTTCCATGACCCGCTGCACCCCTTCCGTTCCAAGCCGGTGTGTGTCCATTTGGAACACGGCAGTCGTTTTTACTCCGTCAAGATAGATACAAGGCGAACCGGAAGGGGCAAATATGAAATTCGTCGGTCCGATCTGCATGCCACCATCGCATTCACCGCGTTCTCCTTCCTCATCGACGCTTTCGCTCTGCAGAAACCCGCGGGTGGACTGGACGGAGGAAATAGTGCCTTCGATGAGCGCTTCCTTGTACTCCATCGGCCGCAAAACTGTAGGCAATCGTTGTAATTCGCTTCCGCCATCTTGCAACGCAAGAAGGTTGGCAGCGACAGCACTGACGTACGACCAATCCGTCACATCCAAGACGGGGCGAGTTGGCGATCGACAGAAAACAGCGCCGACCAGATACGACAGAATCGGCGTCGACTCATGGGCATCTGCTGCGCTGCCGCGCTTTGGGAAGCGACGAATCTTGTCTTCATCTAGTGTCATGATCATGTGAACCATGGTTTGCAGATCACCAGTCGACCAGTGAGCCACTTCCTCATGTTCAAAGATCTTCGGTATTAGCCGTACACTCTGTTGATGCTGACCGAGGCCAGATCTTGCTAACGCGTCTGCAACTTGTTTGGCTCCATGAAAATTTGCGATCAGGCTCGTTTCACGGTCGTTTGGGGTGAACACCACCGGTATGAAAAACAATTTGGCCTGTTGATCCAACCCCCGCACGACGAACCTTCCGGTCGTAGCCTCGCCCATCAATTTATTGATAACCCTATCCCGCTCAGTTGGGGAAAGCGAAGCAATTTCGTGGCATTGCCCAGGCGTGACAGTTCCTTGCAGGACACCTGCAATATTTTCATGATTCGTACGAATACGCGTATCTAAGTCGAACATGGTTTCTCCACACAAAAGAGTCGTCACCGGCAGCGCAATGCTGAATTGATAAGATGACTTCTTGCATGCATGGCTAGGCCCTCTGCACAATGAATGCCATCGTACAGGCCAATTTTCTCGATTCAAGTCGGAGAAACGGGCAATTTTTGCTCATTTCTGACTAAATTTGACCAGAACAATGCGGCAGGGGACTTGAATATATGGCTTTGTTCGGTATCGTGATTTCAACTAAACACACGAAACCAATATGACCGCAGCCATTGAAATGCCAGCTCCCAGCCTCGGTGAACAGCTTGCCGCGCTGTACCAGCCGTCAATCACGGACTTCCCGGCCCTGAAGGTTAATGGAGTCGACAGCGAGAGCTACAGCATTGAAGTGCCAAACGCCGTCTATCACTCAGATAGAACCGGCGTGTCGTGTTCACAGCTGAAAAATCTGCTGCAGTCGCCTGCTCACTTTCATGCGGCGATGAACGCGCTACGCAAGGCCTCGACAGGATCTCAAAATATCGGGACCGCTTTGCATACGGCCGTTCTGGAGCCACACCTGTTCGATTCAAGTACTGCGGTCTGGGATGGGGGTACTCGGAGCGGCGCGAAATGGAAGGAATTTGCGAGTCAACATCATGGCAAGATCATTTTCACGCCGGCGGAAATGAAAACTGTTCGTGGTATGTGCGATGCGGTCAACAATTACGTGATACCGAATCATCCGGGCGTTTTGTTGGGCGAGCTGATCGCTAAGGGAGAGTCCGAGAAGACAATTTACTGGCGTGATCAAGAAACCGGGATCATGTGCAAAATTCGTGTCGACTGCCTGGTCAATCCACTCATATCATTCGACCTGAAGACAGTAGGTGATGCGAGGCTCGACGGTTTCCTCAAGACCCAGGCACTGAAACTGGATTACGATTTCCAAGCAGCCATGTATTTTTGCGGTGTCAAAGCCTTCACTGGCCACGATTTACCCTTCTGCTTCATTCCAGTGGAAACGGATGAGCCACATGGCGTACAGCTGCAAGAGACCGGCCCTGGATCTCAATTTTTTGAGAATGGCATGCGCAAATTCCGATATGCCCTGCGCACGCTCAAAAAATGCCGGGAAACAGGCGTCTGGCCGGGATACCAGAACACTTACAATCGGCTCGACGAAATTCCAAAATACGCTGTGTTCCAGGCGCCGGACGCCTTGGACTGATCCGATTGGCAGAAACCACCGTAATTAACTCGGAATCAGGGGTTTTTCGTCATCGGAAGGGGAGGGTGTGTCGGTAACAATACCGCATGGATCATCCAACCCTACTATCGCCGCTTGGCCTACAGCTGCCACGCCGACGCGCATTACTACGCGCCGCGGCTTGCCTGCCGGCCATGGCCTTACTGCCCCAAGCTGGTATCGCCAACGACTTCTGGAATCGCCCCCGTGAACTGTGGCTGTACCGGAAAAGCACAGGCGAACAGGTTCGGGAGACTTATTGGGACGATGGGCGCATTATCCCCGAAGGCTATATTCGCCTTTGCAAACTGCTGCGCGATGTCCAGGCGGGACAGGCCGTTCAGATGGATATCATCCTGCTGGACATCATGCGCGGCGTCTACGGCTGGTTTGAGGCCTATGGGGTCACCAAACCACTCATCATCAACAGCGGGTACCGCAACGTCCACACCAATGCAGTCACGGAGGGAGCCGCGCGCAATTCCATGCACACGTATGGTAAAGCGACCGATCTCTGGATGGCCGGCATATCTACCGAGTATATGGCCAGGCTCGGTGTGTACTTATCAGGCGGCGGGGTAGGGTACTATGCACAAAAAGGCTTCGTGCATCTCGATTCGGGCCGGCTACGCGTCTGGCGTGGGTAACCGCAAGTCATACCGCCCAAAAAAAATGCCCCCTACGTCAGACGTAGGGGGCATTTATATTTGGGCCAGACTATTTGCAGCCTGGTCCTGATACTTCAACGAGACTCCAAGCTTCAAAGAACGGCCGAAAGGCCGGCAGTACCGCAAAGAATTTCTTCATCGAGTCATCATCGAGAGGAAAATCCCATTGTTCCTGCGGCTCATTCATGTACCAGCGCTTCACCGTTTTCGAATGACCACCGGCGCGAAGCCGTGCAACCAGTGTCGGACTCGCTGCCTCGATTTCCTTCATTCGCTCCGCTGTTGCTGCGAATTTGAAAGCAATCGAGAACGGTCCCCCATTCGTATTCCAGATGCGATCCTGGATCGGAGGGGCAGTTTCAAGCAAGCGCCGGAACTTACCGATATAGCCTTCCGCGGAAAGCTTGGACCCGGACACCCGTTGACCGCCTGATTCAAGATTCGAGGATAGATGGCACACACGCCGTATCACGTCCTGGTGGGAGCCGAGAGCGACGGCATTCCAATTCCGGGCAACCCCGCCACTCTTGGTGATCACGTTGTTATCCCCTCCCAATGACAGGGCAAGGAACTGATCCTCGCTTGTCCCGGCATCTGCGGCAGGAATTCGAAACGCAGCGAACGCAAACTCGATAAAGTGACTCATGCTCCGGCCTCCTCTGCAAACAGATTGCCGAAGGCCATGTCGAGCTGCTGAACTGCCAGAGTAGTCCACGCCGCCGTGACAGACGGCGTGTCTTTGACGTTGTGGAACTTCAGGTTGTCCCAATATCGCTTAGCCTCTACCGGATCTGACAGGTCGAAACTGAAGCGAATATGACCGTCTTTGAGCGTTGAGACATGCTCCTCCAACAGCCGGCCGAATTCCTTCTCATAATAGGACGGAAGGCATTGATAATCGGTGACGATCGTCGCATCGAGTGTCAGCCCATCAGGAAGGCGAACCACAGGAATCGCTTCCATGAAAGCCGCGCGCCATCCCTTAATGTAGGCTTCGGGTGATGTGACCTTGTGCAGAACGGTGAGGTCGCCACCTTCGCAGAATGCCGCCCGATCACAGATTGTTCCGAAAAGCCGCCATTGCATTTCAACACCGAGCACTGTCACTTCGGCGTCGTCGTCCTGCACGATGGCGACAAATACAGGTTCATAAGAAATTCCTGCGGGAAGCTGGATCGCGCAACGTCTGGTTTCGTTGATTTTCTTCATGGGTTCTCCATTTTGAAATTCGAGAAACCATGACCCCTTCGGGATTGGTTTCCCGAAGGTTGAGCAGGCAGAGCTGCAAAAGATAATGCTGGCTAACTCCAGCTAGAAGCCGCCTTTCAATGATTGAAAGGGGATAGAACGACTAAATGATAGGTGAAATCCCGGGTGATGGCAATATGGCACAGCGTATGCAGGAACGAAAAAGGGCCACGCAATCCGCGGCCCTTCTTGTGCTTCTTACTTCTCCTTCTTTTTCTTTCGGCTCTTGCTGACGCCATAACCAAAGCGCTTCCAGGCTTCCTCATCGACCATCAGAGGGGCAGTGCGCCCAGTCTTCAAGTTGACAAAACTACCATGGTTAGCGATTTGCCCATGACGGAACAACTGCGAAAGGATGTTGCACGCATGAAGGGCAGTGGTGCTGTTAATGAACAGCGACTGTTTCTCTAATGCGTCAGCCAAGCTACAGCTAGGCACGCCGTCCTCTGCATCAAGTGAAGCATTGATCAGATTGGGAAACAGATCCGCGGCATGCGGCAGGCGAGTCAGATTGCTCTGTCTTGCCCTGTTTGGATCTACTTCACCAAGGATAACCTGCGAATCATCGAGCCGGTTGCCGCAATCGAGCCAGTAAATTACCCGGCCGCGCTGCGCAGAACTCAGGATCGCACTTCGTGCCTTGCGATTGTCCACGCAACCAACCACAATTTCGCAATGCAACTGCTCATCGGTCGTTAACCTCTCGACTTGACTGCTCCAATCAAGGTTGAAACCGAGATTGATGCGGTTGATGAGAGTGGGCGCTTTATAGGCACCCACATCGCCGGGAAAAAACGACTGCCGCCCGACATTGGCCTCACTGACTTGATCATCATCCCAAAGTGTGACGTCCAAACCTCCAGGGTGACCAAAGGCGAGCAATGCCAGGTGTAGACGTACCAGACCGTTCAATACTTGCGAACCAGTCCCGCCGGCGCCAATCACTGCAACACGAACTTTCTGCTGCAGCAACCGCGGATGGATCATGTGAATGCCCATTATTTGGCCTCCCAATGTTGCGTGAGGTCGACAAACAGGCCATTGGTGCGTATTCCACACCAAACTGGACACCGATTTCACGGCAAACTGGACACCCATTC
>NZ_JBHRTP010000072.1:0-118847 GCF_042646465.1 Pseudundibacterium arcticum
ATCCCGTCGATTCTCGGCACCCGCGACAAGATCGGCTTCCTCGGCGGCCTGATGAACCTGGGCGGCAATATCGGCGGCATTTGCGTACCGATCATCGTCGGCACCATCGTGCAGGTCACCGGTTCTTACTTCCTGGCGCTGATGTTCTTCGCGGCAGCCGGTGTCGGCCTGTTCATCTGCTCGACCAGCATCAACTACGAGAAAAAAATCCCAATCTGATTTCGTGTCGGATGGTGAATGAAGTAAAAGGGCACTTCTATTAATTGGTTTTTTTGCTGACCTCATGAAGCTAAGTCATTGGTTCTATTGATGCTGAATTTCATGGAATTGAATTAATAGATGTGCCCAAAATAAATTATTTTTCCGGAACAAATAAAATGACTAAACGCACTCTTCTAGGCATGCTGACCCCGTCTTCCAACACCGCGCTGGAACCGATCACCAGCGCGATGATCAGCGGCCTGCCCGGCGTCTCCGCCCACTTCGCGCGCTTTACCGTGACCGAGATTTCGCTGCGCGACCAGGCGCTCGGCCAGTTCGACGACAGCAAGATCATCGAGGCGGCCAAGCTGCTGGCCGACGCCAAGGTCGACGTGATCGGCTGGAACGGTACCTCGTCCGGCTGGCTCGGCTTCGAAGCCGACGAGCGCCTGTGCCAGCGCATTACCGAAGCGACCGGGATTCCGGCCACTACCTCGGTGCTGGCGCTGAATGAAATCCTGGAAAAAACCAATGCCAAGGATTTCGGCCTGGTCACGCCTTACCTGGACAACGTGATGGAAAAAATCGTCGCCAACTATGACCGCTCCGGCTTCAACTGCGTCGCTGAACGCCACCTGAACCTGCATGTGAATTTTTCCTTTTCGGAAGTCACGGAAGACCAGATTCGCGGCATGGTGCGGGAAGTTGCGCGCAAGGCGCCGAAAGCGATTTCGACTTTCTGCACCAATCTGAAGGCGGCGCATCTGGTGCCGGAGCTGGAAGCTGAAATCGGCGTGCCGATCTACGACACGATTGCTACCGTGGTGTGGAAATCGCTGCGCATGGCCGGTTACGACACGACCAAGCTGACCGGCTGGGGCCGTTTGTTCCAAGAAGTCGCATAAAGGAAGCCGCATCATGAGCACAGCGTTCGACCTGGTAATTCGGAATGCCGATGTGGCGACGGCGTCTGATCGATTTCAATGCGATATCGGCATTCGTGACGGCAAGATCGAAGCGCTCGGCAAGCAACTCCCGGCCGGCGCTGAAGAAATTGATGCAAGTGGTTTATTGGTCTTGCCGGGTGGCGTCGATGCCCACTGCCACCTGGACCAACCGATGCCGGACGGGATGCGCATGGCCGACGATTTCTTTAGCGGCACGCGTTCCGCTGCCTGCGGCGGCACCACTACCGTGATTCCGTTCGCGGCGCAAGCCAAGGGCGGCTCGCTGAATGCGGCGGTCGAGGATTACCATGCGCGCGCCGCAGGCAAAGCCGTGATCGACTATGCGTTCCATCTGATCGTGGCCGACCCGACGCCGCAGGTTCTGCAAGAGGAACTGCCGAACCTGATCCGGCAGGGCTATACCTCGTTCAAGATCTACATGACGTACGACGACCTGAAGCTGAACGATCGCGAGATTCTGGAAGTGCTGTCGGTGGCGCGCGAGCATAAGGCGCTGGTGATGATCCACGCGGAGAATTCCGACTGCATCGGGTGGCTGACCGATCGGCTGAGCCAGGCCGGCCAGACCGCGCCCAAGTATCACGCGCTGTCACGGCCGATGGCGGTGGAGCGGGAGGCGACGCATCGCGCCATCACCTTTTCCGAACTGGTCGATGTGCCGATCCTGATCGTGCATGTGTCGGGACGCGAAGCGATCGAACAGATCCGCTGGGCGCACGGCCGCGGGCTGCGCATCTATGCGGAAACCTGTCCGCAATATCTGTTCCTGACCGAGCACGATCTCGGCGGCGAAGGCTATCACGGCGCCAAGTGCGTCTGCAGCCCGCCACCGCGCGACCACGAAAATCAGAAGGCGGTCTGGGATGGCCTGACCAATGGCGTATTCAGCATCTTTTCATCCGATCATGCGCCGTTCCGTTACGACGATGCGCAGGGTAAGAAACTGGGCGGCAAGGAGCAGCCGTTCCAATACATTCCGAACGGCATACCCGGCCTGGAAACCCGCCTGCCCTTGTTGTTTTCGGGCGGCGTGATGGCGGGGCGCCTCGACGTGCACCAGTTCGTCGCGTTGACATCGACCAACCCAGCCAAGATGTACGGCCTGTATCCGCGCAAGGGATCGATCATGATCGGCGCCGATGCCGATATCGTGCTGTGGGACACCAAGTGCAAGGTGGTGATCAACAATGCGCTGCTGCACCACGAGGTCGATTACACGCCGTATGAAGGCACCACGGTGCAGGGCTGGCCGGTGCTGACGCTGTCGCGCGGCAAGGTGGTCAGTAAAGACCAGTCCTTCGTGGGCACAGCGGGCAGCGGGCAATTCCTGCCTTGCGGCACTCCTTCCATCTAAGCGTAAGTACAAGCTGATTCCGGCTGAAAAAGTCAAAAAAGCTTTGCAAAACGAACTCAATCTGCGTGCGAAGAGCCAAGGAAAACTGGGCGTGGCAGCCAATCAGACTGATGCGCCGCGCCGCGGTGTATTGCCAAACTAAGCACAACCTGTTGGCAATGTTACGTGCCAAAACCATGACTATTGAATATGGAACCTATTGATATGAATACTTCCAAATTGAGGACAAGATAATGCGCCTGCTACTGATTAACCCCAATATTTCGGACAGCGTCTCCGACCTGATTCGTGCCGAAGCGCTGCGTACGGCCGCGCCGGGCACTGAAATCGAGGTGCTTACAGCACCATTTGGCGTGGCTTACATCGAGACACGTTTCGAGGCGTTGATCGGCGCCTTTGCTACCGCACAACTGGCCGCCGAGCACCACGAACGCTACGATGCTGTCATCGTCGCCGCCTTTGGTGACCCTGGTCTGACCGGTCTGCGCGAGGCGCTGCAGATCCCGGTGATCGGGCTTACTGAAGCGGCGCTGGCCAGTGCCTGCCTGCTCGGGCAGCGCTTTTCGATCGTCGCGATATCGCAGCGCATCCGTTCTTGGTATCTCGAAACGGTTCAAGCCTACGGACTTGACGGTCGGCTGGCTAGCATCCGCGGCCTTGACGAACCACTGGACATAGGCCATGTGCAGGGCAATCAAGGCGAACGCCTGGTACAACTTGCTGAACGCTGCGTCGATGAGGATGGCGCCGACGTCATTGTGCTGGCTGGCGCGCCACTGGCTGGCTTGGCGCGCAGTCTGCGCGGCCGCCTGCCGGTGCCGTCCGTCGATGGCGTGTCCAGCGCCGTCCGCCACGCTGAGACACTGGTCGCGCTGCAACCTGGTCACGCGATCCGTGGCAGTTTCGCGCAGCCTCCTGTTAAACCCAACCGTGGTCTGACCCCGGAACTTGCGCGGCTGCTTAATCGCGGCAGCAACACTTGATCCTCCCTCCCCAAAAAAAGATCGCCATGACTTACTGCCTCGTGGTGTTCCTGCCATCGAGGCAGGATAGAAATTAACACAGGAGGACACCATAGAAAAACCAGGCTGAGTCAAACCATGCAATAGCGCCAAGACGCCCTAAAAAATCAGGAGACAGCAATGCAAGACACACAAACTTTGAGTGGTTGCTTCAAAGCGTTGCGCGGTAAAAGCCGAAAAGAGCACGCGCCGATTTCCCGCTACATGACCTCGCTGTTATTGGCCACTGCCTGCGCCGGACCGGTACTGGCTGCCAACACCGCCGAACCGGTCTCCGCGCTGGCGGCAAGCGCGAGCGAGCTGCCACGTGCCTGGCCCGAACAGGTCGGGGTCGACTCACGGCAGCTGGTCCGCTTGTCGGAATGGATACGCAAGGAAAACCTGGATGTCCGCAGCCTGCTGGTGATCAAGGATGGCAAACTGATCTTCGAGCGCTATAGCAAGGGCTTGACCCGCGATCACAATTACGAGTTGTATTCGATCACCAAGGGCGTCACTGCGCTGTCTGCAGGCATCTTGATGAACGAGGGTCGCCTCAGCCTGGACGACAAGGTCAGCACGACGATTGCGAAATTTCGCCCGGACTTGAAAGACAGTCTGGCCGACAAGAAGGCGATTGAATTGCGCCATCTGCTGGCGATGTCGTCCGGGCTGTTCTACGACTTCAAGCCGAAGGATGACCCGATATACTACGGCGCCCCGGATCGGCTGAAACTGGCCGCCAATACCTCCCCGAAAATTGCGCCCGGCAAGGAGTTCGAATACACCGACGTCAATCCCATTTTCGCTGCCGCGATGGTCAGCGCTGCGGCCGGCATGCCGGTCGAGAAGTATGCGGAAGAAAAACTGTTCAAACCGCTGGCGATGAAAAATTACGCCTGGGATCGCGCTGACAAGACCGGGCTGGTTTCTGCCGGCTGGGGCCTGCGCTTGCGTCCGGTCGACATGGCCAAGATCGGACTGCTGGTGATGGATGGCGGCAAATGGCAAGGCCAGCAGATCGTGCCGGCAGCATGGATCAAGCAGATGGCCACCCCGAAAGCGGCGCGCGATTTTGGTTATTACCTGTGGCTCAACCACATCGTCGAAACCGAACCGGAATTGGACATGATGGGATTCAAGGGGCAATTCATCAGCGTGCTGCCGAAGCGCAACACGGTCGTGGTGATGACCAGCATGTTGCCGATCGAGGGTGGTCTCAGGAATGCCAAGAATGTACGGATCTTTCGCGACATCGTGAATGATTTCATCATTCCAGCCACCGACAATAAGACAACTCCTTCGGAGGCAGCCCAGCAAGCCTTGCAACACGAGCTCAAGCTGAGCGCGCAGAGCCAGGGAAACCCGGGCGTGGCAGCCGACCCGACCGATACGCCACGCAACAGTACGGCGTCAAACTAAGCATCACGCTGTCGGCGATTTTTCGTACCAAAACATGATCATTGAATACGGAGCATATTGATATGAACGTTACTAAATTGATTCGTCTGGTTGTTCTTCCCGCGATCGGCATTGCAAGCATCGGCCAGGCCCAAACTCTGGAGGCTGCCAGCACAGCAGCCGCGAAGCTAGCGGCCAGCAGCGTGACTGCCGACTTTCCATCGAGCTCGCCGGAAGCAGTCGGCGTCGACTCGCAGCCGCTGATTCGCATGTCCGAATGGATCCGCAACGACAAACTGGACGTGCGCAGCCTGCTCGTCATCAAGGATGGCAAACTGATTTTCGAGCGCTATAGCGGTGGGCTGGTGCGCGATAACAACTACGAGCTGTATTCGGTAACCAAGAGCGTTACCTCGCTGCTGGTAGGGATTCTGAACGGCGAAGGCAAACTCGGACCGAACGACAAGGTTGTGCCCGGGATCGTCGCCGCACATCCGGAGCTCAAGGACGCACTGGCGGACAAGCAAGACCTGAAGGTGCGCGATTTGCTGTCGATGTCGAGCGGACTATTCTATAAGCAGACCGAGGGCTCCGACACGCTGTACTACGGCGTTCCTAACCGACTGTCGGTCGCGGCCAAAAGCCAGGCCAAATTACCACCCGGCAAAGAATTCGATTACACCGACGTGAATCCAGTGCTGGTTGGCGCGATGGTGAGCGCCGCTGCGCGGCAGCGCGAACAGAAATTCGCGGAAGAAAAGCTGTTCAAGCCGCTCGGGATGTCGCACTACCGCTGGGATGGCATCGATCAGACCGGCTTTGTGTCGGGCGGATGGGGACTCAGACTGCGTCCGATCGATATGGCCAAGCTCGGGACGCTGCTACTCAATGACGGACAGTGGCAGGGTAAGCAAGTCGTGCCAGCAGCATGGATCAAGCAGATGACCACGCCCGCCAATCCAGTCCTGGCCAAAGACTATGGCTACTACTGCTGGATCAACCACATTGTCGAGGGCCAGCCCGAGTTCGGTGCGATGGGATTCAAGGGCCAGTTCATCACCGTGCTGCCGAAAGAAAACGCAATCGTGGTCATGACCAGCCTGTTGCCGACCGATGGCGGGCTGCGGGATGCAACTTACCTGCAAATGTATCGGCGCATGGTCAACGACTACATCCTGCCTGCGCTGCAGGCAGGAAAAAAAGTCGCGCCCAGCGCAGCGCGTCAGGCAGCTCTGACGAAGGAGTTGCGCTTGAGCCAGCAAAGCAAGGGTGTTGCCGGCACGGCGACGGCTTTCAATGACCCACCCGAGTTCTGACGATACTTGACAGGGTACGGACGATTAACAGCAACAAGCTTTGAGCGGCAAGCCAGGGATCAGAGTGCCCTTCAGTAAGCAGGGCGCTCTGATCCGTACAGCACCGGCATTCACCGCCATCGCTCGGCAATGCCGGCGACGCTGCAATGCTGTCTTGTATTCCGCAGCAAATCGGGTCTCGCCGGGTCTCGCCAGTTATCGATTCGGGAAAGGCAATAAAATATGAAATTGATGCGTTATGGCCCTAAAGGCAAGGAAAAACCCGGGATGCTTGACGGCGACGGCTGGGTGCGCGATCTGTCCCAGGTGGTGCCGGATCTCACTGCCGCGCTGCTAGCGCCCGACCAGCTGGCTCAGCTGCGGCGGCTCGATGCCACAACATTGCCGGTGGTGACAGAGGTAGGGCGGATTGCGCCGCCGTATGCCGGCATCGGCAAATTCATTTGCGTTGGCCTGAACTATGCCGATCACGCCGCGGAAGCAGGCGTGCCTGCGCCTAGCGAGCCGGTGTTGTTTCTGAAAGCGAGCAGCGCGGTGATCGGATGTAGCGATCCGATAGTCCTGCCCCGAAACTCGGTCAAGGCTGACTGGGAGGTCGAGTTGGGCGTCGTAATTGGTAGCACGGCACGCTATGTCAGCGAATCGGAAGCGCTGCAATATGTCGCCGGCTACTGTGTGAGCAACGACTTGTCTGAACGTGAATACCAGCTGGAGCGCGGCGGCCAGTGGGACAAGGGTAAGGGTTGCGATACCTTTGGACCGATAGGCCCCTGGCTAGTGACAGCGGACGAAATACCGGATCCGCAAAATCTCGACTTGTGGCTTGAGGTCAACGGCCGGCGCTTTCAAAGCGGCAACACGCGTACCATGATCTTTAGCGTGGCGCAACTGATCTCCTATATCAGTTGCTTCATGACGCTGTACCCGGGCGACTTCATCAGTACCGGCACACCACCCGGCGTTGGCATGGCGCAAAAACCGGCGCCGATTTACCTGCATCCCGGCGATCAACTGCGGCTCGGCATCACAGGCTTGGGTCAGCAGCAGCAGAACGTGCACACGTGGGATGCAGCGCTGATCGATGACTGATTATGCTGCGGCGGCCCTGATAGAGCCCCGTATGACAACCAGCAACGATCGGCGTAGCTCTACCGCGCGGCAGGCCGCCGCCCCCGAGCGCGATGTCCAGACCGAGCGAAGCGGTCGACACTACCTGCACTTCGTCCACCACCGCGCCGGAATCCATCCGCATCACGGAACCTTTGCCGAACTGTTTCTCGATTTGCGCCAGCCGGCGGCGTAATTATCACACAGCGAGTACTGCATAAAAAATCAGTACTTATTGCAAGCACGCTTTTTGTTTCCCTGTGTTTTCTGCGACTGCGCCATTAAATTGGCATTTCGCGATTTATAACAAGGTGGGCGGCCAAGCGGCTGTGTACGATGAGATGACACTCAATTACGGAGCAAAGCCATGTCCGTATCACGACTTATCCATATCACCAAAATCGGTGTCGAACAGATGGGTGATCTGGCCGACAGCCTGAAAGACCCTGATGTGTTGCGACTTGAAAATCTCGACACCGATTTGCGCCCGCCACCAAGCGCACTTGCCTTCACTAAACGCGCAGTAGATGAAGATGATGCCAATAGTTATCTTCCGTTCTTCGGTCTGGATGTCATGCGCCAGGCTGCCGCCAATCTGGTCGGGCGGCAGTCGGGTCAAGCATACGACTGGAAGACGGAGTGTGTTATCAGCGCAGGCGGACTATCAGGGATCTTGAATGTACTGCTGGCTACTCTGGAACCAGGCGATGAAGTCTTGACGACCGATCCGATTTATGTCGGATTGATTAATCGTGTTCGTCTTGCTGGTGGCGTGCCGCGCTTTGTGCCGTTGACTCCTTCGGCTCAGGGTTGGCGACTGGATGTCGCAGCGCTGGCAAAGATTGACACCAAACCAGTCAAGGCAGCATTACTGATGAGTCCCGCTATGCCATCCGGTGCCGTATTCAACCGTGAAGAATGGCAGGCCTTGGTTGACTTTTGCCAACACGCCAATTGCTGGCTGATCGACGATTCAGCCATGGAACGCATTCTCTATGATGGCCGTAGTGTCATTCATCCTGCATCCTTCCCGGGGATGCGCGACAAAGTCATTACGGTTGGCGCAGCTACAAAGGAATACCGCATGATTGGGTGGCGGGTGGGTTGGGTGGTTGGGCCCGCTGACATTATTGCCGACGTCGGCAGAGTCAGCATTTCAAACGTGTGCTGCCAAACAGGAATCGCGATGGGTGCTGTTGCCACAGCCATCAATGATCCTGATGACGGCATTCAAGCCTGTGTTTCGGAATGGCCACTCCGCCGCGATGTCTTGCTGGAAGAGTTGCGCGAATTTACGGCCATTCCACCACGTGGCGGCTGGTCGCTGTTTCTGGATGTGTCACAACTGGGGCTGGATAGCGCGACAGCATCAAAACGCTTGCTCGAATTGGGCAAAATCGCGGCGACACCGATGGTCAATTGGGGTAGCGCCAATAGCGATAAATATGTTCGCTTGGTGTTTGCCAACGAGCCGGTGCATCGGTTGCGTGGGGTGGCCGAACGGGTTAGACGAGCATTGACGTAATGCAACGTATAGTGAGCCAACTCCATATCAGCGAACAGTTTTTTTAAGTTTGGCGCCGTGTTATTTCGCAGGTGGACACGTTTTTCCGCAGTTTTGCGGGATATATCAAAGTTGGGCCGAAATACGCAACAACTCCAGGAACTCGTGCTGCACAATGATGGCCATCACGGGCAAACCCACCCAAGCATGTGTGAAGTCGGCGCGATGATCAGATGATCAGTACCGTGTTGAATGGGGAACCGCAATGCTGATGCGTACCTGGCTGACCTTTTCAACCGTCATAGCGCTTCTGCTCGCAATACTTGGATTTCTTTCCGTGCTCCAGCACAACGCGGTATTCTCGGATCTTCTGCGCCAGCGCAACTCGGTCATCGCGCAAACAACCGCTTCCTCGTTCAAGGCCATCACCGATCTGGGCCTCCCTCTCTCGACGATCCGCAACGGCAATGAAATCGTGGCACGCGCCATGAAGATGGACCACGAGATTACAGGCGTAGTTGCACTGAGCCCGGAGGGCGACGTCGTCTTCAGCACAAGAAACACGCGTCAGCCTGTGCCGCAACAAGTCCTGCAGGCGATGAAACTGTCGCGGGACATCCGCTGGAGCACGGAAACATCGGACGAAATCTTCAGCGGCTTCAACGTTGCGGGCCAGGACGCCGACCCGCAGGGTGCAGTCGTCGTGGTCCATTCCAAAGAACGCCTCGAGGCGGCCTCCAACGCGATCATCGGCAGCATCGTGAAGACGGCCATCTTAATCTGGGCCGCCGTCTCATTCATTGCATTTCTTCTGCTGCGTCTCCTGCTGTCCGCGCCCGATCGCGCCATTTTGCCTCTCGAGTCGCTATCGCGGGGCGAGATCGTCGCGGGCGGCACGCTGATGACCCCGATGTTGACCCAAGTGGCACCGGCCCTGACCTTCTGGCGCGGCCTGTTCGGGCCCGAAATCGAACAACTCAGGAGCAACCTCATTGAGGCAAAGCGCCAACATGATGAGGCATGCCAATCGCTCAGTGCTTGTTCGTCCGCCGGCCCCGATACCGCAGGAACGCTCGTCCATGCGGACGCAAGCCAGGAGACGCCTTTGCCCGAGTCACAGATTGCCTCGAGTTCTCCACGCTCCCTGGCGCGCCGAATTGCGTCGCGGCTCGCGCTGCTCGCGGCCTTGTTCATTTTCATTTCCGCGGTAATCCTTGGCTACACAATACTGCGCGCGGTTAACCGCTCCATCGAACCCGAGCTTGCCGCCCGCAGCAACCTGATTGGCACGGTGGTGAGCGAGGATGTGCAACGCGCGGTGGGCGCCGGCGTGCCCCTCGACAGTCTGGTGGGGGCGGAGAGCTACTTTGGCGACATGTTGCAGCAACTTCCCGAAGTGGCTTACATCGCTGTCGCCACTGGCCGAGTGGTGCTCGAGGCTGGCAAGCGAATCGATCCCTATCTCGCTCCGCCTCGCGAGCGCAAGGATGTCCGCAGCCATCCCATCATGGTGGATGGCAAGGAGATCGCCTATGTCGTTATTGATATCGATCCGGCTTTCATCGCCAAGAAATTCTTCGACGTGTTCCTCGACATGGGCGTGGTGGTCCTTGCTGCGATCCTGGTGGCGTTCGAGATCATGGTGCTGATGACCAGCCGGACTTTGACCGCGCCTCTCGACGGACTGCAGCGGATCGCGGCGATGCAAGCCGCGGGTGACTTTTCGAAACGGGCAACCATTTCCACGAGAAATGCGGCGGACCGTGTTGCGCGCAACCTGATCGAACGGGCGGAGACACTCAATACGCGATTCGCGGAAGCCTGGGCTGCGATAACAAACACGGGCACAAACACAGGCACAAACGCGGGCAGCAGGCGCGCTCGTCTTGAAAGCTTGCGCCAGCGCTATTCGCTCTCGGAGAAAGGACCCACGACCCTGCGCTTTTCCTATTTCACCGACTTGCGCCTGGCACTGTTCCTCTTCGCCGCAGCCGACGAGCTTCCGCTTTCCTTTCTGCCTCTCTATACACGAGCGGCAGACAACCCCTGGAAATGGATGGATGAGAGCGTGCTCATCAGTCTTCCGTTGGCAGGCTATCTGACGGCAATCGTCTGCATTTCACCTTTTGCCCGGCCTTTGGTGCAGTGGTTGGGGAGGCGGATGTTGCTGGTTGCCGCAGCCATTCCGGTTTTTGCAGCGCATCTTCTTCTGTACGTCGCCACCTCCGTTCCAGAGATCGTCGCTGCGCGCACCATCATCGGCGCGGGATATGCGTTGGTGACGCTGGCCTGCCAAGACTATGTGATCGACACGACGCTGAAAGAAGAGCGCGACCGTTCTCTCGGCATGTTCTCCGCAGTCCTCTTTGGCGGCATTTTCTGCGGAACGGCTCTCGGCGGCGTCCTTGCCAACAGGCTAGGCCCCTCGAACGTATTTCTCTTCAGCGCCTCGCTGGTTACCATTTCGGCCCTGCTGGCGCTGTGGTTCGTCAAACCTGCAGAGAAGAGTGATCCCGCAGCTTTGCCGAAAACGGCAAACGTGCCGCTCCTTTCGGTGCTGCGGGACAGGCAGTTTGCCATTCTGGTGTTTGGCATCGCGATTCCGTCCAATGTCTTGTTGCAGGCTTTCATTTGCTATCTTGTGGCCCTGACTCTCAGCTCTCTCGGCGCCTCGTCGGCGGATATCGGCCGTACCCTGATGATCTTTTTTATTGCAATTATATTTATCGGCCCAATTGGCGGGCGGGCCGCCGAGCGCGGGGTGCCGGCGTCCATGATTGCGCTGGCTGGAGGTCTAATCGCCGGTATGTCGCTGCTGGCCGTCGCCTTCTCGCCCGGCGCGATCGGAATGATCTTCGCAGTTCTGGGAGCCGGGATCGGTCATGGACTAGTGCGTGGGGCGCAGGTCTCGGTTGCCATGTCGATCGCCGAAACCGACCTCAGTCATTTGGGGGAAAGTGTGGTGCTTGGGACACTCAGGACAATGGAACGGCTCGGCAGCATACTGGGGCTGCTTGCCATCGCGGCGCTGGCCGGGCAAGCCGGTTATGGCGTTGCCACTGGCGTAATCGCCGTCTGGTCCATTGCAGGAGCCGCCCTGTTTGCATTTTCGAGCCTGGCAAGGCAGGCACCGTTGACGTGATCGTCGTTGGCCATGAGTCCAGGGATGTCATCGCCAAACCAAAGGGGATAGAGTGAAAATGAAGACATTCTCTGGCAAAGTCATTCTCTGGATACTCGCTTGCGCTCTTTGCGCCGCAGTGCAGGCGGGGGAAAAGAAGCGCATCCTCGGCGTGTTCTATGAGGGTTGCGAAGAGACGTGCCGCGGTTTCAAGGCCGGCATCGCGGACAGTGGTCTCGATGCCGAAATTACGATCCTCGATCTGAAGCTGGACAAATCGCGGCTGCCAGAGGCTGTCCGGATGGCGCGTGACATGAAGGCCGACCTGGTGGTGGTCCACGGGACCACCGGCACGCTTGGGATCATTGGCACGATCGATGATCGCGACGACCCGCGCTTCCTGCATGACATACCGGTCGTCTTCACGGTGGTAGCCAATCCCTTCGATTCGCGCATAGCGCAGAGCTTTGAGCGCAGCGGCAGGCCCAACGTGGCCGGAACGTTCAACCGCGTGCCTGAGGCCTTGAACATTGACATCATCCGGAAATACGATCCGGATTTCAAGAAGCTCGGCCTGCTCTACAATTCCAATGAGAAGAACTCTGTCTTGACCATGCAGGCGCTGAGCAAGGCCGCTCCCAAGATGGGCGTAGAACTGGTGGCCCTCGAAGTAGCCCCAGGGAATTCAAACTCACCGGATCCAGCGCTAATCCCGGTTCGCATGCGCGAACTCAAGGACAAGGGCGTCAAGTGGCTCTATCTCGGCTCAAGCTCGTTCCTGCACGTCAATGGAAAAGTGTTTACTGCTTCTGCGATTGAAAACGGCATTGCCGTCGTCAGTCCCTATGAAGATCTGGTGCGCGAGCAGCGCGCTCTCCTGTCCATCGCCGCGCGACTGGGTTCTGTCGGTCGGCTTGCTGCGGATCAGGCGCTGAAGATCCTGAGGGACGGCGCGAAGCCTGGAGACCTCCCAATAGTGCGCGCGACAAATTTTGCGTATGTGGTAAACATGGACGTAGCGAGGCAGCTGAATCGTTTTCCACCATTCTCATTCCTCCAGGTGGCTGAAACGATAAAGAAATAAGGCTGCCGGCGCACCCTACTTTTTCCCGTTTTGCGTAAGTCCTCAATGTAATCGAGGACATTGGTGCGTCGACCGCCCCAATGAATAGCCAAACAAGCAACTAAGCGGCATTTTCGGTTTTACTGCATTACACTAAACATCCCGCCTCACCTCAACCTGCCACTCCATTCAGACCATGCGTATTCTGCTCGCCGAAGATGACAGCGTATTGGCCGACGGCCTGACCCGCTCGCTGCGGCAGTCCGGTTATGCGACCGATTGCGTCAGGAATGGCGAGGAAGCCGATGCTGCCTTGTCGGTCCAGGATTTCGACTTGCTGATCCTGGACCTGGGCTTGCCGAAGATGTCCGGTCTGGAAGTATTGCGCAGGTTGCGGGCGCGCAACTCGATGTTGCCGGTGCTGATCCTGACCGCCGCCGATTCGGTCGAGCAGCGCGTCAAGGGCCTCGATCTGGGCGCCGACGATTACATGGCCAAGCCGTTTGCGCTATCCGAGCTGGAGGCACGGGTGCGCGCGCTGACCCGGCGCGGCGCCGGCGGCGGGTCGGCGCTGATCAAGCATGGCCCGCTGGTCTATGACCAGGTCGGGCGCAGCGCCTATATCAATGAACAGATGCTGGACTTGTCGGCGCGCGAGCTCGGCCTGCTGGAAGTGCTGCTGCAACGCAGCGGCCGGCTGGTGTCGAAAGAACAGCTGGTCGATCATCTGTGCGAATGGGGCGAGGAAGTCAGCTATAACGCGATTGAAGTGTATGTGCATCGGCTGCGCAAGAAGATCGAGGTCGGCGGCGTACGCATCGTGACCGTGCGCGGACTGGGCTATTGCCTGGAAAAATTCCTCGAAGCGCCACCGCCCGGTCCCACCATGCCGCCGGCACCATCGGCCGGCTGACGTCAGCACCGACCAGCATGTCAGCGAAGAACGACGCTAACGCTTCGACCACCGTATCGGTCACTGCTGCGGCCACCGCTTCGGCCACTAATACGGGTGAAGCCGGCGGCGCGACATCAGCGGCGCCGGAAGCTCCCGCACCCTATCAGCCGCTGGCCACCGAGACCGAAGAAAACATCCAGCATTCGCTGTTCGGCGAGATTCTCGACTGGATGTTGGCGCCGCTGCTGCTGCTGTGGCCGCTCAGTATCGCGATCACCTATCTGGTCGCAAAAACCATCGCCAACCAGCCGTTCGACCGCGCGCTGGAAGACAGCCTGAGCGTGCTGACCCAGCAGGTGCGGGAAGTCGACGGCAAGATCCTGACCCAGTTGCCCGGCTCGGCGCGCGACATGCTGCGGGCCGACGATGTCGACACGATCTATTTCCAGGTGATCGGGCCGCACGGCGAATACGTGGATGGCGACCGCGACCTGCCGGCACCGACCGGCGACGAAGAAAAAGCGCCGATGGGTGCGGTGATGTACCGCAATGACAGCATGCACGGCGCGGACGTGCGGATCGCGTATTCGTATGTCGACCTGCGCAAGAGCCGCGCCGAACGCGATGCGTCCAAGGAGCAGCACCTGGCGCTGGTGCAGGTCGGCGAGACGCTCGACAAGCGCGCTCAGCTGGCGAACGACATCATCAAGGGCGTGATCCTGCCGCAATTCATCATCCTGCCGATTGCACTGGCGCTGGTCTGGTTCGCGCTGTCGCGCGGCTTGATGCCGTTGGCTGATTTGCAACAACGGATCCGGGCCCGCCGTCCTGACGACCTGAGCCCAATCGAACCGGGCCAGGTACCGGAAGAAATCTCGCCGCTGGTGCGCTCGCTGAACGACATGCTGGAACGCCTGTCGCAATCGATCGAGATGCAAAAGCGCTTCATCGCCGATGCCGCACACCAGATGAAGACGCCGCTGGCCGGCATGCGCATGCAAACCGAACTGGCGTTGCGTCAGACCGACCAGGACGAAATCCACCGTTCGCTGGAACAGCTGTCCAAGAGTTCGGAATCGGCAACCCATCTCGTGAACCAATTGCTGACACTGGCGCGCGCCGAAAATCAGACCCCGGCCAGCAAACCGTTCGAGCCGCTGGAGTTGTCGGCGCTGGCGCGCGACATCGTGCACGACTGGGTCCAGGCCTCGTTCGCGCGCCGCATCGATCTTGGCTTTGAAGCAGCGCCGGAACCGGTCGAGCTGTTCGGTAATCCGGTGATGTTGCGCGAATTGCTGAGCAACCTGATCGACAATGCCTTGCGCTACACGCCGGCGCAGGGCAGCGTCACGGTGCGGGTGCGCAGCGATGGCGACGGTGAATATGCGATTCTGGAGGTGGAAGACACCGGCCCCGGGATCCCGCCGTCGGAGCGGCACCATGTGTTCGAGCGCTTTTATCGCATCCTCGGCAGCAACGTCAGCGGCAGCGGGCTGGGACTGTCGATCGTGCGTGAAATCGCGCAACAGCACGCGGCGCTAGTCGATATTTTTACCAATCCGCGCAGTCATGAACAGAAATTCCCCGGCTGCCTGTTCCGGGTCAGTTTCCGCCGCGCGCCGCGTGCCGGTACGGCAGCCTCGGGAGTCTATGAAGAATGAGAATACTCCAACCTATATCAAGTTATTCCGCATATTTTCAATGGACAATTTATCAATACTCCCGTTAAATTTCTTTTTTAGAGTGATGCAAGCGCTGATTATTCGAGGTCTGATGGCGCCGAACATCAGTGCCAAACCCGCGACAATCTGCCGAACCCGTTGGAACCACACCAAGCCACCAGTGCCATGCCAGAACCCTTGAATCCCACCCCGCACAACCTGGCGCTGCACTGGCGCCACACCCGCCGCCTGACGCTGTGGCTGCTGCTGATCTGGTTTGCGATCACCTTCTGCGTCGTATTTTTCGCGCGTCAGCTGGCCACCCTGCAGCTGTTCGGCTGGCCGGTCTCGTTCTATATGGCGGCGCAAGGCGCGGTCCTGGTCTATGTGCTGATCGTGGCGTTCTATGCGTGGCGCATGCAGCGGCTGGACCGGCAGTGCCAAAGCCACATTGATGAAGGGCAGTCCGATGCGTAAAACGGCTAGCGGGGTATTTTTCGGCGAGCTGAAGCGCTACTACCTGTGGTACACCGGCGGCTTCATCCTGTTCCTGCTTGCATTGTCGATCCTCGAAAAGGAAGGTGTGCCGCGCATCTGGATCGGCTATCTGTTCATGTTCGCGACCAGCGTGCTGTATGCCAGCATCGGCCTGCTCAGCCGCACCTCGGATGTGTCGGAATATTATGTTGCCGGGCGCCGTGTGCCGGCGCTGTTCAACGGCATGGCGACGGGGGCCGACTGGATGTCGGCCGCCAGTTTCATCAGCCTGGCCGGCGGCCTGTACGTGCAGGGCTTCGACGGGCTGGGCTATATCATGGGCTGGACCGGCGGCTTTTGCCTGGTGGCGCTGCTGATCGCACCGTTCCTGCGCAAATTCGGCCAGTACACGATTCCGGACTTTCTGGCGGCACGCTATAGCGGCCGTCACAACGGCAATCTGGTGCGAATGCTGGCGGTGGTCGCCACCGTGATCGTCTCGTTTACCTATGTGGTAGCGCAGATCTACGGGGTCGGCCTGATCGCCTCGCGCTTCACCGGTGTTGATTTTTCGGTCGGCATTTTCCTCGGTCTGGCCAGCATCCTGGTCTGCTCTTTTCTGGGCGGCATGCGCGCGATCACCTGGACCCAGGTCGCGCAATACATCATTATCCTGATCGCCTATCTGATCCCGGTGCTGTGGCTGTCGGCCAAGCATAGCGAGAACCCGATCCCGCAAGTGGCCTACGGCACGGTGTTGTCAAAGTTGAGCGCGCGCGAACTGGCACTGGAACGCGATCCGAAAGAACAACAGGTGCGCGCGGTCTACCGCAAGCTGGCCAACGACTACGACGCCCGACTGAAAGCCTTGCCACAATCATGGGAAGACGGCCGGCTCGACGCGCAGCGCCACGTCAGCGACCTGAAGATGGGCAGCGCGTCGCTGGTCGAGATCAAGTCCGCGACCCGCGCATTGGCGGCTTACCCGAAGAGTGTCGCAGAGGCGCAGCGCAAATGGAGCGATGCGCGAACCAGCTACCTGGCGCGCGCGATGCCGCCGACGCCGTTTGCGACGCCCTTCCCCGGCAAGGATGCGGCCGAATCCGATATCAAACGCAATAATTTTCTGGCGCTGGTGTTTTGCCTGATGATGGGCACCGCCGCTTTGCCGCATATCCTGATGCGCAGCTACACCACGCCGGGCGTGCAGGCCGCGCGCATGTCGGTGTTCTGGTCGCTGTTTTTCATCTTGCTGGTGTACCTGTGCATCCCGGCGCTGGCGGTGCTGCTGAAATACGATATTTACACCGTGCTGGTCGGCTCCAACTACACGCAGTTGCCGGCCTGGGTGTCGTATTGGGCCAACATCGACAAGCTCAACCCGCTGGTGTCGATCGTCGATGTCAACCGCGACGGCATCGTGCAGCTGGCCGAGATCGCGATCGACGGCGACATCCTGGTGCTGGCCGCGCCCGAGATAGCCGGCCTGCCGTTCGTGATCTCGGGGCTGGTAGCGGCCGGCGGGCTGGCCGCGGCGCTATCGACGGCCGACGGCCTGCTGCTGACGATCTCGAACGCGCTGTCGCATGACACCTACTTCAAGGTGCTCGATCCGGCAGCGTCGACCCAGAAGCGGGTCACCATCTCGAAACTGCTGTTACTAGTGGTTGCCTTGATCGCGGCCTACACCGCATCGCTGAAACCGGGCGATATTCTGTCCATGGTCGGCGCCGCGTTTTCGTTGGCGGCATCGGCCTTGTTTCCGGTACTGGTTTTAGGTGTATTCTGGAAACGTGCGAACCAGCAAGGCGCGATCGCCGGCATGCTGACCGGTTTTGTGACGTGCGTGTATTACATGTTGCATACGCATCCGACCCTGGGCGGTTCCGGCGCGGCGCAGTGGTTTCACATCGCGCCGATCTCGGCCGGTGTGTTTGGCGTGCCGGCCGGTTTGTTCGCTGTCGGCGTGGTCAGCCTGCTGACGCCGGCGCCGGATCAGCGCACCGCTGCGTTGATCGATCATATTCGATCGCCGTAGGAGTATGCATTAATTCTGCAATATTTATTTGGTTGAAATAGATAGATAGGCGCCAGTATATTCGCCGACCAAGCCGACGCGCTGAACACCGAGGAAACGATGCCATGGCAAATTGTTTCGACGAAATGTTTATCGATGACCCAGCCGCGGCGGCTCAGCGCTCGGTGCGTCCCCACTACCGCGACTTCGATGACTGGCTGGCGGCGCAGAGCGCCGATACCATTGCCCGCAAAAGGGCCGAAGCCGACCTGATCTTCCGGCGCGTCGGCATCACCTTCGCGGTCTACGGTGACGACGCCGGCACCGAGCGCCTGATCCCGTTCGACATCATCCCCCGCATCATCCCGGCCGCAGAATGGAAGCGGCTGGAAGCCGGCCTGGTGCAGCGCGTCAAGGCGCTGAACATGTTCATCCACGACATCTATCACGCGCAGAAAATCGTCAAGGGCGGCGTGATTCCCGCCGAACAGATTTTTACCAATTCGCAATACCGGCCCGAAATGCAGGGCATCAAGGTCGGGTCCGACATTTACGCCCATATCGCCGGTATCGACATCGTGCGCGCCGATCATGGCAGCAGCCGCGGCGAATTCTATGTGCTGGAAGACAATCTGCGGGTGCCGTCCGGCGTGTCCTACATGCTGGAAGACCGCAAGATGATGATGCGGCTGTTTCCGGAAGTATTCGCGCGCCACAAGATCGCGCCGGTCGAACATTATCCCGACCTGTTGCTGGACAATCTGCGCTCGGTGGCACCGCTCGGGGCGAGCGATCCGACGGTCGTCGTGATGACGCCCGGCATGTACAACTCGGCCTATTTCGAACATGCGTTTCTGGCGCAGCAGATGGGCGTCGAGCTGGTCGAGGGCAAGGATTTGTTTGTCAACGACAACGCCGTGTACATGCGCACCACGCGCGGGCCGAAGCGCATCGATGTCATTTACCGCCGCGTCGACGACGACTTTCTCGATCCGCTGGCGTTCCGCCCCGATTCGTCGCTCGGCGTGCCGGGCCTGCTGTCGGTGTACCGTGCCGGCCGCGTCACGCTGGCCAATGCGATCGGCACCGGTGTGGCCGACGACAAATCGATTTATCCGTTCGTGCCGGACATGATCAAGTTCTATTTGAGCGAAACCCCGATCCTGAACAACGTGCCGACCTGGCAGTGCCGCAAGCCGGACGACCTGGCCTACACGCTGGCCCATATGGCCGAACTGGTGGTCAAGGAGGTGCATGGCGCCGGCGGCTATGGCATGCTGGTCGGACCGGCGTCGAGCCGGCAGGAGATCGAAGATTTCCGCCAGCGGCTGCTGGCCAATCCGTCCGGCTATATCGCGCAGCCGACGCTGGCCTTGTCGGCCTGCCCGACCTATGTCGCGTCCGGCATCGCGCCGCGTCATATCGATTTGCGCCCGTTCGTACTGTCCGGCAAGACCGTGGCCATGGTGCCGGGCGGCCTGACGCGCGTGGCGCTGACCGAGGGCTCGCTGGTCGTCAATTCGTCTCAGGGCGGCGGCACCAAGGACACCTGGATACTGGAAAATTGAGGCCACCATGCTGAGCCGCACCGCCGATCATCTGTTCTGGATGGCCCGCTACACCGAGCGCGCCGAAAATACCGCCCGCATGCTCGACGTCACGGTACAAACCTCGTTGCTGCCGCAATCGCCGACCGCGGCCGAACAGGGCTGGCGCGCGATGCTGGGGATCTCCGAATTGCAACCGGCCTTCGATGATAAATACCCCCACCTAAGCGCCGCCGCCGTGCTCGACTTCATGGTGCGCGACCCCGACAACCCCTCCTCGATCGCCTCGTGCCTGACCGGCGCGCGCGAAAATGCCCGGGCGGTGCGCGGCACCTTGACCACGGAAGTGTGGGAAACCCAGAACCTGACCTGGCTCGACATGCAGAAACGGCTGGACAGCGACCTGCTGGAGCGCGATCCCAGTCATTTTTTTGAATGGGTCAAGTACCGCTCGCACCTGTCGCGCGGGGTCACGCTCGGCACCATGCTGCGCGACGAGGCGGTGTATTTCATGCGGCTCGGCACGTTTCTGGAACGCGCCGACAACACTGCGCGGATTCTGGACGTCAAGTTCCACGGCGCCCACGCCAGCGGGCCGCAGGAGGGGGATGCGCAGCGCGACTTTTACTATTGGGCGGCAATCCTGCGCTCGGTGTCGGCGTTTGAAATCTATCGCAAAGTCTACCGCGACGTGATCACGCCGCAACGCGTGGCGGAGCTGCTGATCCTGCGCGCCGACATGCCGCGCTCGCTGCTGGCCTGCATGGACGAAGTGGTGGCGACGCTGAAGGAGGTAAGCAACCAGGAGTCGAGCGACACCGAGCGGCTGGCCGGCAAACTGCATGCACAGCTGAAATTCGGCCGCATCGAGGAAATCCTGCATGACGGCTTGCACGACTATCTGACGCAGTTCTTCCACCACATTGACGAGCTCGGCCAACGGGTCAGCCGCAACTTCCTAGTGCCGCTGGCACCAAGCTGACATGATACTGACCATCCGTCATGAAACGGTGTACCGCTATACCGCGCCGCTGGCCTATACGATCCAGCAACTGCGCTTGTCGCCGCGCAGCGAGCCGCAGCAGCGCTGCCTGGCGTGGCAAATCACGACCGCCGGCAAGTTGCATGCTTTCACCGACGCGTTCGGCAACCTCGGTCATATGCTGACCATCACCGGGCCGCATGACGAGGTGCGGATCGAAGTCGAAGGCGTGGTCGACGTTAGCAGCCCCGAGCGTGGCCGCCTGCAGGATCAAAATGGGCTATCGCCGTTGCTGTTTACGACGCCGACGCCCTTGACTGCGCCGACCGCGAACATTCGGGACTTTGCGGCACATTATTTACCCGGCACGCGCTTGCCCACGCTCGATGGCGTGCAGAGCGTGCGCAGCGACGACTTGTTGAAGCTGGCCGACGCGATCTGCGCCGCGGTCGCGTATCAGGGCGGCGCCACCGTCGTCACCACCAGCGCCGACGATGCTTTGCTGCTGGGGCGCGGTGTCTGCCAGGACCACGCCCATTTGTTTCTGGCCTGCTGCCGCGCGCACCACATCGCGGCGCGCTATGTGTCCGGCTATATCGATCCCGGCAGCAGCGCCCACGCGGAGAGCCACGCGTGGATCGATGCCTGGGTCGACGACGATGATTTTTGCGGCTGGGTCAGCATCGACGTCACGCATGCGTGCTTCTTGAATGATTCATATTGCCGGCTGGCGCTCGGCCGCGACTATGACTCGGCGGCGCCGGTGCGCGGCGTACGCCGTGGGGGTGGCGACGAGAAGCTGGAAGTCCATGTCAGCGTCGCGTCATCGCCGTCGGTGCAGTGAGTCGCAGAATCGATGCAAGGTCAGTGTCTGCGCAAAAACGACTCATCAGGCTTCCTGTAAAATTCTGCTTCTGGACGTATTTGAATCAAAGATTGCCACCATGACTTATTGTGTTGCCATGTGCCTCGATGCGGGAATGGTTTTTCTGTCGGACTC
This sequence comes from Pseudundibacterium arcticum, assembly GCF_042646465.1. Lineage (NCBI taxonomy): Bacteria > Pseudomonadati > Pseudomonadota > Betaproteobacteria > Burkholderiales > Oxalobacteraceae > Pseudundibacterium > Pseudundibacterium arcticum. The sequence continues at coordinate 21,616 of NZ_JBHRTP010000072.1, forward strand.
ACGTACCAATGCCGGCGTCGATCAGGTCAGTTCATTTCGCAAGATGAGCGTGTTCGAGAATCCTGGCGACCGCATGATGGTGTTGCTGACTGCCGGCAATCTTTCCATTTCACAATCGATCCGTCAGATCATTGCCGAGCCGACCAGGGATGACGGCCGAAGTATCTGGAGCGCCGGCTCGATGTTCGAAGCGGCACAAATTTTAGGCGACGCGATCCGCACCGTGCACGACCGCGACGCCAAGGCGCTCGGTGACTTCGGCATCGACTTCAATGTCAGCATGATTTTCGGCGGCCAGATCAAGGGCGAGCGCTGCCGCTTGTTCAAGATGTACTCGGCCGGCAACTTCATCGAATCGCATAATGAAAACACCTATTTCCAGATCGGCGAATCGAAATACGGCAAGCCGATCATCGACCGCATCGTCACGCCGGCCACGCGGCTCGATGATGCCGCCAAGTGCGCACTAGTTTCGATGGACTCGACGCTGCGTTCCAACATCTCGGTCGGCCTGCCGCTCGACCTGCTGCTGTACGAGACCAATAGCCTGGCGCTGAACCGCTTCGTGACAATCGACGACAAGAATCAATATTTCCAGATGATCCGCAACACCTGGGGCGACCAGTTGCGGCGCGTGTTCGACAGCATCGACAATCCGATCTGGAACGCGTCGCCGGAAACTACAACCAACGTGCTGTCGTCGCTAAAGCACCGCAGCATGCCGGTGTTCCTGCCGGTACCGCCGCATCTGGCGACAGGCGAGCGTCCGGAGTTACAGACGCTGGCGCAAGACCGCCCCGCCGAAAATCCTGAGACCGCCGCGCGGCGGGATAACCCCCATTCGGCCAACCCGGAGTCGCAATAAAAAACGGCACGCTGGATTAGCAACGTGCCGTTTCTGATCAAGCGTGACCGCCTACACCACGATCGTCTGCGCCTCATCACCCGCGCGGGCGCGAATCTGACCGATCCGGCTGACCGTTTCACCGGCCGCGGTCAACTGGGCGACGGCGGCAGCGGCATTCTCCTGTGACACAATCACCACCATGCCGATACCGCAATTGAATACGCGGTGCATCTCTGCGTCCGCGACGCCGCCGTGCTGCTGCAGCCAGCTAAACAGCGGCGGCATGGTCCACGCATTATGATCGAGCACCGCGGTCAGCTGGTCGCCCAGCACGCGCGGCACGTTTTCGACCAGGCCGCCGCCGGTGATGTGGGCCATGCCCTTGACTTCGATGCTTTCCATCAGCGCCAGCAGCGGCTTGACGTAGATCCGGGTCGGCGCCATCAGCGCGTCGCCCAACGTGCGGCCGTGGAAGTCGGCGTTCAGGTCCGGCTTGGAGACTTCGATAATTTTGCGCACCAGCGAGAAGCCATTGGAATGGATGCCGGACGACGCCAGGCCCAGCACCACGTCGCCCGGCACGATCTTGCTGCCGTCGATGATCTTCGATTTCTCGACCGCGCCGACCGCGAAACCGGCCAGATCGTATTCGCCGTCCGGGTACATACTCGGCATTTCGGCGGTTTCGCCGCCGATCAGTGCGCAGCCGGCCTGTTCGCAGCCTTGCGCGACGCCCTTGATGACAGCGGTGGCCGAGGCCACGTCGAGCTTGCCGCAGGCAAAATAATCGAGGAAGAACAGCGGTTCGGCGCCCTGCACCAGGATGTCGTTGACGCTCATCGCGACCAGGTCGATGCCGACCGTGTCATGCTTGTTCAGGTGAAATGCCAGTTTCAGCTTGGTGCCGACGCCGTCGGTACCGGACACCAGCACCGGCTCCTTGTATTTCTTGCTGACTTCAAACATCGCGCCAAAACCGCCGATGCCGGCCATCACGCCTTCCCGCATGGTGCGTTTGGCAAACGGCTTGATTGCCTCGACCAGGGCATCACCGGCGACCATGTCAACTCCGGCGTCGCGGTAGGAAAGAGATACTTTTGAGGAAGATGTCATGATGATAGTGGCGGCAGAGGCGGTAAAATAGATGGTTAAGGTCGAGTTGGCGGCTTCGGCCAAACCGCTATTGTAGCAAATTGCCCCTAATTTGACCCCGAATCAACCCTGGGGCCACCTTGGCTTGGCCCGGACTTTCTCTTTAACGCCGCCTGACAAAACAGACAACTCGCTGACAATTAACCGACAAATCAATGCCATTTTCTTTCACATTCGAGCAAAAACAGAGCGCGCTATGGCTGGTGCTGGGGCTGGCACTGCTGGTTCTGCTGGTGCTGCTGGGGCCGGTGATGACGCCGTTCATTGCCGCCGCGATCCTGGCATACGCATTGAATCCCGGCGTCGACCTGATCGCCTCGCTGCGACTCGGCAAATTTCGCGTGCCGCGCTCGCTCGCGGTGGTGCTGATGATGCTGTTGCTGCTGGCGGCGATCCTGGCGCTGGTGTTGATCGTGCTGCCAGTGTTGCAGACCGAGATCCCGATGCTGCGCGACCAGATTCCGACCTTCCTGACCCGCCTGAACAACACCCTGGCACCGCCCTTGGCCGAGCTCGGCATCCATGTACGGCTCGACGGTGCCGGCATCAAGACCCTGCTGACCCAGCAGCTCAGTACTAGCGGCGACGAAATCTGGCGCGCGATGCTGGCCTCGGCCAAGGTCGGCGGCATCGCGGTGCTGGGCTGGCTGGCGACGCTATTGCTGATCCCGATGGTGCTGTTTTACCTGCTGCTCGACTGGCATCCGTTCCTGAAAAAGCTGGAACACATGGTGCCGCGGCGCTGGGCCGCCAGAACCGTGGCGATGGCGCAAGAAGTTGACGGCTTGCTGGCGCAATACCTGCGCGGCCAGTTGCTGGTGATGCTCATCCTGGCGGCGTATTATTCGGTGGCGCTGACAATCGCCGGTTTCGATGTCGCGCTGCCGGTCGGTATCGTCACTGGCCTGCTGGTATTCATCCCCTACCTCGGCTTTGGCATCGGACTGGTGCTGGCACTGATTGCTGCGGCGCTGCAATTTACCGGGCTGCATGGGCTGGTGGCGGTCGCAATCATCTACAGCATCGGGCAAGTGCTGGAAGGTTTCTTTTTGACGCCGCGCCTGGTCGGCGAGCGCATCGGCCTGCATCCGCTGGTGGTGATCTTCGCGCTGCTCGCGTTCGGCCAGCTGTTCGGTTTCGTCGGCGTGTTGCTGGCGCTGCCGGCGTCGGCGATCCTGTCGGTCGCCTTCAAGCACTTGCGGTTGCATTATCTGAATAGCAGTTTTTATAATGCACAAACAAATAGCCCCAATAACCCCAATAGTCATGTGTGAGTCCGAATGAGGCAGTTGACGCTCGACATCGGCGCGAATCAGCCGCAAACCTTGGACAGTTTCGTGACCGGGCAAAATGCCGAACTGGCGCAGCTCGCGCAGCAGTTCGCCGCGCGCAGTGCAAGTGAGCGTTTCGCCTACCTGTGGGGTGAAGCCGCGGCCGGCAAGAGCCATCTGCTGCACGCGCTGGCGGCCGGCGCGCGGAGCCGTTACATCGATGCCGCCACGGCCGGCGTCGATGCGTTTTTATATACACCGGAGATCGAGCTGTACCTGCTCGACGATTGCGACCGGCTGTCGCCCGAACTGCAGATCGAGGCCTTCAATCTATTTAACCAGATCCGCGACAATGGCGGCTATCTGGTCAGCACCGGCTCTGCGCCGCCGGCATTGCTGGCGGTGCGCGAGGATCTGCGCACCCGGATGGGTTGGGGCCTGATCTATCAGGTGCACGGCCTGACCGATGACGAAAAGATCGCCGCCCTGACGCAGGCAGCGCAGCTGCGCGGTTTGACGCTGTCGCCCGGCGTGTTACCCTATTTGATCACCCACTTCCGGCGCGATATGCGCTCGCTGTCGGCAATGCTCGACGCGCTCGACGGCTATTCGCTGGAAACCCAGCGCCCAATCACCCTGCCGCTGTTGCGTGAGCTGTTGCAACTGGAGCGCGCAATCACAACCAACCCCAAAGCATGAGCAACCTGGCCCTGTTCGACCTCGACCACACCTTGCTGCCGCTCGACTCGGATTACGAGTGGGGCCAGTTCCTGACCCGCATCGGCGCGGTCGATGCGAAAGAATTCGCACGCCGCAATGCCGAATTCTTCGCGCAATATCAGGCCGGCACGCTCGATCCGGTCGCGTATCTGGAGTTTGCGCTCGGCACGCTGGCCCAGTTCTCCCGCCAGCAGTTGGATGACTGGCATGCGCAATTCATGCATGAAGTCATCACGCCAGCGATCCGGCCGGCGGCCAGCGACCTGCTGCTGCGCCATCAGGACGCCGGCGACCTGCTGGCGATCATCACCGCCACCAACCATTTCGTCACCGCGCCGATTGCACGCCAGCTCGGCATCGAACACCTGATCGCCGCCATGCCGGAGCGGACGCCAGCGGGCGACATCACCGGCCGGCTGGTCGGGATCCCGACCTCGGGCGCCGGCAAGGTCAGCCACATGCACGACTGGCTGGCCGCGATGGACAAATCGCTCGACAGCTTTGACCGGAGCCATTTCTACAGCGACTCGCACAACGATATCCCGCTACTCTCGATCGTCACTCATCCGATCGCCACCAACCCGAACGCCAAACTGGAAGCGCATGCGATTGCGCACGGCTGGCCATTATTAAAACTATTCAATGATTAAAAAGTTCATCCGGCGCATGCTCGGCGTCAAGCAGGCGCCACCATCGACCGACCAGACCGAACCTCAGGTGCTGAACCAGCAACAGCACGGCATCGACCCGCAGCTGTTATCGGCCAACGCGGTGCGCGTCACGCACACGCTGCAGGACGCCGGCTTCAAGGCCTTCGTGGTGGGTGGCGCGGTGCGCGACTTGCTGCTCGGCGTCAAGCCGAAGGATTTCGATATCGCGACCAATGCCACGCCGGAACAGGTCAAGCGTTTATTCAGACGCGCGTTCATCATCGGCAAGCGGTTCCAGATCGTGCATGTGATGTTCGGCCAGGACCTGCTGGAAGTGACCACCTTCCGCGGCGCGTCGAGCGACGGCGCGCCCAAGGACGAGCATGGCCGCGTGCTGCGCGACAATACCTTCGGCCTGCAGCACGAGGACGCGGTGCGGCGCGACTTCACCATCAACGCGATGTATTACGATCCGGCCAGCCAGACCGTGCTCGATTATCACGGCGGCATTGCCGATATCCGTAACAAGACGCTGCGCATCATCGGCGCGCCGGAAGCGCGCTACCGCGAAGACCCGATCCGCATGCTGCGCGCGGTGCGTTTCGCTGCCAAGCTCGGCTTTGACATCGACCCATCGACCAGCGCGCCGGTCGCGGTGATGGCGCCGCTGGTCAACAACGTGCCGGCGGCACGCGTGTTCGACGAGATGCTGAAGCTGTTGATGAGCGGCCATGCGCTGGCCTGTTTGCAGCAATTGCGCAAACAAGGCCTGCATCACGGCCTGCTGCCATTGCTCGACGTGGTGCTGGAGCAGCCGCTCGGCGCGCGCTTCGTCACGCTGGCGCTGGACAATACCGACCAGCGCATCAAGCTCGGCAAACCGGTGTCGCCCGGCTTCCTGTTCGCATCGCTGCTGTGGCATCAGGTGCTGGAAAAATGGACCGCCTACCGCGCCGCCGGCGAATATCCGATTCCGGCGCTGCATCTGGCGGCCGACGACGTGCTCAATACCCAGACCGAGAAACTGGCGCTGCAGCGCAAGATCGGCTCCGACATGCGTGACATCTGGGCCATGCAGCCGCGCTTTGAGCGGCGTACCGGCAAGACACCGTATAAATTGCTGGAACATACGCGCTTTCGCGCCGGTTACGATTTCCTGCTGCTGCGCTGCGCGTCGGGCGAAATCGACAGCGCGATCGGCGAATGGTGGACCGAATTCATCGAGGGCGACGGTCCCGGCCGCGAGCAATTGCTGGCGCAAAAATCGCGCGCGGAAGACAGCGCCGGCGCCAGCAAGAAGCGGCCGAAACGGCGTGGCGGACGCGGTCGTGCAAAAACGGGGGACAGCGGCGCTGACACCTCGGCGGAGCGCGGCAATGCGGAGCCGTCCGGCGGCGAGGGCAATCAATAATGGTGTTCGACCCGACCACGGCAGTCACCGCCTACATCGGGCTAGGCGCCAATCTGGGCGATGCGGCGCTGCAGGTGCGCCGCGCGATCGCCGCGCTGGCACAGTTGCCCGATACCAGCGTCACTGCGCAATCGAGCTTGTTTCGCAGCGCGCCGATCGATGCCGGTGGCGACGATTACGTCAACGCGGTGGTGCAGTTGACGACCCGATTAACTGCCGCCGAGCTGCTGCAGCGCCTGCAGGCGCTGGAGTTGACGTTCGGGCGCGAGCGGCCCTATCGGAATGCGCCGCGCACGCTCGACCTCGATATCCTGCTGTACGGGCAACAGCAAATCGCATCGGAACACCTGACCGTACCGCATCCGCGCCTGACGCAACGCGCGTTTGCGCTGATCCCGCTGCTGCAGCTCGACCCGCTGCTGACGATTCCGGGTCAGGGCCCGGCGCACAGCTTCGCGCCGGCCGTCGCGGACCAGGCAATATGCATGATCGATGATTAATACTGGCGCCAGTATATAATTGAACCGCACATTAATCGCGCGGCATGACCATGGTTTTTGGATATACTCCCATGAAATTGATTACCAACACGCCCCTGAGCCAGGGTGACGCATAACATGGATTTCGAGCAAACCAAGTACATCGTCGTCGAAGGCCCGATCGGGGTCGGCAAGACCACGCTGGCGCGCCGCCTGGCGACCCATTTCGGTGCCCAGGAGTTGTTCGAGCAGCCGGCCGAGAACCCTTTCCTCAAAAAATTCTATCGTGATGCTGCGCGCTACGCGTTGCCGACCCAGATGTTTTTTCTGTTCCAGCGCATGAACCAGCTTCGCGATCTGGCGCAGACCGATCTGTTCGACAGCCGCACCGTGTCCGATTTCCTGCTCGACAAGGATCCGATCTTTGCGCGCCTGACCCTGGGCGACGACGAGTTCAACCTGTATCTGAACCTGTATTCCCACCTGCGGCCGCAGGCGCCACGGCCGGACCTGGTGATCTATCTGCAGGCCGAGCCGGCCACACTGATCGAGCGCGTCAACCGGCGTGGCATCGAGATGGAAGAAGGCATTTCCGCGCCCTATCTGAACCGGCTGTGCGAGAGTTACAGCCGCTTTTTTTACGACTACGACGATGCGCCGCTGCTGATCGTCAATGCAGAACACTTCAACCCGATCCGGGACGAGGATTTCGGGCTGCTGCTGGCGCATATCGGCAATATGCGCGGCAAGCGTCATTTTTTCAATCGCGCAGACTAATGTAGATTAGTGCAGATTAATTTCGGAGAATCACCATGGCTGGATATTTGCAGGGTAATGAAGCGAAGGAACAACGCAAGGCGGTCACCCTGCCGAGTCTGATGGCGCAGCGCGCCGCCGGCGACAGGATCGCGATGCTGACCTGTTACGACGCCAGTTTCGCGGCGTTGATGGACCGCTGCGGGGTCGAGATGCTGCTGATTGGCGACTCGCTCGGCATGGTCTGCCAGGGCCACAGTTCGACCCTGCCGGTCACGGTGGCCGACATCGCCTACCATACCGCCAGCGTGGCGCGCGGCAATCAGACCGCGCTGGTGGTGGCCGACATGCCCTTCGGCAGCTATGCGACGCCGCAGGCTGCATTCGATAATGCGGTGCTGCTGGTGCAGGCCGGGGCCCAGATGGTCAAGCTGGAAGGTGGCCTGTGGCTGGCCGATACCATCCGTTTCCTGACCGACCGCGCGATCCCGGTCTGCGCGCACCTCGGCCTGACCCCGCAATCGGTACATCAGCTAGGCGGCTACAAGGTGCAGGGCAAGACCGCCGACGCGGCCGACCGCCTCAAAGCGGACGCGCTGGCGCTGCAGGCGGCCGGTGCGGCGCTGCTGGTGCTGGAAGCGATTCCTGCGGCGCTGGGCAAGGAAGTGACGGCGCTGCTGGCGATTCCGACCATCGGCATCGGCGCCGGACCCGATTGCTCGGGCCAGGTGCTGGTGATGCACGACATGCTGGGTACCTTCCCGGGCCGCAAGGCGCGCTTCGTGAAGAATTTCATGGACGGCCAGAGCAGCATCGATGGCGCCGTGCGCGCCTATGTCGCCGCGGTCAAGGACCAGTCGTTTCCGGCGCCGGAACATTGTTTCTAAACCCGCTGCTGCTAACGCCGTTTCCAAAGCCGCCCCCACGTCCCACCCAACCTGACCACACCTGACCCGATGCAAGCCTTGCATGATGCGTTCCGACTGCTGTTGTCAGGCGACCCGGCACTGTGGCAGATCATCTGGGTCTCGCTCAAGACCTCGGTCATCGGCCTGCTGCTGGCGACGCCGGTCGCGGTGCTGGCCGGGTATGCGATCGCCAGGCACCGGTTCCGTGGTCGCCGCATCGTGATCTGGCTGGCCCAGGCCACGTTGTCACTGCCGACTGTCCTGATCGGGCTGCTGCTGTATCTGGGGCTGAGCCGCAGCGGCCCGCTGGGCAGCTGGCACTGGTTATTCACGCAAACCGGCATCGTAGCCGGCCAGGTATTGATTGCGCTGCCGGTGCTGATCGCGTTTACGCTGGCGGCGGTGCAGGCCACCGATCCGCGCCTGGCCGAGACCGCAGTCACGCTCGGCGCGTCGCGCTGGCGCGTGATGCTGACCGTGCTGCACGAAGGCCGTTTCGGCGTGATGGCGGCGCTGATCAACGGCTTCGGCCGCGTGATTTCCGAAGTCGGTTGCGCGATGATGGTCGGCGGCAATATCGCCGGCGCCACGCGTACCATCACCACCGCGATTGCGCTGGAAACCAGCAAGGGCGAATTCGCGCAAGGGATCGCGCTGGGGCTGGTGCTAGTCGCGATCGCGCTGCTGATCAACGCCGCGCTGATGCTGTTGCAGGGCGATGCCCATACGCTACAGGCGACCCGATGACGCCGCTGCTGGCGATCCGCGGCTTGCGCAAACAGTTCGGTGCGCGCGCACTGCTCGACATCGATGCGCTCGACATCGGGCCGGCCAGCGCCTATGCGCTGACCGGCATCAACGGCGCCGGCAAGAGCACCCTGCTGCGCATCCTCGCCGGGCTGGAACCGGCGCATTGCGCGCACCTCAGCTTCATGGGGCAGGCCATGCCGCTGACGCCCTACCCGCCTGCGCTGCGCGCCGCCATCGTGTATGTGCACCAGCATCCGGCGATGTTTGCGACCAGCGTCGCCGACAACATCGGATACGGGCTGCGCGCGCGCGGCGTGGCCCGCAACGACCGGCAGCGACAGGTGGAAGAGGCAATGGCGTGGGCCGGCGTCAGCCATCTGCGCGAGCGCAAGACCCAGACCCTGTCCGGCGGCGAAAAGCAGCGCATCGCACTTGCACGTGCCCGTATCCTGAAACCGAGATTATTATTGCTCGATGAGCCGAGCTCGAACCTGGACGGCGCGGCGCGCGAACAGGTGATCGCGCTGATCCCGAGCCTGATCGCACAAGGCAGCAGCGTCGTGATGGCCTGCCACGACCGCGACCTGATCGCGCTGCCCGCAGTGCAGCGGCTCAAATTGATGGATGGCCGGCTGGCAGCGCGCTAGTGTAGTGCGTCATAAATAATGCAACTTAACTGCAATTTGCGTCTATTCTGTATTTGGAGGGATAAATCATGCGAATCGCGATGAAAGTTGAGTTGACCGAAGCACAGCGTGAGCAGTTAGAGGCGTGTGCTACTGGCAGAAAGATATCGGTGCGGGTTGCCGAGCGCGCCAAGATGATCTTACTTGCGGCGCAGGGCAAGACGGACAAGGAAATCGGCGCCGACTTGGGTGTCTGGCGAGGCACGGTAGCACGCTGGCGAGGTCGCTATGTCGATGAAGGGCTGCCGGGGATCGAACACGATGAGACACGGCCGGGGCGCACGCCGAAGATTTCCGCGCGTAAGATCAAGGCAATCGTGACGCGGACGACGCAGCAACAACCGGATAACGCGACCCATTGGAGTACGCGAACAATGGCAGCTGTGGTCGGTGTAAGTGCGGCGAGCGTGCGGCGTATCTGGCAGGCGCACGGACTCAAACCGCATCGAATGGCGACCTTCAAGGTATCGAACGACAAACACTTCACGGAGAAGCTGGAAGATATCGTTGGACTGTATCTCGATCCGCCAGAACAAGCATTAGTCTTCTGTTGTGACGAGAAGTCCCAGATCCAGGCGCTCGACCGGACGCAGCCGGGCTTGCCACTGAAGCGAGGTCGCTGTCAAACGATGACACACGATTACAAGCGCAACGGGGTGACGACGCTGTTCGCGGCGATGAGTACGCTCGATGGAAATGTCATCGGCCAATGCATGACAAAACATCGCCACCAAGAGTGGCTGCGCTTCCTGCGGCAGATCGATCGCAGTACGCCCAAGGACAAGGAGCTTCACTTGATCGCTGATAACTATGCGACCCATAAGCATCCAAACGTGAAAGCGTGGCTTGCCAAGCATCCGCGCTTTCACATGCATTTCACCCCTACCAGCGCGTCCTGGCTAAACATGGTCGAACGGTTCTTTCGCGACCTGTCCGGGACCCAATTGCGACGCGGTGTCTTCAATTGCGTCCCAGACTTGATCAGCACGATTGAGCAATTCATAGACAAGCACAATCGTTCTCCGAAACCGTTCATCTGGACGGCGAAAGCAACTGACATTTTGGCGAAAGTCACGCGTGCCCGCGCCAAGCTTAATAAGATGCAATCCGTTTGACGCAGTACACTAGCAGCCTGTGGAGGGCTTGGCGGGGCGTTTGGTCCGGTGCGCCCGGCTGGGCAGATCACTCCACCGGATACTGCGCGAGGCTGTTGGCCCACTTCGGCGCCAGCTCATCGGCGGCACTGACCGTCATGTTCAGATCGCGCAACAGCCCGTCCTGCAATCCATATACCCAGCCATGCATGGTCAGTGGCTGACCGCGTTCCCAGGCATCTTGCACGATGGTGGTCTGGCACACGTTGACGATCTGTTCGATCACGTTCAGCTCGCACAAACGATCATGCCTGACGCGCGGCGAGAGCGTTGCGCCCAAGTATTTTTCATGCTTCTGATGCACATCCTGCACATGACGCAGCCAGTTGTCGGCCAGCCCGACGCGGCGTCCGGTCAGCGCCGCATGGACGCCGGAACAGCCGTAATGGCCGACGATGATGACGTGCTTGACGCGCAGCACCTCGACCGCGAACTGCAGCACCGACAGGCAGTTCAGGTCGCTATGCACCACCACGTTGGCGATATTGCGATGAACGAACAGTTCGCCCGGCGGCAAGCCGAGCAACTCGTTGGCCGGCACCCGGCTGTCGGAACAACCGATCCATAGGTAGTCGGGCGACTGCTGGGCCGTCAGCCTGGAGAAATATTGCGGATCGGTTGCGACCATCGAGGTCGCCCAGCGCCGGTTGCGGTCGAGCAGTTCTTCCAGTGCAAGCGTTTTTTGGGTGGTTTCTGTCATCGGGTCGGGAGAGCAATGTGTGGGACCGCGGGCCAATTGCATGGCTCGCGGCCAAAAAGACGGCTTGCGCATTGGCGCCGGGCAGCCGTCAGGTTGTGGAATTATGCCAGCATTTGCCCTCGCCATCGGGGGCCGCTGCAGCGGCAAGCAAGCGCGCCGGCAAAAAAATGGCAGCCGAGGCTGCCATTTTTCCGGGTGTGAGCGCCGTGTTCCGCAGGTTCCGCTTGGTCGCTGCCTTACTGGCGCTTGAAGTCTTCCGGTTTCTCGCCCAGCATCGCACGCTTCAGCTGGCCGTCCGCCGGCTTGTCACCGAGCCAGATTTTTAGCAACGCGTTGTAGAACACCAGGTCGGGGAAGGCATCGGTGATCTTCTTGCCATTGACCGCGATCAGGGTGCCGGTTCCGGGCAGCCAGTCGATCGTCACCACGTCGCCTTTCTTCAGCTCCGGGGTCGAGCCGAACACCTCGCCAAGACGCTGCATCTGGCTGATGATCTTGGTCTTTTCGGTACGGTCGGAATTCTTGTTCAGACCTTCCATGAAGCTGCGTCCGAGATCATCGCTGCTGATCTCGCGCATCGTTACCAGAGTGATCCGCTTGGGGCCGGGCGCAGCCAGCGCGTCGGCGGCGCTCGTCTTCCTTTCGGTCAGGTACAGGCCGCCTACATACACCTTGAAGATCGCCTTGTAGCGCATGCCGGCGCCGTTCAATTTCAATTCCTGATTGGCGACGCGCGCCGTTTCTTCCATTTTGATGCCGCTCACTTCCAGCGCCGACACCAGCGTTGCCGCGACCAATAGGGCCGACGCCACTGACGCAACGGTCAGCAGGGATTTGATGCGGTTGCCACAATTCATATCGTCTCCAGAGTTCCCACTTATCCATGCATGGGGAATAAAATCATTGCAATGAATCATTAAAACGAATCATTAGCACGCGAATTACCTTGGTACAAGATAGCAAAGATAGCATACCTGACAGCTCACGCAAGCCTGCACTATTACTTCAATACAATAAAAACACGGCACAAAAAAACGCCGATCGGTCCAGATCGGCGTTCTTGGTGGATCGGCCCATCACTGGGCCGCTGTGGCGCAAGATCACTCAAAAAAATTCTTGACCTTCTCCATCCACGATTTGCTTTGCGGATTGTGCTTGGCGCCGCCCTCCATGGTCAGGCGCTCGAAATCGCGCAGCAACTCCTTCTGCTTGTCGGTCAGCTTGACCGGCGTTTCGATCACGACGTGGCAGAACAGATCGCCGGCGTAGCTCGAGCGTACGCCCTTGATGCCCTTGCCGCGCAGGCGGAAGGTCTTGCCCGATTGCGTGCCTTCCGGAATCGTGAACGCCGCCTTGCCGCTCAGGGTAGGCACTTCGATTTCTCCGCCGAGCGCCGCCTTGGCGAACGAGATCGGCATCTCGCAATGCAGGTCGTCGCCGTCACGCTGGAATACCGGATGTTGCTTGATGTGAATTTCGACATACAAATCGCCGGCCGGACCGCCGTTCATGCCCGGCTCGCCGTTGCCGGACGAGCGAATGCGCATGCCATCGTCGATGCCGGCGGGAATCTTCACTTCCAGCGTCTTGTTGCGCTTGATGCGGCCAGCGCCGGCACAGGTCGGGCAAGGCTCCGGAATGATCTTGCCGGTACCATGGCATTTCGGGCAGGTTTGCTGGATGCTGAAAAAACCTTGCTGCATCCGCACTTGGCCGTGGCCGCCGCAGGTGGTACAGGTGGTCGGCGCGGTGCCGGGCTTGGCGCCGGAACCGTGACAGGTATCGCACTTGTCCCATGACGGCACCCGGATCGTGGTATCGAAGCCGTGCGCCGCCTGCTCCAGCGAAATGTCGAGGTTGTAGCGCAGATCGGCGCCGCGATAGACTTGCGGGCCAGCGCCACGGCCACCGCGTGCACCACCGCCGCCGCCACCGAAGATGTCGCCGAAGATGTCGCCGAACGCATCGGCAAAACCGCCGGCACCGGCACCAGCGCCGAAGCCGCCACCGCCGCCCATGTTCGGATCGACGCCGGCATGACCGTAGCGATCGTAAGCGTCGCGCTTTTCGGCGTTCGACAGCATCTCGTACGCTTCCTTGACTTCCTTGAACTTTTCTTCCGACGTCTTGCTGTCCGGATTGCGGTCCGGGTGGTGTTTCATTGCGAGCTTGCGATACGCCTTCTTGATCTCTTCGTCGGAGGCGTTTTTTGCCAGGCCCAGTACTTCATAATAATCACGCTTCGCCATTTTTCGGCACCTTGCTCTTTATCTGTCTGTCAATCTGTCAGCGAAATATGTGAAAAAGCCGAGTCGAAAATTGCACGCGGCAATCATCGACTCGGCAAGTCTGTACGGCGTTCCAGTGACGCTTGCCGTTAGACCGGAGATTACTTGTCTTTCACTTCCTTGAAGTCGGCGTCGACCACGTCGTCCTGCTTCGGCTTGGCTTCCGCGGCACCGGCATCGCCGCCAGCCGCCGCACCTGCCGCTGCCTGCTGCGCCTGCATGTCGGCATACATCTTCTCGCCCAGTTTCTGCGAAGCGGACGACAGCGCTTCGATCTTGGCATCGATGGTCGACTGGTCGCTGCTCTTCATCACTTCTTCCAGGTCCTTGATCGCGGCGTCGATCTTTTCCTTTTCGCCGGCGTCGAGCTTGTCGCCATACTCACCGAGCGACTTGCGGGTCGAATGCACCAGCGCGTCGGCCTGATTGCGCGATTCGGCCAGCGCCTTGAGCTTCTTGTCCTCGGCCGCGTTCAGTTCGGCGTCCTTCACCATCTTCTCGATTTCGGCTTCGGTCAGGCCGGAGTTGGCCTTGATCGTGATCTTGTTTTCCTTGCCGGTCGCCTTGTCCTTGGCGCCGACGTGCAGGATGCCGTTGGCGTCGATATCGAAGGTGACTTCGATCTGCGGCGTGCCGCGCCCTGCCGGCGGGATGCCTTCCAGATTGAATTCACCCAGGCCCTTGTTGCCGGCGGCGATTTCACGCTCGCCCTGAAACACCTTGATGGTCACGGCCGGCTGGTTGTCGTCGGCGGTCGAAAACACCTGGCTGAACTTGGTCGGAATCGTGGTGTTCTTCTGGATCATCTTGGTCATCACGCCGCCCAAAGTCTCGATACCGAGCGACAGTGGCGTCACGTCCAGCAGCAGCAGATCCTTGCGCTCGCCCGACAACACCGAACCCTGAATCGCGGCACCGACCGCGACTGCCTCATCCGGATTGACGTCCTTGCGTGGGTCCTTGCCGAAGAATTCCTTGACCTTTTCCTGCACCTTCGGCATCCGGGTCATGCCGCCGACCAGAATGATGTCGTCGATCTCGGTTACTTTCACGCCGGCATCCTTGATCGCGATCCGGCATGGCTCGATGGTCTGGGCAATCAGGTCCTCGACTAACGATTCGAGCTTGGCGCGCGTCATCTTCAGGTTCAGGTGGACCGGGGCGCCGTTCGCCATCGCGATGTAGGGTTCGTTGATTTCGGTCTGCTGCGACGACGACAGCTCGATCTTGGCACGTTCGGCCGAGGCCTTGATGCGCTGCAGCGCGATCGGGTCTTTCTTCAGGTCGAGGCCGTTGATTTTCTTGAATTCGTCGATGATGTAATCGATGATGCGCTGGTCGAAGTCTTCGCCGCCGAGGAAGGTGTCGCCATTGGTCGACAGCACTTCAAACTGTTTCTCGCCATCGACGTCGGCGATCTCGATGATCGAGATGTCGAAGGTACCGCCGCCCAGATCGTAGACGGCGATCTTGCGGTCGCCCTTTTCGGTCTTGTCCATGCCGAACGCCAGCGCCGCCGCAGTCGGCTCATTGATGATGCGCTTGACGTCCAGACCGGCGATGCGGCCGGCGTCCTTGGTGGCCTGACGCTGCGAGTCGTTGAAGTAGGCCGGCACCGTGATGACGGCTTCGGTCACTTCTTCGCCGAGGTAGTCTTCGGCGGTCTTCTTCATCTTGCGCAACACTTCGGCCGAGATTTGCGGCGGTGCCAGTCGCTTGTCGCGCACCGAGATCCAGGCGTCGCCATTGTCGGCCTTGCTGATGGCATACGGCATCAGCGCGATGTCCTTCTGCACTTCTTTCTCTTCAAACTTGCGGCCGATCAGGCGCTTGACGGCGTACAGCGTGTTCTTCGGGTTGGTCACCGCCTGGCGCTTGGCCGGCGCGCCGACCAGAATCTCGCCGTCTTCCTGATAGGCGATGATCGACGGTGTGGTGCGTGCGCCTTCGGAGTTTTCAATCACCTTCGGCTGGCCATTTTCAATGATGGACACACACGAGTTGGTGGTGCCCAGGTCGATACCGATAATTCTTGCCATGTCAGTTCCTTTCGATTCTTGTATTTTTGCTGCGGCCGGTCGGTCGATTGCGCAGTAATGCATGCTTGCGCTCAACGCGTGGCCACAATCCTTTTGATTTCTGCTTATTTGCCGCTTACTTGACCTATATAGCGTTCATTTCCCCAGTTTCAAGCCTGTTTCTCGGCTGCGACGACGACGATCGCCGGGCGCAACAGGCGATCCGCAATCATGTAGCCTTTTTGCAACACGGTGACGACCGTATTGGCATCCTGGTCGGCCGGCACCACCGACACCGCCTGGTGCTGCATCGGATCGAGCTTGTCGCCTTGGGCTGGCTCGATCGCCACCAGACGGCTCTTGTCGAACGCCGATGACAGTTGCTTGAGCGTCATTTCGACGCCTTCTTTCAGCGATTCGAGCGACGGCGACTCGACCTTCAATGCCATTTCCAGACTGTCCTTGACCGGCAGCATGGCCTCGGCAAAGCTTTCGATCGCGAATTTATGCGCCTTCGCGATGTCTGCCTGGGCCCGGCGGCGAATGTTTTCGCCTTCGGCCTTGGCGCGAATGAACGCATCTTGCATCTCGGCTACGCGCGCTTCAGCCTCAATCAGCTGCTGCGCCAGCGCTGAGTCGGTCGCTGCGGTCGCTTCGGCCGCATCGACCGGCCCGACGGCGGCAACCTGCGGGCTGTCCTCCGTCGGTGCTATCTGCTCGGTCTGTTTTTCTTGGTCTTGCATCAAAAAGCCTCCAACAATCAATAACTTATGTTTAACCCACAGGCGACATGGGGCTATTCGTTTCTATTTCAAGGGGATGTCACGCAGATGGCGGCACGGTTGGCGCGCGGTTAATGCCTATCAACTCGCCTATCAACTGATTTTGCCCCGCTTGCGCCCCAAAACCCGGCAGGCGCGACCGCACTCCTGCAAGAGTACCGAGCGACCGATCTGGCCGCTTGGCGCGCAAAGTTTTGTTACAAGATTTACCACATTTCGGTGTGAAATCGACGCTGCGGCGGACTAGTATGGCTTGGATGATCCGACCACAAAATAAATTCCCGTTCTCGCCGCGGGCACCCACGGCGCAAGGAGCACAGATGAAACTTCCGCTGATTTCCCTGACGGTCGTCGCCTACACGCTGCTCACGGCGGCGCTGATCTGCTATGCCGACCTGACCTCCTTGCCTTGAGCGCGGCGCTATTCTAGCAAAGTGAATGATGAAACTGACGCGGGGATCAAGCGTCGGCAATGCGCTCCGGCGCGAGGTCACGATTTATTCTTGCGGCAAAGACAGATACTCCCGCCAATAGTCTGCAATGCCGCAAATAAATAGGGCAGGAGCAGCAAATACTCAAGATATTTTCATCTAGCCCCGAGCCGGGCCGACTCGCTGCGCGTCAGTTCGGCTTGCTGTTGCTGCATCTGCCGTTGTGCGGCGCTGCCGATGGTGGGCCAGCCGATCATGTGCTGCTCGGCAATTTCCGCCAGCGCGTGCAGCCATTCCGGCGTTTCGTTCAGGCAGGCAATGTAATGGAATTCCTGGCCGCCAGCATGCAGAAAATCCTGCTTCGCCTCGATCGCGATCTCTTCCAGTGTTTCCAGGCAGTCGCTGGTGAAGCCGGGGCAAATCACGTCGACCCGTCGCACGCCCTGCTGCGCCAGCTGTCGCAGCGTCGACGCGGTATACGGCTGCAGCCATTCGGCCTTGCCGAAGCGCGACTGGAAGCTCACCACATATTGATCCTGTGACAACCCAAGCGCCGTCGCCAGCAGTCGCGCCGTCTTGTAGCATTCGCAATGATACGGGTCGCCCAGTTCCAGCGTCCGTTTCGGCACGCCGTGAAAACTCATCACCAGCCGCTCCGGCCGGCCGTTCTGCTGCCAATGGGTCAGCACGGAGACCTTCAGCGCGTCGATATAACCGTCGTGGTCGTGGTAATGCTTGGCAAAGCGCAGTTCCGGCACATTGCGCACCTGCGCGTAATGACTGAACACCGCGTCATAGATCGAGGCAGTGGTGGTGGCCGAATACTGCGGGTAGGCCGGCAGGATCAGAATCCGCTCGCAACCGTCCGTCTTCAGCTGATCGAGCACCGTCGGCAACGACGGGCTGCCGTAGCGCATCGCATACACGACCCGCAGCGCATGCCCGCGTTCGCCCAGATAGCCGCGCAGCAACGTCGCCTGTTTAACGGTATGCACTTTCAGCGGCGACCCTTCCCTGGTCCAGATCGCCGCGTATTTTTCCGCCGACTTCGATGAGCGGATCGGCAGGATCAGGCAGTTCAAAATGAACCACCACAGCAGTTTGGGTATCTCGACCACGCGCGGGTCGGACAGGAATTGCTTCAGGTAGCGCCGCACCGCGGCGGCGGTCGGCGCATCGGGCGTGCCGAGGTTGACCAGCACCACGGCGGTGTGGGCGATGCTGCCGTGGACGGTGGGCGGTTCTTTGCGAAAAGACATGAATGGATCGGATCCGGGGTTAAGCATCGGCGCCAAGCCGAACTAGGACATATTTTTATGGGAAATATACTAGGGCGTGTATATTTCAAAGCCCAATGAAACTGGGCGCAAGATACCATATTTTTCCACATACTCCCGCAGAACAGCTTTCCTAGCCGGCCAGCAGCTCGCGCGCATGCTTGCGCGTGGTGGCCGTGATCTCGAGCCCGCCCAGCATGCGGGCGATCTCTTCGACCCGCGCCTTGGCGTCGAGCCGGTCGATGCGCGACACGGTCTTGCCGCCGGCAACCACGCTGACGGCCTTGCTGACCTGGAAGTGCTGGATGGCCTGGCTCGCGACTTGCGGCAGGTGCGTCACGCACAGCACCTGGCGGTCCTGGCCGAGCCGCTTGAGCAGACGGCCGACCACCTCGGCCACGCCGCCGCCGATGCCGCTGTCGACCTCGTCGAAGATCAGGGTCGGGGTGGTGGTCGCGCTCGACGTGATCACCGACAGTGCGAGCGCGATGCGGGCCAGTTCACCGCCGGACGCGACTTTAGCCAGCGGTCGCAGCACCGTGCCGGCATGTCCGGCGACCATGAATTCAACCTGCTCCAGCCCGTAGGCGGCCGGCTCGCAGGCGTTCAAGGCCAGCGCAAAGCGGCCGCCGGACATGCTCAGGTCCTGCATCGCGGCCGTGACCGCGTCACCCAGCGCCTTGGCGGCCTTGGCGCGTGCCTTCGAGAGCTTCTGCGCCAGTACCCGATAATCAGCTTCCAGCCGCGCTTCCTGCTGGCGCAGCGCATCGAGGTCGCTGGCATCGGCCAGCTGCTGCAGTTGCGCTGTGAGGGTATCGCACAAGGCCGGCAGCTCGTTTGGCGCGACACGGAACTTGCGCGCGGTCGAATGGATCGCATCGAGCCGCGCCTCGACATGGCGCAGGCGCTCGGGATCGAGCTCGACCCGCCCCAGGTAGTCGTTCAGCGAATAGGTCGCCTCCTGCAGCTGGATGCGCGCCGGCTCGATGAATTCCAGCACCGGTTTCAGCGCATCGTCGATGTCGGCCAGCCTTGCCAGCTTCTGGTGCAGGCCGAACAATTGCGACAGGATCGGATTGTCCGATTCGGAGATTGCCGCCACCGCTTCCTGCGCGCCCTCGATCAGGCTGGCCGCGTGGGACAGCCGGCTGTGTTCGTTGCTGATCTCGTCCCATTCGCCGGACTTGACCGCCAGCTTGTCGAGCTCGCCGACCTGCCATTCGAGCCGCTCGCGTTCCAGCAACACATTCTTGGCGTTGGTTTCGAACTCCAGCCGTTGCCGCGCCAGCGCCTGCCAGACCTTGTAGGCGGCCGCAACCGCGCGGGTGTCGCCGAACAAACCGGCCTGGCCATCGAGCAAGGCGCGCTGCGCATCGGTTTTCAGTAAGGACTGATGCGCGTGCTGGCCGTGGATATCGACCAGCATCTCGCCCAGCTCGCGCAGTTGCGCGGCGGTGGCGGCGATGCCGTTGATGAAGGCCTTGGAGCGGCCGGCATTGTCGATCACGCGGCGCAGCAGCACGCCGCCCTCGTCGCTGGCAAATTCATTGAGCGCCAGCCAGTCGCCGGCGGCGCCGTCAGTGGCGAACTCGGCGCTGATATCGGCCTTGTTAGCGCCGTCGCGCACCACACTGGCATCGCCGCGTCCGCCCAGCGCCAGCATCAGCGCATCGATCAGGATCGATTTGCCGGCGCCGGTTTCGCCGGTCAGGACCGAAAAACCGGCGGAAAATTCCAGTTCGAGCGTATCGACGATGACAAAATCACGGATGGAGAGGGTACGCAGCATAGGGAGGTTCGAGGTGAATTGGTGGTCAATATTGTTACTGCTATTTATACAACAACGCCGCCATTTGCAAAGCATTGTGGCTTTCTGGTGACGGCCGGAACCCACGTCCCGGCATGATCCGCGAACGACACTGGATTCCGGCGTGCGCCGGAATGACACGGCAGGTTGACATTGCAACTCTTGTTCTTGGGTTCGGATGGCCAGTGTCGGGCGCTCTGACAATCGTAGCGAGCGGTCCAAGGTCGCGCCGAGAAGCGCAGCCGTACGCAGGTACGGTGAGCATCGCAAGCGTGAGATTGGGCCGCGCAGTAGATTGACAGAGATGCCCTATTTTAGCTGGCCTTCTACTGATGGATACTCGTTCCAGTGCAATTTTTCGCGCAGCGTGTCGTAGTAATTCCACCCTTTCGGGTGCAGGAAAACCACGCTGTGCCTGGAACGCTGGATCAGGATACGGTCGCGGTGCAGCAGGCTGGCAAACGTCTGCATGTCGAAATTGACGCTGATGTCGCGTCCGCCCTTGACTTCGATGGCGATCTGGCAACTGTCGGGCAGCACGATCGGGCGGTTCGACAGTGCATGCGGCGCGATCGGGACCAGTACCAGGCCACCCAGATTCGGGTGCAGCAGCGGGCCGCCGGCCGACAAGGCGTAGGCGGTCGAGCCGGTCGGGGTCGAGATGATCAGGCCGTCGGAACGCTGGTTATACATGAAGTGGCCATCGACCACGACGCACAGCTCGGCCATGCCGGAACCGGCGCCACGCGACACCACCA
Source organism: Pseudundibacterium arcticum (assembly GCF_042646465.1). Lineage (NCBI taxonomy): Bacteria > Pseudomonadati > Pseudomonadota > Betaproteobacteria > Burkholderiales > Oxalobacteraceae > Pseudundibacterium > Pseudundibacterium arcticum. The sequence continues at coordinate 42,461 of NZ_JBHRTP010000072.1, forward strand.
CATCGTTGAACGCGAGCGCGCTGAAGATCGTTTCACCGTCACGCACGACCGAGCCTTCCAGCAGACTGCGGCGTTCCGATTCGAATTTACCTTCGAGCATGTCGGCCAGAACGGGGATCATTCGGTCCAGCGGGATATCGGTCATGAAACCGAGCCGGCCTTGATTGATTCCGATCAGCGGTACATTATAGGGAGCCAGCTGGCGCGCGATACCGAGCATGGTGCCGTCGCCGCCGACCACGATCGCGGCAGCGGCATGCTGGCCGATCTCGGCCGGCGTCATGGTGGCGAAGCCTTCGAGTTCGACATTGCGCGCGGTGTCGCTTTCGATCACGACGGTATGTCCGGCGTCATCCAGAAAATCGGCGATCTCGGCCAGCGACTGCAGGATGCCGGTGGCGTTAAGCTTGCCAACCAGTGCGATCGTTTTCGGTTCAAGGGGCATGGCGTATCGGCGCGCTTCGGTAAGATAATAGATGGATGCGAACGATTAAACCATATTTCAGAGTAGGCAGGAATTTGCACGTATGAAAAAGCCAGTCAAGGCGGTACTGTTCGATCTCGACGACACGCTGTGGTCGATCGGGCCGGTGTTGGTGCGCGCCGAGGCGGCGCTGTTCGACTGGATGCGCCAGCATGCGCCGCAGGTGCCGCAGCAGTTCAGCATCGAAACCCTGCAGGTCCGCCGCAAGGTGCTGATGGCGGGCAATCCGCGTTACCAGATCGACCTGTGGGCGCTGCGCCATGCGGTGCTGACCGAGGCCTTCAATATCTGCGGCGAAGACCTGTGCAAGGTCGATGCGGCGATGGACGTATTCAGCCGCGCACGCAGCGATGTGGTGCTGTATGACGATGTGCGGCCGAGCCTGACCCGGCTCGGCCAGCGCCACCTGCTCGGCACCATCTCGAACGGTTTCGCCGATCTGGCGACGATCGGCCTGGCCCATCATTTTCAGGTATCAATCGCGGCGCACCAGTTCGGCTGCGCCAAGCCCGACCGGGAAATCTTCCACGCCGCCTGTGACTTGCTGCACGTAGCGCCGGTCGAGGCGGTCTATGTCGGCGACGACCCGACCCGCGACATTGCGGGCGCGCAAGGTGCCGGCCTGCGCGCTGTCTGGCTGAATCGGGCCGACCTGCTGCCGCAACGCGGCCTGCCCCCCCATGTCAACCCGGATGCGGTGGTGTCCAATCTGTTTGAACTGGAGCAATGGCTCAGTACGCAGTAATCAAAATTCGGTAACAGGATTTACGCAATATAAAGAATGTAGGGTGCGCCATGCGCACCATTACCCGTGCCGACGCACCATTGGTGCGCATGGCGCACCCTACTTTTTCCGTGCAATGCTCACGCTGCCGTCGCCGGTTACAAATTACTGAAACGACAACATCCATCGGCAATTGCCCGATTGCATCATCGGCGCCACCACTGACGCGATGACAAAGCGCATAATGACAATTCGATCCACTCAGGTTCACGCCGCATGCCACGCCAGATGCAACTCGAACCCCGCGCACAAACCCTGCTCAAGGCCCTGGTTGAACGCTATATCGCCGACGGCCAGCCGGTTGGCTCACGCGCGCTGTCGCAGATCTCGGGGCTGGAGTTGTCGCCAGCCACGATCCGCAACATCATGGCCGACCTCGAGGCGATGGGTTTCGTCAGCAGCCCGCACACGTCAGCCGGCCGGATCCCGACGCCGCGCGGTTACCGTGTGTTCGTCGACAGGTTGCTGACGGCAAAAGGCATCGACGAGAGCGCGGTCGAGGCGCGGTTGCAATCGCGTCTACCGAACGCGCAGCCGCAAAAGACCATTGCGAATGCCGCGAAGATGCTGTCGTCGCTATCGCAATTTGCCGGCGTGGTACTGTCGCCGCGGCGCGAGTCGGTATTCCAGCAAATCGATTTTCTGCGCCTGTCCGAGAAACGCATTCTGCTGGTGATCGTCGCCCCCGGCGGCGATGTGCAAAACCGGCTGCTGCTGACCGACGTCGATTACACGCCGACCCAGCTGATCCAGGCGGCGAACTACATCAACCAGAATTACGGCGGCCTCAGTTTCGACGCAGTCAGTATCCGGCTGCAGGGCGAATTACGCCAGTTGCGCGACGACATGACGCGGCTGATGCAGGTCGCAGTCGAGGCCGGCAGCGAGGCGATGAGCGACAGCAGCGACGATGTGGTGATTGCCGGCGAGCGCAACCTGCTCTCCGTGTCCGATCTGGCGTCGAACATGACGTCGCTGCGTCAGTTGTTCGACATGTTCGAGCAGAAGACCGGCCTGCTGCAGCTGCTCAACGTGTCCAGCAAGGCGTCCGGCGTGCAGATCTTCATCGGCGGCGATTCCAGCCTGGTACCGATGGACGACATGAGCGTGGTCACCGCGCCGTATGCCGTCGACGGCAGGATCGTCGGCACGCTGGGGGTGATCGGCCCGACCCGGATGGCGTACGAACGGGTGATTCCGATTGTCGATATCACGGCCAAACTGTTGTCGAATGCGCTGAGTCACACTTAGCACTCGGCATGACCGGCACGAAAAAAACAAGGCTTCGATCAATGATCAAAGCCGTGTTTTTTTGCTTCATCCCGAGCCAATATCGCCGATACCGGCATCAATATTGCAAGTTCGCCATCAGTGCGCCGTCATCTCCCGCACCAGGTTTTCACCGCCGTAGATCTTGCCCAGCATCTCGGTGATTGCACCGCTGTGCACCGCGACCGTGCGGTTGATGCGGCCGTCGTACCAGAACGCACCGCCCAGCGAGTGGATATTGCCGTCGAAGATCAGGCCCACGATTTCACCGTTGCGGTTGATCATCGGGCTGCCGGAATTGCCGCCGATGATGTCGTTGGTGGTGACGAAATTGAAAGGCTGGGCCAGGTTCAGCCGGTCCTTCGCCTTGTGCCACGAGGCCGGCAACGCAAACGGCTCAGCCCCGGTATCGCGCTCGAATGCGCCGCCGATGGTGGTGAACGGTGCGATCTTCTTGCCGGCGTCATCCCAGCCTTTGACTTCGCCGTAGGACATGCGCAAGGTAAAGGTCGCGTCCGGATACGCATCCAGACCCTGCTGCGCAAAACGTGCCTGCGCAATCAGTTCCGAGTTCTTTTGCTCGACCGCCTCGACGTCCTGTTCAAATTGCTTGCGGATGGCACGGGCGTGCGGATCGATCGCCAGCGCCAGCTTGATGAACGGGTCGTTCGAGCTTGCGATCGCATCCTTGCCGCCGGTCCACAGCGCCTTGCGCACCGCCGGATCGCCCAGCTTGGTGCCGTCGATCAGCGCCGCGGCGAATTGATCCGGCGCCTGTTTGCCCAGCACCTGCTTGACGAACGCGTCGTCGGCGCCCATCGATTCGCGCATCTTGGTCAGCGACAGGCCGAGTGTGACTTTTTCGAAGTCGGGATACACCGGGGCGGTCGAGAACAATGTTTGCTCCAGCTCCGGCGTATTGGCATCGGTGAATTCCGGCAGCCGCTCGCCATTCGGTTTGCTGCGTTCGTCGGCGCCGCGCACCAGCATCCGCGCGTACTGGAAGTAATGGCTGTCGAAACCACGACCGCGCCCGACCATGGTCAGGGGCACGCTGAGCTGGCGCGCCGCCTGCTGCACCCTGTCGATCGCATCCCAGGCGCCGCCGAGCCGGGTCTTCAGATCCGGCCGGGACGCCACGAAGCGGCGCAACGCAGCCTCATCCTCCTGCTTTTTCTTCATCAGCGCCGGGTCCAGCATGGTCTCGAGCTGGCCCTTGAATACCTTGAAGCCGTTTTCCACGCCGAACAGTTCCGCTTCGGCCAGGCGCGCCGCCTCGGGGCCGGTCTTGGCGTATTGCTCCATCACGCCGCGCAGCTCCGACAATTGCAGCAGCCGCGGGATCAGCCCGGTATCGCGCAAGGTGGCCAGCTGCGACAGCGTCAGCTGACGCTGGGTCCGGCCCGGTTGACCGGTGACGAACACCATCTCGGCATCCTGTGCGCCGTTCTTGCTGAACGGGAAGTAATCCTTGATCACCGCCGGCTTGCCATTCTCGTACACGCGCAGCAGCGAGATGTCGAGGTCATAGCGCGGGAAATTGAAGTTGTCCGGATCGCCGCCAAAAAATGCCGCGGCCCGTTCCGGCGCCCACACCAGGCGGGTGTCCTGGAAGCGGTGGTATTTGTACACATGGTAACGGCCGCCGTGGTACAGGTTGACCACGTCGCAGCGCACCGTATCCTTGTCGCTGCCGACGCATTCCGAGCTCAGCCTGGCATTGATCGCGTCTTGCGCGCGCTTGAAGGCCTCGCCATCCAGGCCCTTGGTGGCGCTCTTGACCTGTTCGGTCACATCCTTGATCTGTTCCAGGCGATTGAGTTCGATCTCCGGGCAACGCACTTCTTGTTCGCGCTTGTTGGCCATGAAACCGTCGTTCATGTAATTTTTCTGCGCGCTCGACAATTGCTCCACGCATTCCGCCGCGCAATGATGATTGGTCATCACCAGACCGTCTTTTGAAATGAACGAGGCCGAGCAGCCGCCGGCAATCCGGGCCGAGCCGAGCATCACATGCTTGACCCAGTCGCCGCCGGGTGTGAAACCGTATTCGGCCTGCATCCGCTTGGCCGGCAGGTTGTCGAGGGTCCACATGCCCTCGGCGGCCAGCGTGATGCCGGGTATCGCGAGTGCTGCCAGTAACCAGTGAATTCGCATGATTGCTCCCTTTGCTTGGTGACAAAACCAAGCAATCTACTCGCTATCATTAGTGCTGGCAAGAAAGGAAAAGGCAGGGAAAAGCAGCGATCGCGCCACTCTGTACCGGCGCCTGATCCGGTACGATTTTATACTGGACGCAGTATAAAAAAAGCCCGTTCATCAACGGGCGGACGGGACAGGGTTTTGATTAATACTCCCCTGTTATTTCACTCCTGAAATAATTGATGCGGCGCAATAAAGCGACGTTCAAGCATCACTGCTGCAATCAAAAAAATTATCGGGCGCGATGCGGACAATCGGTTTTGCTGCAATGGGCGTACAACGCCAATGCATGCTCGGCAATTTCAAAGCCGCGCTGATGCGCAATGGTTTGCTGGCGCTTTTCGATTTCCTCGTCGAAAAATTCCTCGACCCGGCCACAGTCGAGGCACACCAGATGGTCGTGATGGGAGCCTTCGTTCAGCTCGAAAATGGCCTTGCCGGTTTCAAAATGATTACGGCTGAGCAAACCGGCCTGTTCAAACTGGGTCAGCACGCGGTACACGGTTGCCAGGCCGACATCCATATTCTCGGTGATCAGTATCTTGTAGACGTCTTCGGCGGTCAGGTGGCGCACCGCACTGTTCTGGAAAATTTCCAGTATTTTCAGGCGCGGCAGGGTCGCTTTCAGGCCGCTGGCTTTCAGGTCGGAGGGGGTATTGGTCATGTAATTGGTTGGATAACGGTGATCTGCTTTATCATATAGCGTTTTGGCGCCGAAGCTCAATCGAATTGCAGCGACGGGCTCACCATCTTGATATCCGACTTAAAGCCGCCCATGCGAATGTTGCTCTCGTATTCACATCATGCATTACGCCGTACACCCACCGCCGCTGGCGCTTTGTGCCTGGCACTGGCCGCGTGCCTGTCAGGTTGCGCCACCACCAGGAACCCGTTGATCGACGATGCCCCCGCGCCGCAAGCCGCCGCTGCAGCCACGGCGGCGCCGGCGGCTGAAGGCAGTGCGCCCGGCACCGCGCCGGTGGCGACAGCCGCCGAATCGGGAGTGAAAACCACCGGCCCGTCCAAGCTGCAGCGGGTGTTCGGCATATTCTCGCCGTACCGGATCACGATTCAGCAAGGCAATTTCGTGTCGGAAGAAATGGTCGCACAGTTGAATCCCGGCATGACCCAGGAACAGGTGCGCTTCGTGCTGGGCACGCCGCTGCTGACCGACCTGTTCCACGCCGACCGCTGGGACTATTTGTTCCGTCTGCAAAAAGGCGACGGTGAACTCACCACCAGTCGCGTCACGCTGTTCTTCAAGGACAAGCGTCTCGACCACTTCGAGGGCGGCAACCTGCCTACCGAAAACGAATACATCGCCCGTATCGCCGGCGCTCCGCAAAAAGCCACGGACGCGGCGCCGGAAGCGGCGCCGCCGCAAATCCACATCACAAAGTAATCACGCCATGACTCCATTGCCCCCATTGCAGATCGCCGTTGCAGGCGCCAGCGGCCGCATGGGCCGGATGCTGATCGAAGCGATCCAGAACGCGCCCGATACCATGCTGGCCGGCGCGCTGGACCAGCCGTCGTCACCGGCGATCGGCACCGATGCCGCGCAATTTCTGGGCCGACCAGCCGGCGTGTTGATCGAATCCGATTTCGCCAAGGGACTGGCCCAGGCCGACTATCTGATCGATTTCACCCGTCCCGAAGGCACGCTGGCGCATCTGGAATACTGCGCCGCGCACGGCATCAAGATGATCATCGGCACCACCGGCTTCGACGAGGCCGGCAAGGCGGCGATCGCCGCGGCGGCGCAGAAAACGGCGATCATGTTCGCGCCCAATATGAGCGTCGGCGTCAACGTCACGCTGAAACTGCTGGAATTGGCGGCGCAGAGTTTCAGCGAAGGGTATGACGTCGAAATTATCGAGGCGCATCACCGTCACAAGGTCGATGCGCCATCCGGCACCGCGCTGCAGATGGGTCAAGTGATCGCCGGCGCGATGGGCCGCAAGCTCGACGAGGTCGCCGTGTATGCGCGCGAAGGCGTGACCGGCGAGCGCGACCCGTCGTCGATCGGCTTCGCCACGATTCGCGGCGGCGATATCGTCGGCGACCACACGGTGCTGTTTGCCGGCATCGGCGAACGGATCGAAATCTCGCACAAGTCATCCAGCCGCGTCACCTACGCGCACGGCAGCCTGCGCGCGGCGCGCTTCCTGGCCGACAAGCGCAGCGGCTTGTACGACATGCAGGATGTGCTCGGGTTTCGCTGATATTGCTTGATTTCACCCGATTTTGACGGAGTATATTGCAACTCTGCATGATTTAATTGCGCAACAAGCCATCAAGCGGATGAGTATATTAGCGGCTTGTCAGCACCGGCAGCCTTCGATGAAACCGGGATACCACAGCAACCGTAGTACTGCAGCAACCATAAATCGACCCTGACCCCGGCCCCATGAATCCCGTTCTCGCACCGCAAGCTTCAGGACTGTCCCACTACTGGTCGCAAGGCGACGCGGTCAGCCACACAGTCGCCTATGTGCTGCTGCTGATGTCGCTGGTCAGCTGGTATTTCATCCTGTCCAAGAGCTGGAGTTCGTGGCGCATCCGCAAGAGCGCCGGCACGCTGGACGCATTCTGGAAGGCGCCGACCCTGCCCGACGCGATCGCCGTGATACGCCAGGCCGATAGCGAGAACGTGTTCACGCCGCTGGCGGCGCAAAGCGTCGAAGCCGCCAGCATGAAGGCGCAGAGCGGCTCGCCGGCTTCGCTGAATGCCAGCATCGATCCCAGTGAACTGATCACGCGCACCCTGCGCCAGGCGATCAACCGCGTGTCGTCGCGCCTCGAAGCCGGCCTGACACTGCTGGCCTCGGTCGGCGCCACCGCACCGTTTGTCGGCCTGCTCGGCACCGTATGGGGCATTTATCATGCGCTGGCGGCGGTATCGACGGCCGGCACAGTGCAGATCGACAAGGTTGCCGGCCCGGTCGGCGAGGCGCTGATCATGACTGCGCTCGGACTGACGGTAGCGATCCCGGCGGTGTTGGCCTATAACGCATTTAACCGCGTCAACCGGCTGACACTGGCCGAACTCGACGCCTTCGCGCACGATTTGCACGCCTACCTGACCACCGGCGCGCGCGTGATTGGCAAAGAAGCCTGACCTCATCTCAAGCGGGAGTCGACATGACCTTTGGCGGATTCAACGACCAGCAGCACGCGGCACCGATGTCCGAGATCAACGTCACGCCGATGGTCGACGTGATGCTGGTACTACTGGTGATCTTCATCATCACCGCACCGCTGTTCACGCACGCGATCAAACTCGATCTGCCGAATGCGCGCTCGGCCGCCGCACCGGACCAGCCCGAGACGATTTCCCTGTCGATCGACGCCCAGGGCAAGCTGTACTGGAACCAGGATCCAGTCGCGCCGGACGCGCTCGGCGCGAAGCTGGCAGCCGCGGCACAAAAGTCGCCGCAACCTGAACTGCAGCTGCGCGCCGACAAGGACACCCGTTACGAGGTGATCGCGCAGGTGATGGCGGCAGCGCAGAGCAATAATCTGGGCAAGCTCGGCTTCGTTACCGAACCGAAGCCAGGGATGGCAGCGGCCTCCACACAGACCAATATCCAGGCGAAACCATAATGACCAAAGTCATCCTCGACGGCGCCGCCATCCGCGACTGGGCCGCGTTTCACAACCTGTGCGAACAGGCGTTCGGCTTTCCTGAGTTCTATGGCCGCAATATGAACGCGTGGGTCGATTGCCTCAGTTATCTGCGTGACGACGACGGCATGTCGAAGTTCCATCTGACCGAACATGAGGTGTTGCAGATCGAATTGCTGCATGCCGAACAGCTGCGCCAGAGCGCGCCCGAGATTCTGGAAGAGCTGGAATTTTGCATCGCCGCCCTTAACGAACGCTATGAGGATTACGGCGAACTGCCGGCGCTGTCGCTGCTGCTGCGCTGATCCGGCGCCGATATCCGGGCGCTAGCGTGGTCCGGGCGCACCCGCGCGGCTGGACCCCGGATTGAGCAAGTAGGATGGGTGCAACCCATCATCCAGGTCCGCAATGATGGGTTGCACCCATCCTACTTGCCACTTGTTTAATGCGATGGCCCGGGGTCCGGACGCAGCGGCGAGGCGGAGCAGCAGATTGAGCCCGTATAATGCTCGGTTCAAATCACTTTTTTGGCCGCATCCCTCATGCAAGAAAAATACAGCCCAGCCGACGTCGAACAATCCGCCCAAGCCCATTGGCGGGCCATCGACGCCTACAAAGCAGTCGAAAACGATCCCCGTTTCCCGAAAGGCAAGTTCTACGCCTGTTCGATGCTGCCCTACCCTTCGGGCAAGCTGCACATGGGCCATGTGCGCAATTACACCATCAACGACGTGATGTACCGCTACCTGCGGATGAATGGCTACAACGTGCTGATGCCGATGGGCTGGGACGCGTTCGGGATGCCGGCCGAAAATGCGGCAATCGCCAACAACGTGCCGCCGGCGCAATGGACTTATTCCAACATCGCGCACATGAAGCAGCAGATGCAGGCGATCGGCCTGGCAATCGACTGGTCGCGCGAAATGACCGCCTGCAGGCCGGAATACTATCGCTGGAATCAGTGGCTGTTCCTGAAGATGCTGGAAAAAGGCATCATCTACAAGAAAACCGGCACCGTAAACTGGGACCCGGTCGACCAGACCGTGCTGGCTAACGAACAGGTGATCGACGGTCGCGGCTGGCGTTCCGGCGCGCAAATCGAAAAGCGCGAGATACCAATGTACTACGCGCGGATCACCGACTACGCCGAAGAATTGCTGGATCACGTCAACCACAATCTGCCCGGCTGGCCGGAGCGGGTGCGCGTGATGCAGTCGAACTGGATCGGCAAGTCGACCGGGGTACGCTTCGCATTCCCGCACGAGATCAAGGACGACGACGGCAAGCTGATTAACGACGGCAAGCTGTGGGTGTTTACCACCCGCGTCGACACCATCAAGGGCGTGACCTTCTGCGCGGTGGCACCGGAACATGCGCTGGCGACTCACGCCGCCAAATCGAATCCGGAACTGGCCGAGTTCATCGCCGAGTGCAAGAAAGGCGGCGTGGCCGAGGCCGACATGGCGACGATGGAAAAGAAAGGCATGCCGACCGGCCTGTTCGTCAAGCACCCGCTGACCGGCCAGCTGCTCGAAGTCTGGGTCGGCAACTACGTGCTGATCACCTACGGCGACGGCGCGGTAATGGGCGTGCCGGCGCACGACGAGCGCGATTTTGCATTTGCCCATAAATATGTACTGCCGATTCGACAGGTGATCGCGGTCGAAGGCCAGACCTTTTCCGAAGCAAGCTGGCACGACTGGTACGACGACAAGGAACTCGGGGTCTGCATCGACTCCGGCAAATACGACGGCATGGCGTATCAGGACGCGGTCGATGCGATCGCCGCCGACCTCGCCGAGCTGGGCCTGGGCGAAAAGAAGATCACCTACCGCTTGCGCGACTGGGGCATCTCGCGCCAGCGTTACTGGGGTACGCCGATCCCGATCATCCACTGCGAACACTGTGGCGCGGTGCCGGTGCCGGAGCAGGATTTGCCGGTGGTGTTGCCGGAAGACTGTGTGCCGGACGGCAGCGGCAACCCGCTCAACAAGCATGAAAAATTCCTGCACGTCGATTGCCCGCAATGCGGCAAGCCGGCGCGGCGCGAGACCGACACCATGGATACCTTCGTCGACTCGTCCTGGTATTACATGAAATACACCTCGCCTGACGCCGGTAACGCCATGGTCGACCAGCGCAACGATTACTGGATGCCGATGGACCAGTATATCGGCGGCATCGAGCATGCGGTGATGCACCTTCTGTACGCGCGCTTCTGGACCAAGGTGATGCGCGACTTCGGGCTGGTCAAGTTCGACGAGCCATTCGTCAACCTGCTGACCCAAGGCATGGTGCTGAACGAAACCTATTACCGCGAAGAGGCCGGCGGCAAGAAGACCTGGTTCAACCCGGACGATGTCGAACTGAAGCTGGACGACAAGGGTCGGCCGCTGTCGGCGCGACTGAAATCCGATGGCGCTGCGGTCGAAATCGGCGGCATCGAAAAGATGTCAAAATCGAAGAACAACGGCATCGACCCGCAAGCGCAAATCGACCAGTACGGCGCCGACACCGCACGCATGTTCACGATGTTCGCGTCGCCGCCGGAACAGACACTGGAATGGTCGGGCAGCGGCGTCGAAGGTGCGAACCGTTTCCTCAAGCGCGTGTGGGCGTATGCATACGCGCAAGCCGGACGCATAGCGGCGGGCGCCGGCGCTCTGAAGGATTTGACCGATACGCACAAGAGCTTGCGCCGTGAAATCCACAAGATTTTGCAGCAGGCCGACCACGACTTGAAGCGCACGCAATACAACACCGTCGTATCGGCCTGCATGAAAATGTTGAACACGCTGGAAGGCGCCAAGCTCGATGACAGCGCGGTATCGAATGCCGTGATCGCCGAAGGCCTGTCGATATTCCTGCGCGTGCTGAACCCGGTGGCGCCGCACATCACCCATGTGCTGTGGCAGGAACTCGGCTACGCCAAGGCAGATGGTGACATTCTCGACGCCCCTTGGCCGCAGGTCGACGCGGCCGCGTTGGTGCAGGCCGAGATCGAACTGATGATCCAGGTCAACGGCAAGTTGCGCGGCAGCATCACGGTCGCCAAGGATGCCGACAAGGCAACCATCGAAGCGGCCGCACTCGCCAACGAGCAGGCGCAACGCTACATCGAAGGCACGCCGAAGAAGATCATCATCGTGCCTGGCAAACTGGTCAATATCGTGGCCTGATGGATTGCCTGTAACAAGGAAAATCGTACAAGGCAAATCGGACAAGACTAATCGGACAGGACTAAACGGGATGTTCAAGATGCAGTTTTCAAAGGCCCAAAACGCCGGCCACTTGCTCGCTCAGGTGCGCGGCTACGCACTGCTCGTGCTGGCAGCGTGCGCGCTGTCGGCCTGCGGCTTCCACCTGCGCGGCTCGACCGGCAAGACCAGCCTGCCGTTCAAGTCGATCTATGTGGCGTTGCCGGAATCTTCACCACTCGGTGCCGAGCTCAAGCGCAACTTGCGCGCCGGCGGCGATACCACGGTGGTGGCCGATCCGAAGGCGGCCCAGGTCGTGATGGAAGTGCTGTCGGAGGCGAAGAACAAACAGATCCTGTCCCTCAACTCGCAGGGCCGGGTACGCGAATATTCGCTGACGTATACGCTGGTGTTTCGGGTCAAGGACAGCCAGGAACGCGAAGTCCTGGCACCAACCGAGATCACGCTGAAACGCGCGATCAGCTATAACGAGAATCAGGCGCTGGCCAATGAAAGTGAAGAAGCGCTGTTGTATCGCGACATCCAGACCGATCTGGTACAGCAGCTGATGCGCCGCCTTGGCGCACTGCGGCTGGCGCCCTGAAGGGCCACGATGCAATTGCGGGTCGATGCCCTTGACGGCCATTTGGCGAAGACGCTGGCGTCGCTGTATGTGATCACCAGCGACGAGCATCTGCTGGCGCTGGAAGCGGCCGACAAGATCCGCAAGACGGCGCGCGCGCAAGGATTTTCCGAGCGCGAAGTGCTGAGCGTGGAGCGCAGCTTTAAATGGGGCGAATTGCTGGCCGCCAACCAGTCGCAATCGCTGTTCGGCGACAAGAAGCTGATCGAAGTGCGGATTCCGGGCGGCAAACCCGGCAAGGAAGGCGGCCAGGCTTTGCAGCAGTATGGGGCCAGTCTGAGCCCCGACAATGTCACGATCATCACGCTGCCGAAGCTGGACTGGGCCACCCAAAAGGCAGCCTGGGTTGCCAGCCTGCAACAGACGGCGGTGTACATCGATATCCCGCTGGTCGAGCGCGCACAATTGCCGAACTGGATCGGCACCCGACTGGCGGCGCAGCGCCAAAGCGCGGACCGCCCAAGCATCGACTTCATCGTCGAACGGGTCGAGGGCAATCTGCTGGCCGCCCATCAGGAAATCCAGAAGCTCGGCCTGCTGCACCCGGAAGGCAAGCTGAGTTTCGAGCAGATCCACGACGCGGTGCTGAACGTCGCGCGCTATGACGTATTCAAGCTGAGCGAGGCCATGCTGGGCGGCGATGTGGCGCGCCTGGTGCGCATGCTCGAAGGCCTGAAAGGCGAGGGCGAGGCGTTGCCGCTGGTGTTATGGGCGGTCGCCGAGGAGATCCGCACACTGTTAAAATTAAAATCCGGTGTGGCGCAAGGCCGGCCGCTGGGCGTGCTGCTGAAGGAATACCGGATCTGGGGCCCGCGCGAACGGTTGATGGAGCCAGCGCTGCGACGTCTGACATTACCGGTGTTGGAAAGCGCGCTGCAGCGGGCGGCGCAGATCGACAAGATGGTCAAGGGGCTGCGGGCGAAAGCCTACGCCGGTGATAGCTGGGATGCGTTGTTGCAGCTGGGGCTGACGGTGGCACGCGGGCCCTGAACCGAGAAATTGCTATTGTTAATTCAAATTAATTGGGGCTTGCGCAAGATGCGTAATTTCGTAGGATGGGTGAAACCCATCATTGGGCCCCAAAAGAGAAAGATGGGTTGCACCCATCCTACTTTCTCGCGGCTGAATCGGTATTCCGGCAGCGCGGACTCACGTTCTGCGTCGTTCCAGCGTTCTCTGGGATGACGACCCGATTTATCGACGTACCCGACAATCAATAATTATGGACATCAAACTCTACATCACTCAAGTCGGCCAGCGCGCCCGCAAAGCGTCGCGCGCGATGGCCAAGGCCAATACCGGCGTCAAGAATCAGGCGCTGGCACTGATTGCCGCCGCGATCCGGCGCGATGCCGCGCTGCTGCGTGCCGCCAATGAACAGGATCTGGCGGCGGCCCGCGCCAACGGACTGACCGACGCGATGCTCGACCGCCTGACGCTGTCCGACCAGGCGATCGCCACCATGATCGAAGGGCTGGAACAGATCATCGCCCTGCCCGATCCGATCGGCGAAATTTCGAACATGAAATACCGCCCGACCGGTATCCAGGTCGGGCAGATGCGCGTGCCGCTGGGCGTGATCGGCATCATTTACGAGGCGCGCCCGAACGTCACAGTGGACGCCGCCGGCCTGTGCATCAAGAGCGGCAACGCGACGATCCTGCGCGGCGGCTCGGAAGCGATCCATTGCAATCAGGCCTTGGCAAAGCTGGTGCAGGAAGGCCTGCTGGGTGCCGGCCTGCCGGCTGACGCGGTGCAGGTGATCGAGACCACCGATCGCGCCGCGGTCGGCGAGCTGATCACGCTGCCGCAATACGTCGATGTGATCGTGCCACGCGGCGGCAAGGGCCTGATCGAGCGCCTGATGCGTGAATCGAAGGTGCCGATGATCAAGCATCTGGACGGCATCTGCCATGTGTATATCGACGACAAGGCCGACCAGAAAAAGGCGCTCGACATCGCGTTCAATGCCAAATGCCATCGCTATGGCACCTGCAACACCATGGAAACGCTGCTGGTGGCGCGCAACATTGCGCCACTGCTGCTGCCTGAACTGGCAAAACTGTACGCCGCCAAAGACGTGGAATTACGTGCCGATGGCGAGGCGCGTGGCATTCTGTCCGGCTATCCGCATTTATCGGCCGCGAGCGAGGAAGACTGGCGCACCGAATACCTGGCGCCGATTCTGGCCATCAGGGTCGTGGCCGATGTGGACGCAGCGATCGAGCACATCAACCATTATTCGTCGCAACACACCGACGCCATCGTGACCGAAGATTACAGCCGCGCGATGCGCTTTCTGCGTGAAGTCGATTCGGCGTCGGTGATGGTGAATGCATCGACCCGCTTCGCCGACGGCTTCGAATATGGGCTTGGCGCCGAGATTGGCATTTCGAATGATAAGCTGCACGCGCGTGGACCGGTCGGACTGGATGGCCTGACCTCGTTGAAGTATGTCGTGCTGGGGCATGGCGAAGTACGTGTGTAGACGCCGCTGATGCGTGTTTAGCGGCGCGGAAAAAAGCAAGAAAAACCAGCAAAAAGCTCACAAGGAATTACATGCTCTGGATCAAATCCCTGCACATCGTCTTCATCATCTCCTGGTTCGCCGGCCTGTTCTACCTGCCGCGCATCCTGGTGAACCTGGCGATGGAAACCGAAACTGTCGCGACCGAACGACTGCTGACGATGGCGCGCAAGCTGTACCGCTTCATGTCGTTGCTGATGATTCCGACACTCGTATTCGGCCTGTGGCTGTGGCTCGGTTACGGCATCGGCAAAGGGCCGGGCAATGCATGGCTGCATGTCAAACTTCTGTTGGTGCTACTGCTGATCGGATATCACCACGCCTGCGGTGCGCTGTTGAAAAAATTCGAAAATGCGCGCAATACCCGCAGTCATACCTGGTTTCGCTGGTTCAACGAAGTGCCGGTCGTGCTGCTGCTGGCGATCGTGATTCTGGTGATCGTCAAACCGTTCTGAAACTGGACTGGACCCGCCATGAACAAGCTTTGTGAATATTATTTCGCGCCGCAATCACCGTGGGCCTACCTCGGCCACGCGCGACTGGTCGCGATGGCGAAAACGCATGCTGTGCAGGTCGAGCCGAAACCCTGCGACCTCGGCAAGATATTTTCAGCGTCCGGCGGTTTGCCGCTGGCGCAACGCGCGCCGCAACGGCAGGCGCACCGACTGCAGGAATTGCAGCGCTGGAGCGAGTATCTCCAGTTGCCGCTGAACCTGCAGCCGCAATTCTTTCCGGTGTCCGGCGACGCCGCCGCCCGCCTGATCGTTGCGATACGGCTGGCGCACGGTGGCGAGATGGCGCTGACCATCAGTGGCGCCATCATGCGCGCGGTCTGGGTCGAGCAAAAAAATATTGCCGACGCCGATACGCTGGCCGGGATTGCCTTTGACTGCGAACTGGACGGCAAGATGCTGCTGAAATCTTCGGAGACCGCCAGCGTGCAGGCAGAATACGAGCGCTACACCGACGATGCACTGACCGCCAATGTGTTCGGCTCGCCTTGGTATGTGGTCGATGGCCAAGGATTCTGGGGCCAGGACCGGCTCGATTTCGTCGAACGGGCGTTTGCCAAATAGCAGAGTGCCCCGAGCGGCCCGCTGAAACTACGATCCACCATCTTGGGGAGTATTGGCAAAAATAGGAGCCATGGCCGCGATTTTATTGGCCCTCTTAAAATACACGCCGCAGTATATTATTTACAGAAATTCTCGTTCCAAAAGACCGCATACCATGTTGTGGTCTGGACCGAGCAAGACAAGCAGACGCAACATCACGCAATACGATTTACTACGGATAAAAGGTTCCCCCATGTCTCAAGCCAATTCTCAAGCACATTCTCCCGCCAACATTTCACATTCCTATTTTTGTCCCTGCCCGCGCGGGCTGGAAGCGGCGCTGGCCGAAGAGATCGGCGAAATCGCGCTGCACAGCAAGACGCTGAAAGTCCACAACCAGGTGCCGGGTGGCGTGCATTGCTCGGGCCAGTTGACCGATGCCTACCTGCTCAACCTGCATTCGCGCATCGCCTCGCGCGTGCTGATGCGCATGGCGCATGCCGGCTATCTCAACGAGAACGACATCTACGACCTGACCCTGGCGCAGCCATGGGAAGACTGGTTCGGCGTCGACCACACGATCCGGGTCGATGTCACGGCCGTCAAATCGCCGGTCAAAAGCCTGGAATTCATCACGCTGAAAATCAAGGATGCGATCTGCGACCGCTTCCGCGATCAGTTCGGCAAGCGGCCCTCAGTCGACACCGGCGCACCCGACATGCGCATCGTCGGCTTTCTCGATGCACGCAACTTCACACTCTATCTCGATACCTCCGGCGAGGCGCTGTTCAAGCGCGGCTGGCGCGACGAGACCGGTGACGCGCCGCTGCGCGAGAATCTGGCAGCGGGACTGCTGCGCGTATCGGGCTGGAAGCCGGGCATGACGCTGTTCGATCCGATGTGCGGCTCCGGAACCATTCTCGCGGAAGCGGCGCAGATGCTGGCCGGCATCCCGGCCGGTGCGCGCCGCCGTTTCGCCTTCGAAAAATTCCACGACTTTGACAGCGCGCAATGGCTGGCCATTAAAACCGGTTTCAAGCCGAATCCGCTGCCGACCACGCCCACCATTTTCGGCAGTGACATTTCGGGCGACATGATCGCGATCGCGCGCGACAACTTGCGCAACGCCGGCATCATGTTCGAGCTGCCGCTGAAACAGATCGAGGCGCAGGAAGTCAAGCCGCCGCGCGAAGCGATCGACCTTCCCGAAGGCGCACCGGCCGGCATCATGCTGACCAACCCGCCCTACGGTGAGCGGATCGGCGTGCGCGGCGATAGTACCGTCCCGGCCGACGACATGGCCGCCGCATTCTACAGCGCCTTCAGCACCACGCTCAAGCAGCGCTTCGCCGGCTGGCAGGTATTCCTGTTTACCGCCGATCTCGGTCTGCCGAAACTGCTGCGTCTGAAAGAAGCGCGCAAGACGCCGTTCTTCAACGGCGCGCTGGAGTGCCGGCTGTTCCGCTTCGACATGGTGGCCGGCTTCAACCGGCGCGAAGAAGCCAAGCCGAAACCGGTATAGACCGCAGCCTTCGGTCGCCATCCCGACCGGCCATCTGAGCCATTCGCACACACCATCCTGACAAGCCTCCTGACATAACGCTGTCAGGAGGGCCGGCGCATGATGCGTGCATGCCATCCGGCATGCACAACGCCTACCGTCAGGAGACCATCATGCACACAAGAATCAACTGGTTCGAAATCCCGTCTGCCGACTTCCAACGCGCCACCACATTTTACGAAACCCTGTTCGCAACCGAGCTCAAAGTGGAAGATACCGGCCCGGTCAAGATGGCCATTTTTCACGATGCCACCGGCGATGGTTGCGGCTGCGTCGCGCAGTTCGAGCATTACCGGCCGAGCGCCAACGGCCCCGTGATCTACCTCGATGCCGGCCCATCGATCGACCGGGTACTGGCCCGCATCGAGCCGGCCGGCGGCAGCATCCAGATGGGCAAAACCGAATTGCCGCGCGAACTCGGTTACATCGCCCACTTCATCGATACCGAAGGCAACCGGCTGGCCCTGCACGCGATGGCCTAAATCATCGAGGGCAAATGGACTGGACGGCGACCGGTCCATTTGCCAGAATGGCAGGTCGAATGCGGCACAATCACCAATACCACGGAGCGCACATGATTTACCAAGGCGGATGCCATTGCGGGAAAATTGCGTTTGAAGTCGAAGGTGAGTTGACCCAGGCGATCGAATGCAATTGTTCACATTGCAGCAAAAAAGGTTATCTGCTGTGGTTCCTGGCGCGCGCGCAGTTGCGGCTGTCCAGCCCCGCAGACGCGCTGGCGACCTATACCTTCAACAAGCACGCAATCAAGCATCACTATTGCCCGGACTGTGGCTGCGCGCCGTTCGGCGTCGGCGCTAGCCCTGCCGGCGCTGCCACGGCCGCGGTCAACGTGCGTTGCCTGGAAGGTGTCACGCCATCGACATTGACGATCGTGCCGGTGGATGGACGCTTTATTAAAACAACGGCTGCGCCTCAACGGCTCTTTTCGTAAGCCAACGAACCGATGCGCCGCGCCGACCGCCTGTTCCAGATCGCGCAGTATCTGCGTGGCCGCCGACTGACCACGGCCAGGCAGCTGGCCGACTGGTTAAGCGTATCCGAGCGCACCATTTACCGCGACGTGCGCGACCTTTCCTTGTCCGGCGTGCCGGTCGAAGGCGAGGCCGGTGTCGGCTACCGGATCAAGGCCGGCTTCGATCTGCAACCGTTAATGTTCTCGCCCGACGAGATTGACGCGCTGGTCATTGGCATGCGCATGGTGCAGGCCTGGGCCGGCCCGCAATTGGCGGCGTCAGGTGCGGCCGCGCTGGCCAAGATCACGCTGGCCCTGCCGCAAGACAAACGCGATTTTGTCGAGGCTACCCCGCTGTTTGCGCCGAGCTTTCATATCGAACCGTTGCATGGCGAACGGCTGGAAGCGATCCGTCAGGCGATTGCGCAGCGGCGCAAGCTACAGCTCGACTATACCGATGCGCAGAACCGCGATACGCAGCGCACCATCTGGCCGCTGGCCCTGTATTTCTGGGGCGGCGGCTGGTCGATCGCGGCATGGTGCGAGACGCGCTCCGATTTTCGTTCGTTCCGGCTCGACCGACTGCGCGCGATGGGCCATGGCGCTCCCTATCCCGACCACAGTGGGCGACGTCTGCCGGACTTCGTCCGCGCCGTCAAAAAGAGTCGTGAATCTCGTTGATACGCGTTGATTCGGGTGGCCCCCGACGATGGCATCGGCGCGATTGCGCTATCCTTGATCCTTTGCGAGCGGTAAGAATTGCCTGCAGCATCCTCCTTCATATTCAACCGAAAAATCATTGAAAGTACCCGCCACAGTGTCCTCGAACTCAGATAAACAGCTGTCGACCGGACCAAGTACCGCGATCCTGCTCAGCAATAGCGCCCTGGCGCTGATGCTGGCCGGCTTGGCCATGCTTGGCCCGTTTTCGGTCGACACCTACCTGCCGGCATTTCCCAATATTCAGGCGTCGCTGCATACCGATGCGCTGCAGGTGCAGCAAACGCTGACGGCTTACATGCTGTCGTTCGCGGTGATGATGCTGTGGCATGGCGCCTTGTCGGATTCGTTCGGACGCCGCAACATCATTCTCGGTTCGCTGGCCGTTTTTGCGCTTGCGACTTTCGGCTGCGCCGCCTCGCACAGCATCGAATACCTCTGGGTGTTTCGCGTGGTGCAGGGCGTGTCAGCCGGCGCCGGCGCGGTGATCGGGCGCGCCATCATCCGCGACCTGTATGCGGGCGCGGCAGCGGCCCGGCTGCTGTCGCTGGTGACCATGATTTTTTCGATTGCGCCGGCGATTGCGCCGATCCTGGGCGGCTGGATCGTCAAGCTGCTGGACTGGCGCGCGATCTTCCTGTTCCTGTTTGGCTACACGGTGATCTTGCTATGGTACTGCTACCGGCATTTGCCGGAGACGCTGCCACCGGTGAAGCGCCAGCCGTTCAACCCCCGCGTGCTGGCCCAGAGTTACCAGCGCGTGTTTCGTTCGCCGCTGTTTCATCTGAAATCGGGTACCGTCGCCTTCAATTTTGCCGGGCTTTTCCTGTATGTCGCGGCCGCGCCGACCTTCATCACCAAGCATCTCGGACTGGGCGCCGACCAGTTCGGCTGGCAATTCATTCCGGCCGTGAGCGGGATCTTTTGTGGTGCGCTGGCAGCCAACCGGCTGGCCGGCAGGATCAGGATTCCGCAACAGGTGCTGATCGGTTTCATGTTTCTGATCGGTGCGGCCTCATGTAATGTGATCTATCACGCTTTCCTGCCGCCAGCACTGCCCTGGTCGGTCATGCCACTGTTCTTTTATACCTTCGGCATGTCGATGGTCGCACCCGGCGCGACGCTGTTGGTGCTCGACCTGTTTCCGACCATCCGCGGCATCGTCGCGTCCTGCCAGTCGTTCGCAGTGACGCTGCTGGCCGCGCTGGTGTCGGGCCTGTTCGCGCCCTTTCTGTCGCACTCGGTGCTGTGGCTGGCGGCCGGTCAGCTCGGCTTTGGGCTGTGCGGTCTGGGCTGCTGGCTGGCCGGGCGCTCGTACCGGAACATGCTAAACAGGCGCAGCGGCAATGCGTGGGAGTCGGTGGAAGAGACCTAGGAGCCTGTCGGACTTACGGAATCGAAGCGAAAAATTAGCTGAACGAGGACAGATTTTGCCGGGTTTGCAGCGTCAATAGCGAGCTATTGACCAAAAGGCCGGTGAAATATGGACCGTTCAGGTAATTTTGCAGCCGATTCTCCGTAAGTCCGACAGGCTCCTACGACTACGTCACCGGAGTTCGTTCATTTGGTACCGGTCAAAACCTTGCGGTCGTCCCAGCCCTTCGACAAGCTCAGGATAAACTGGCCTGCGGCCACGCTGGGACCCAGTGGCGTCGGTAACACATCGTAAACCTTCATTTCATGCACGACTCTTTATCGATTTGATTGAGAGGTGAGGCCGATATACATGCGGCAGGTACGACGCTGGGTCCCAGCGTTCGCTGGGACGACGACACCAATAATTCCAACGAACTTAACCAGTGGATTGAAAAAGGCGCTCGATCGAGCGCCTTTTTCATGGGGTCGAAGCCACCGCACTACGGCGCCCACACAGCTTATCTGGCATCGCCACTGGTCACCGGGATCCCCTTGAACTGGCCGGCAATCACGCTCTTGCCAGCCTTCGGGCGCGCATAGCGCTTCGGGTCGAAGCGATGCAGCAGTGCCGCCTCGCGTTCCTTGGCCAGGCTCACATTATCGAGCTTGATATGGCCGTAACCGCGGATCCGTTCAGGGATCGCCGCGATATCGACTGCCAGCGACAGATTGTCTGGCGTGATCTGCGGCAGCAATTCCTGTATCCGGCTTTGGTAGGCGCCAATCAGCGCGCGCTCCATGCGACGCTCTTCGGTCTTGCCGAACACGTCGAGCCAGCTACCGCGCAAACCCTTGGCCTTGGCCATCACGCGCAGCGCCGACATCATCCACGGGCCGAAGCGGCGTTTGCGCGGTGCGCCGCCGTTGGCGCCGGATTTGGCGACCACCGGCGGCGCCATGTGGAATTCCAGCGTGAAGTCGCCTTCAAACTGACTCTCGAGCTGCTTGCGGAAACTGCCGTCGGTGTACAGCCGCGCGACCTCATACTCGTCCTTGTAGGACATCAGTTTCGAGAAATTGTGCGCGACCTTGCGCGTCAGTCCCAGTTCGCCGTCCTGGCCGACCGCCTGCTGCTCGGCGCGGCGCACCTGCTCGACCAGCGCCACATAGCGCTGCGCATAGGCGGCGTTCTGGTAGGCCGTCAGATGGGCGACACGATGCACAATCAGTTGGTCGAGCGTCATGCTGACCGGCTGTTGCTGGGCATCGATTCCGGCCAGTTGGTCCAGCGCCTGCGGGTTGGCGGCGGCCAGGCGACCGAGGTTGAATGCCATCTTATTCATGTCGACCGCCACATTGTTGAGCTCGATCGCACGCAGCATGGCTTTCAATCCCAGCGGGATCATGCCGCACTGCCATGCGAAACCCATCGCCAGGATATTGGCGCCGATCGAGTCGCCCAGAAATTGGGTGGCCAGTGCCTGGGCATCGAGCGTCTCGATCTGCTGTTCGCCGGCCGCGTGGGTGATCTTCTCCAGCAACGCGTCGACGTGCAGTTCGGCGTCCGGATTATGGATCGATTCCGATACCGGGATCTCGTGCATATTGGCCAGCACGCGGGTGCGACCGTGGCGCACGGTCTGCAGTGCGTCATTCGAGGCGCCGACCACCAGATCGCACGCGAGCAAGGCGTCCGCCTGTTGGGTATCGATGCGGACCTGGTTCAGATGCACGCGGTCCTGCGCGAAACGCACGAACGACAGCACCGAGCCGCCCTTCTGCGCGAAGCCCATGAAGTCGAGCACGCTGGCGTGCTTATGCTCCAGATGGGCCGCCATCGTGATCAGCGCGCCGACCGTAACGATACCGGTGCCGCCGACACCGGTCACCAGCATGTCGTAGGGGCCGGTCCAGACATGGGCAGCCGGTTGCGGCAGCTGGTCGATGTATTGCGCCAGGGCGTCGCTACCGGCGCTGCCGGCGTCGCGCAAGGCACCGCTGCGCTGGCGCAGCTTGCCGCCGAGTACGCTGACGAAGCTCGGGCAGAAACCATTGACGCACGAGTAATCCTTGTTGCAGCTCGATTGATCGATGGTGCGCTTGCGGCCGAATTCGGTTTCCAGCGGCAGCACCGACAGGCAGTTCGATTGCGTGCCGCAATCGCCGCAGCCTTCGCACACCGACTGGTTGATGAACAGGCGTTTTTGCGGATCGACCAGCTCGCCTTTCTTGCGGCGGCGGCGCTTTTCGGCGGCGCAGGTCTGCTCGTAGATCAGCACCGTGACACCGGCGATCTCGCGCATGGTGCGTTGCACTTGATCCAGCTCGCCGCGCTCGTGGAAGCTGGTGTAGGCCGGAAACTTATGCTTGATCGCAGCGTATTTGCTGATGTCGTCGGACACGATCGCCAGCGCCTTGACGCCTTCAGCCTCGACCTGGCGCGCCATCTGGTCGACCGAAATGCTGCCATCGATCGGTTGGCCGCCGGTCATCGCGACGGCGTCGTTGTACAGGATCTTGTAGGTGATATTCGACTTGGCGGCGACCGATTGTCGGATCGCCAGATAGCCGGAGTGGTAATAGGTGCCGTCGCCCAGATTCTGGAACACGTGCGGCACCTTGGTGAAGCGGCCGTGCGCGGCCCAGTCGACGCCCTCGCCGCCCATCTGGATCAGGCCGGTCGTTTCGCGGTCCATCCAGCTCGCCATGAAGTGGCAGCCGATACCGGCCTGCGCGCGCGAGCCTTCCGGCACCTTGGTCGAGGTGTTGTGCGGACAGCCGGAGCAGAAGTACGGCACCCGCTTGACCGCATCGCCGGCGTTCGACAGCAGCGACGGCAGCATGAAATCGGTCACATTCTGGCGCCGGTCCAGCGCCGCACTGTGCTCGGCCAGCCAGTTGGCGACCAGCTCGATCAGGCGCGACGGGCGCAACTCGCCGAGCGATGAAATCTGCGTCTTGCCATGCGCGTCCTGCTTGCCGCTGATGACCGGACGCACCCCGTCGATGCCGTTGTAGAACAGCTCGCGCAACTGGCCTTCGACGATCGGCGCTTTTTC
Source organism: Pseudundibacterium arcticum (assembly GCF_042646465.1). Taxonomy (NCBI): domain Bacteria; kingdom Pseudomonadati; phylum Pseudomonadota; class Betaproteobacteria; order Burkholderiales; family Oxalobacteraceae; genus Pseudundibacterium; species Pseudundibacterium arcticum. Next base: position 65,921 of record NZ_JBHRTP010000072.1, read on the forward strand.
TTCGATCACCAGAATCTGTTCCAGACCGCGCGCGAAGTCGAGCATGCGGCCCGCTTCGAGCGGATACGACAGGCCGACCTTGTACAGCCGGATGCCGGCCGCGGCCAGCTCGTCGAGCGACAGGCCGAGCCGGCGCAATACTTCGATCAGGTCGTAATGCACCTTGCCGCAGGTGATGATGCCGCGGGTGGCGTGCGGCGCGGTGATGATGTGGCGGTCGATGCTGTTGACGCGCGCAAACGCCCTGACCGCGTCGAGCTTGTGTTCCAGGCGCGCCTCGATCTTTAGCGACGGCAGATCCGGCCAGCGGTAATGCAGGCCGTCGGCCGGTTCGGCGTAACCGCTGACAGCGCGCACTTCGTCGGCCGACTTCCACTCTGCGACGCGGGCATTGGTGTCATCCAGGTCGACCGTCATGCCGCTCTCGACCACCTCCGACAATGCGGTCAAGCCAACCCACGCGCCGGAAAAGCGCGACAGGGCCCAGCCGTACAGGCCGAATTCAAGATATTCGGCGACGCTGGCCGGCGTCACCGTCGGCACGCTCCAGGCCTGGAATGCGCGATCGCTCTGATGCGGCATCGATGACGACACGCAGCCGTGGTCGTCACCGGCCACGATCAGCACCCCGCCCTTGGGCGACGAGCCATAGGCGTTGCCATGTTTCAGCGCGTCGCCGGCACGATCGACGCCGGGGCCCTTGCCATACCAGTAGGCGAACACGCCATCGACGGTGCGATCCGGATCGGATTCAATCTGTTGCGAACCGAGCACGGCGGTGGCGCCCAGTTCCTCATTAATGGCCGGAAGAAACTCGATTTTCTGCTCACCGAGCGCTTTCTTCGCCTTCCACAGGGCCTGATCGACCATGCCCAGCGGCGAACCGCGATAGCCGCTGATAAAGCCGGCAGTATTCCAGCCCTGAGCCACGTCCAGCGCCTTTTGCATCAGCGGCAGCCGCACCAGCGCCTGGGTACCGGTCAGGAATACCTGGCCGCTGCTGGCCTGCAGGTTGTCCGACAATTTGTAATCGGCGCGAAACTGGGTCTCTTCCATCTGTGTCTCATCCATCTGTCTCTGATCCATAACACGCAATCTATATTCTGTTTATATGGACAAAGTCTATGCTCGTCGACAGAGAAATAATTTCTTATTTTCCCCATGAATTGGGGTATTGGAGGATAATTTTCTTTTCGCGCACCGAACAGAGCCCCTCATGTCCTCCTTAGACGCCTTCAGCATCCGTATTCTTTCCGAACTGCAGCGCGACGCCCGCCAAACCATTCAGCAGATTGCGCAACATATCGGCCTCACCAGCACGCCGTGCTGGAAACGGGTCAAGGACATGGAAAACACAGGTGTGATCAAGGGCTACACCGCGCTGGTGGACCGCGACAAGGTCGGCCTGATGAATTGCGTATTGGTGGAAATCAACCTGACCGGCCACAGTGAAAAAACCGTCGCCGATTTTGAGCGGGGGGTTGCTGCCTGCCCCCAGATCACCGAGTGCTACAGCACCACCGGCACCGCCGATTACGTACTGAAAGTGATCACCACCGACATCAAGTCCTACGATGCGATGCTCAACAGCGTACTGTTCCGGTTACCGGGCGTGGCCCATGTGCGGTCGTCGATCGTGCTGCGCGAAGTCAAGTACGATCCGCGCATGCCACTGGTGTAACGCAACGCCCCGGCGCGGCCGTCCGGCCACCATTGCGCGGTTGACGGCGGCTGCGGTAGTTCCTAACGCTTTTCTGCCAGCACGTTCAGTATCTCGAGGTCCGGCATGCTGCCCAGCAATGACAGCGCGTGCTTCGCCAGTTCCCGCGGACCGTGGCCGGCCAGATGGGCGAAGCGGCCGCCATTGTCCGGAAAGACGTCGAAGATGAAACGAAGCACTGCACTAGTGGGAATTAAATGAAAAGCAAGTTATGAGTAACCCGTATTGGGCGCTGGTAGCGCCCAATACGGGTTAGGGGAAGCCCAAAATATCGAACGCTACTTGGGCTGCGGCACGATGCGCAGATAGGGCTTGGGCGCCTTCCAGCCTTGAGGGAATTTCTGCTTCGCCTCCTCGTCGGAAACTGACGGGATGATGATGACGTCCTCGCCCTGCTTCCAATTGACCGGCGTGGCGACCTTGTGCGTTGCAGTCAACTGAATCGAATCCAGCACCCGCAGCACCTCGTCGAAATTGCGGCCGGTGCTCATGGGATAGGTCAGCATCAGCTTGATTTTCTTGTCCGGCCCGATGACGAAAACCGAGCGCACGGTCGCATTGTTGGCGGGGGTGCGGCCCTTCGCGCTGTCGCCGCTATCTGCGGGCAACATGTCGTAGAGTTTCGCGATCTTGAGTTCGGGATCGCCGATCAGCGGATAATTGACCGCGTGGCCCTGCGTTTCCTCGATGTCCTTGACCCATTTGGCGTGATCGTCCACCGGATCGACGGAGAGGCCGATGATCTTGCAGTTGCGCTTGTCGAACTGCGGCTTCAAGCTAGCCATATAGCCCAGCTCAGTGGTGCATACCGGGGTGAAATCCTTGGGATGGGAAAACAGAATCGCCCAGCCGTCGCCTATCCATTCATGGAGGCGAATTTTTCCCTCTGTCGTCTCCGCGGTGAAATCCGGTGCTTCGTCATTGATACGTAGTGCCATCTCGTTCTCCTTGTTGTCTATGCCTTCCTCGAGCACAAAAGGCAACGCCAAGTTGCTTCAGGCAATACCAAGATTGCCGCGCGCACCCTCCAGCGCCGGGATATTAAGTTTAGGCGATTTTATGGCTTTGTCAGGTTAACGTTCAAAAAGCTTTTGAGTGGCCAAATAAGCCCTTCCAGGCGCCAGGTTGCCGCAGCTGTACCTTGGCTTCATACGTCAGTGGCATCAGGTTTTTTCTGCGATGACATTGATCAGCTCCAGCTCCGGCATGCTGCCCAGCAGCGACAGCGCATGCTTGGCCAGTTCCCTCGGCACATGCCCGATCAGATGCGTGAAGCGGGCACCATTATCGGGAAACACGTCGAAGATGCCGTAGTCGCCATCATCGAGATGAATCGCGAACCACGACGTGGTGCCCTCCTCCGACTGCACGTGGGCTTTTGCATCGCGCAGAAACTGCTCCACCTCTGACGTGTGGCCGCCCTTGGCCTTGAAGGTCAGCAACAATGCCTTGGTCGCCGATGGCGCCGCGCCGACCGGCAGCTTATCGGCCAACACGGTGAGCTTGTGGATTTGCGGCGGCTTGGCGAACAGCGCGTCTGCCTGCGCCATCAGGGCCTGTGCAATCGGGCCTGCAAGATGTGCGTCCCTGCCTGCATCATCGAGAAAGACATCGAAAATGCCATACTCGGAGCGCCCGAAACGGATCGCGAACCACGCGACCGTGGTCACTTCCTGCCGTGCCAGCGGTAACGCCGAGCGCAGAAAATCTTCTACCTCCGCATCCTTGCCATGGCGCGCTTCCAAGCGGACCAACAATCCTCGTGTAACCATGAGACACCTCGATTCGGGATTTACTCTGTGCCGGCTCGGATAGATTTCACACCAACAAGCGCAGCTTCAGGAGATTCAAATCGCCCGGCGCAACACAGAAAATTGATGACGAATTCGACTTTACGCCGCACCAATGCGGCCGACGTGACATCGCGCAAGAGACTGTGCGGCCGAACCGGATGATTGCCGCGTGGCAGTTTTTTTCAAGAATGGTCTAGCGCGTGTTGACATTTAATTTTGGTGTGCGAATTGAATGTGATTACTCCCTAGTACGTGTCACAGGAGCAGCGCCGTCTTGCGCATCCTTATGCCTCAGAAATAATCGATAGCGGTGGCACTCCGACTAGCGCTATATCGCATCCAGTGCGCTACGCAAATCGGCACGCAAATCGTCGAGATCTTCGATGCCCACCGATAACCTGATCAGCGAATCGCTAATGCCCAACACGCCGCGTTGCTCTGCCGGGATGGTGGCATGGGTCATGATGGCCGGGTGTTCGATCAGGCTCTCCACGCCGCCGAGACTTTCCGCCAATGCAAACACCTCGCATCGTTCCAGAAAGCGCCGTGCCCCGGCCAGATCGGTTTTCAGTTCGATCGAGATAATTCCGCCAAAGCCATCCATCTGGCGTCTTGCGAGCGCATGCTGCGGATGCGACGCCAGCCCCGGGTAGTAGACCCGCGCGACTTTCGGTTCGGTCTCCAGCCAGGTAGCCAGTGCCAGCGCGCTCTGGCAGTGCCGTTCCATGCGCAAGGCCAGCGTCTTGACGCCGCGCAGCGCCAGGAAACTATCGAACGGGCCGGCGATCGCACCGACCGAATTTTGCAGGAATGCCAGTTGCTCGCGCCACGCCGCCTGATGCGGCTCGCCACCGACGATCGCGATGCCGCCGATGATGTCGGAGTGCCCGTTCAGGTACTTGGTGGTCGAATGGACCACGATATCGAATCCCAATTCCAGCGGGCGTTGTATCCGTGGGCTAGCGAAAGTGTTGTCAGCCACGGCGATGATGCCGCGCTCGCGGCAGATGGTTGCAATCGCCTGCAGGTCGGCCAGCTTCAGCATCGGATTGGTCGGCGTTTCGACCCATACCATACGGGTGTCGGGCCGGATCGCGGCCAGCAGGTTGTCGGGATTGGTCAGGTCCACGTAGCTGAAACGCAGCCCGGCGCTGCGTTTGCGCACCCGTTCGAACAGTCGATAACTGCCGCCATACATGTCGTCGCCGGCAATGATATGCGCGCCGGCGTCGGCGATCTCGAGCACGGTCGCAATCGCCGCCAGGCCCGACGCGAACGCAAACCCCTGCGCGCCGCCTTCGAGGTTCGCCACGCAACGCTCCAGCGCCCAGCGCGTCGGATTGTGCGAGCGGCCGTAGTCCAGCCCCTTGTGCACACCCGGACTGTCCTGCACAAAAGTGGAGGTCGCATAGATCGGCGGCATGATCGCACCGGTCGACGGGTCCGGCGATTGACCGGCGTGGATCACGCGTGTGGCAAAGTGCCTGGCGGACTCAGTCACGGATTTAATCGCGGATTTAGTCGGCGAATTTGTTGCGGATTTTGTTGCCGACGTGGATTCCGGCTGATCGGGCGTTTCTGAACGGGTGGTCACGATATGGTCCTGCGCAAATGATTGAGTAGGTCGAAGCGGGTGATCAGGCCGTAAAAATGGTGGTCATCTTCAATGATCGCTACCAGGCCGCGGTCCAGCGTGGCGCGCAAGGTTTCCAGACCGGCCGTAGGCGCCAGGGTCTCGATCTGGCGCGTCATCGTGTCAGCGACCGGGCTGCGGAACAGGCCGGCGTCGGACTCGACCTTGAGCAGCAAATCGGACTCGTCGATGATGCCGACGATCTCGTCGTCATGCATCACCGGCAATTGCGATATCTCGGCATTGCGCATGCGATTGAACGCGGTCATCAAGGTATCGCCGGCGGTGACGCTGATGACTGCACCCTCATCGAAGCGGCGGCCGATGATATCGCGCAGGTCGCCGAAAGTTTCACGCTTCAGCAATCCCTGATCGAACATCCAGTTGTCGTTGTAGAGCTTCGACAGGTAACGGGTGCCGGTGTCGCACACAAAAGTCACGACGCGCTTGGGCGTGGTCTGCGCGCGGCAATAGCGCAGCGCCGCCGCCAGCAAGGTACCGGTCGACGAGCCACCCAGGATACCTTCGGCGCGCAGCAACTCGCGCGCGGTGCCGAAGCTTTCGGCATCGTCGATGGTGTACGCATGTTTGACCGCCGACAAGTCCGCAATCGCCGGCACGAAGTCTTCACCAATGCCTTCTACCGCCCACGAGCCGCTGGTGTCCGATACCTTGCCGGTCGCAACATAATCCGCGAGGATCGAGCCTTTGGGGTCGGCCAGCACGAATTCCAGCGCAGGTTGTTGTTCACGAAAAAAGCGCGTCAATCCGGTGATGGTGCCGGCCGAGCCGACGCCGCACACGATGGCGTCGAGCCGGTGCCCGGTCTGCTCCCAGATCTCCGGCGCGGTGGTGCGCTGATGCGCCAGCGGATTGCTCGGATTGTTGAATTGATCGGTGAAGAAGGCGCCCGGGATTTCCTTCGCGAGTCTTGCCGCGTAATCCTGGTAATACTCCGGGTGGCCCTTGGCGACGTCGGAGCGCGTCAAATGCACCTCCGCGCCCATCGCTTTCAGATGCAGGATTTTCTCGGTCGACATCTTGTCGGGTACCACCAGCACCACGCGGTAGCCCTTGGCACGCGCGACCAGCGCCAGCCCGAGTCCGGTGTTGCCGGCAGTCGCCTCCACCACCGTACCGCCCGGCTGCAAGCGTCCATCGCTTTCGGCGGCCTCGATCATCGCCAGCCCAATGCGGTCCTTGATCGAGCCGCCGGGATTTTGCGACTCCAGCTTCAGAAACAGCTGGCATAGGCCGGTATCGAGGCGGGTGACCTCGATCAAGGGCGTATTGCCGATGAGCGACAGCACCGCCGGATTTTTTCGGGTGTTCGCACCCATTTGACGTGACATCATCTGCATGCCTTACCTCCCCTCGCACCTTGTCGGTTGAACAGGCGCTCATGCTAACGACTAGTATGCGCCATCTAAAACGAATCATTCTGCAACTGGTGATGCGTTGTCGGCGCCGCCGAATTCAAGCATGTATTGATTGCGTCAACCAGACATGATTGTTGATCATAGGCGAACCGTGCAGGCCTTTCTTGATCCGCAGCAACAAGACGTGAGCGCAGTTTTTACAAGCTTAGTTGGCATTTTGGAAATGGCAAGCTTCAATGTCGCGGCATCCAATACTATGCCCGCTGCGATATCTCAACCGCAATCATAAGGTCAGCCTTGCGCCCGAGCCAAACCTTCCGATCGATCAAACTCAGTTGTGGGCTGTGAAGCCAGTCCGCTAGCCGAAGATTTCTCGCTGTAAGTTCCGATGTTGCCGATTGATCCAGGTCAACATCATTCGCTGCGGGATTAGACTGGACCCCGTGCGCTCCGTACACTTCACCGATCGTCACCATCGCGATGACGAATTTGCCGCGCAGTTCTTTTTGCGGCGAATAAATTCCTACGTCGGTCATGTGTCGCGCCTGCTGGGTGCGATCACCCGATTCAAGAAAAAACGGAAATGAGCATTCCCTTCATTTAACAATTGACCTAAGGAAACAGACCATGGCAAACCCATTCGTCCACGTTGAATTGCATACCGGTGATCTGGCCAAGGCAAAGCAATTTTATGCGGCGCTATTCGACTGGAAGCTGGAAGATGTGCCCATGCCGGGCGGAAGTTCGTACACGATGATCAGTGTCGGCGAGGGCACCGGCGGCGGCATGATGACCAGCGAGGCGCCTGGCACACCGCCCCACTGGATGGCGTACGTCGGCGTGGACGATATCAAGGCCAGCACCGAAAAGGCCAAGTCCCTGGGCGCAACGGTGTGTCAAGACGTGATGGAGGTCGGCGAGCATGGCTGGATGAGCGTCATTACCGATCCGACCGGCGCGACAATTGCGTTGTGGAAAAACAGGGCGCCGAAATCGGAGAGCTAGGGGCCAGGCGGCCGCTGAAACAAGACTACCGAATTATAGGGATCGGTAGCGGATTTGGTGATGCCGCCATGTCTCGCGGGAAGCCTGGACCCTTGCTTCTCGCGGGCATCAAGCATGAATTGCCCCATGGATTGCCCCCACCCCGGCACGCATGCCGGGGCAACCAGGGCGATTTCCGAGGCAGGATCGGGAGCAGGGATGGTTATCGGAGCCGCGATGAATCAGCTGTGACGACGGACCATTCATTCCTTAACCATTCCTTGACCATTCCTCAGTGAAAACCGTCAGCTTGGTACACCACCTTGCCGCCCACGGCGGTCATCAGGACCTTGATGTTGGCAATCTGTTCTTCCGCGATGGTGAAGAAGTTGCTGTCCAGGATGATCAGGTCGGCTAACTTGCCCACTTCCAGCGAGCCGGCATCCTGCTCAAGGTGTAACGTGTAGGCCGAGTTCATGGTGATGGCGCGCAGTGCGGCCTTGCGCAATAGCCCCATTTCATCGTTCAGCCGACCCGGGTACTTATCTGCCAAGGCCGGATCGTTGGTCCGCGTGACGCCGACCTTCAGCGCAAACCACTCATTGAGCGGATCAACCGGCCAGTCGCTGCCAAAGGCGATGCGGGCTCCGGCAGCATACAAGCTCCCTTCCGGTTCCATCCGTCCGAAACGGACCGGGCCCAGGAAGTCCTTGGTGGCGTCGATCGAATCGGGGCCCGGCTTGGCCCACTGAAAAGACATCACGGGAGTCGCGTTCAACTGGGCGAAGCGCGGATATTCGGCGGGATCGGTGATCTCGACGTGCGCCACGGCGGGCCGAATATTCGGGTTCGGTACCTGCGCTCGCATTGCGCTGATCGCATCCAAGGTCTGGCGCACTGCCCGATCACCGATCGCATGGATGTGCGGATCGAATCCTGCTTTTGCCAGCGCAACCACCATCGGCTTCAGTACGTCGGGCGGCAGATAGATTTGCCCGCTATTGGTCCCGGACACAAAATCGGGATGCGTATCGGTGCCCTGATTCACGAGATAGGGTTCAAGCAGCCCGGCGGTCTGCGCCGGAGCCTGCGCCACACCATCCATGAACAGCTTGGCATGGCGCACGGCGATGGCCGGCTTCACATCGGGCGGGCCTTGGTCGAACCGTGCCGCCAAGTCTTTCAGCCATGCCACCGCGTCCGCAGGTTTGGTCGCCAGCTCGGCGTTAATGAGCGGGGCGAAGTAACCGCGCGCAGTAAGCATGCCATTGCGCTGAACCGCGGCAAACGCGGTGAGCTGAGGCTCATCGGTGAGCGCGTTGAAAAACGTCGTGACACCTTGTTTGCGCAACGCGTCCATCGCTGCATTGACACTAGCAATGTCATCCTTGGCAGAGGGTGGAGGTTGGGCACCTTTGATCAGCGGTCCGGCCTCATCCTCAAAGATCCCGGATGGGGCGCCAGTCGCGTCATGAATGATGCTCCCGCCCGCCGGATTCGGCGTTGCCTCGGTGACTCCGGCCAACTGGATCGCTCGCGAGTTCGCCAGCACGGTATGACCGTCGCTGGACTGGACCATGATCGGACGCTTGGTACGCAACGCGTCGAGCGTCGCGCGCGTGGGGTCCGTTCCCTTCGGCAACATCGCTTGCCGGTACCAGCCCGTTACATTGAGCCAGCCGTCGGGTTCATTCTCGGCAGACGCATCCAGACACGCTTGAATCCGTGCCTGAAACTCGGCAATGGTCAGCGCCGCAAATTCGAGATTGCACATGCGCAATGCAGCGCCCCCAAACATTGGATGCATATGTGCGTCGATCAGGCCCGGCATCAGCATGCGCCCGCCAAGATCGGTGACCTTGGTATTGGTGCCGATCAATTGGCTGGCGCCCTCATTGGTTCCAACGTAAATGATTCGGCCGTCGCGCACGGCCAATGCCTGCTGCACGGAATCGTCGGCGTCCACCGTATACACGTAGCCGTTGCGGTAGACCGCATCCGCCACATCGGGGCCGGACGAATTGGTACATCCCGCCAACCCGAACGCGATCAACGGCACCGCGGCCCGATGGGCAATGGCTTGCAGCATGCGCACAGGGTTCTTGATCATGCATCGTGATAACTGCGAGAGTGTCATGGTGTTGCTCCTTATTTTTTTAAAACCCCCTGCGCCAGCGCAGCATAAGCCACACCAGCCCAGCGTCTCCGGGGATAAGCACTGCACAGCGCGATACGCGTGCCGACCATCAGACAGCTCTCATAAAACCGCGAAAACCAGGTTTCGCTGTATCTGACACTGGCGGCAGCGCGCAAGTTGATTCCGATTGTTTTGCCTGAGGGCGATCTATCCGGAATTGAACTATTTGCCGCACCAATTATGTTCTGGCACAATCGGCGGCGGTACCCCGCAGTTGCGGGTAGGCGGCGAATGGAGCTAGCCGACGCGCTCCGGTCGACCAGCAATCAATGTGTGCTGCAATGAGGTTTGCAATGAATCTGAACAGTTTTGGTCGGCTAGTGTTCGAGTTGCACGATGCATCGCAAGCACTGCAGGCTGCACGCTTCCAGGATTGGGCCGTCACGCGCTTGCGAGACGAGATTCCATTTGCAGCCGCGTGGTGGGGCGTGGCGACAATGGAAGACGGCGCGGCGACGGTGCTGCACAGCGCATGCTACGGCTTGAAAAACAGCTTCGTCCAGGAATGGGAAGCGATTTGTCCGCGCGACGATCTGCGCGAGAGTGTGGTCGGCCACCCCGGCGTGACTGCGCTCAAGTCAGGCCATAGTCCGGACCGCGATCTGCGCCGCTTCGATGCGCGTCACGGGCTACACTCGGCGCTGTCCACCGTCGTCAACGACAAGACTGGCACGCTGGTGCAATTCATCTCGCTGTTCAGGCCAGAATCGGCGCCGCCTTTTAGTCAACGCGAGCGTGACCTGAAAGAGTTGATCATGCCGCACCTGATGCAGGCATGGAACACTAGCTGGCGCGAGGCTCCTGCGGACAGCGGGCAGCCGAGCGCACTGCTGGCTGCCGACGGCCGACTGATTTGCGCCGACGACCATTTTCTAAGCACGATGTACGCCGCGTGGCCAAACTGGAACGGCAAACAGATTGCGCTGACGCCGTCACAAGGCGCTGGATTTAGCGGGCCGCATGCAGCCACAGCGAAGATCGCGATCGACCCTGTACGCGGCAGTGCGCCGGGCACCGTGCGGGTGTCGATCAGCGCGGGCCCGCGCGGTGCGCTGTCAAATCGTGAACGCGCGGTAGCCGAGCGTTACGCTACGGGACTCTCCTATAAGGAGATCGCGAAAACCTTGAACCTCAGCCCGGCTACCGTACGCTCGTATGTGAAATCTTGTTACGAAAAGCTTTCGGTTAGCAATAAGTCGCAATTGCTTATGACGCTAAGACCGGGCCAGACCAGCAGGTGAGGCGGCCCTTTACTGCGTAGTCTTATCTGCGCGCTTACCAGGTGATTGGCTTGCCGGCGAACGATTACCCTCATCCGTTCAGGCTAGATCGCAGGCGCAAAGAAGCCGCATCTGTTCCATCGCACCGCGCATGAAGCGGCGCCAGCTACCCCTCTGCAGGCAAGTTAATTGCACTAGGAGCGCGCCATACCAACCACCGCCACGCTCCATTCCTGTCATGTCCCAACACACCCGGCACTTGGCAAGTTTGCCAATCCGTCGCAAACCCGCGTAGAATTCAGGGGTCGCGGGTGTAGCTCAATGGTAGAGCAGAAGCTTCCCAAGCTTACGACGAGGGTTCGATTCCCTTCACCCGCTCCAGCACATTGCAGCGACCATCAGGGCACCGACGCCGGTGCCTTTTTTATTGGTGCCAATAAAATGCCTTTTTAGCAAACAAAACGCAGATCGCCATGTCAGACCACAAACCCGCCAACGACGCCGGCAAGCCCTTGTTTTACGACCCAACCGAGCACCGTATCCGCAGCTTCGTCACGCGCGCCGGCCGGCTGTCCACCGCACAGGCCCGCTCACTCGACGAACTGGGGCCGCAGTTCTGCATCCCCTATGCGAAGGCGCCGCTGGCCTGCGATCAGGCGTTTGGACGCAGTGCGCCGACCATCCTGGAAATCGGCTTTGGCATGGGCGAAACTACCGCGAAGATTGCGGCTAGCATGCCGGACAAGAATTTCATCGGGGTCGAGGTGCATACGCCCGGCGTCGGCAGCCTGTTGAAGCAAATCGGGGAACAGGGCTTGCAGAATCTGCGCCTGATTCAGCACGATGCGTTTGAGGTGCTCACCAACATGATCGCGCCAGCCTCGCTGGCCGGTGTCCACGTGTTCTTCCCCGATCCATGGCATAAGGCGCGGCACAACAAGCGGCGGCTGATCCAGGCGCCGTTCGTGCAGTTGCTGGCCTCGCGCATCGCGCCCGGCGGTTACCTGCATTGCGCGACCGACTGGGAAGAATATGCGCTGCAGATGCTGGAAGTGCTGTCGGCCGAGCCAGCCTTGAAAAATTCCGCGGACGGTTTTGCAGCGCGCCCTGATTATCGGCCGGTGACCAAGTTCGAGAACCGCGGTTTGCGGCTCGGACACGGCGTCTGGGATGTGGTTTTTATCCGGCGCTAACCGCGCTAAACCATCAAAGCAATCAGGTCGAGCAAACCGCCGCCACCGAAAACCTGCACGAGCAGGCCGAACCGTTGTCGAAGAACGTCAGTATCTTCACGCTGGTCCAAGATGCCAGGAGCGGCGCACCGGCGAGCGCCCACAACCGCTAGCCTCGATTCAGGCGGTGCTCGCTATGATGCCTGCCTCTGGCGCCACTCCTGCACCATGGCACCGCCCTGCTCCAATTGCTGCGCGGTCATCCGCGCTTCCGCCAGATGCCGGTACCGCACCGACTTGTCGCCAAGCTCGCCGGCGCCGGACGTGCTCTCGGCCAGCGTGAACCATTTGTATGCCAGCACCAGATCCGCCGTGGCGCCATGGCCGACCAGATACATGAGGGCGAGATTGAACTGCGCGCGCGCATGGCCCTGTTCGGCGGCGCGTCGATACCACGACAGCGCCTGCTGGTAATCCTGCGCTACGCCCTGCCCGCTGTCGTAACGCATGCCGAGGTTGAACTGCGCCCGTGCATGCCCCCGCTCGGCGGCCTGCCGGTACCACGACATTGCCTGCTGGGCGTCCGCCGGCACCCCGCGGCCGAGGTCGTACAGCAAGCCCAGGTTGAATTGCGCCTTGGCGTGATTCTGTGCGGCGGCCGCCCGATACCAGAACAGTGCCTGCACATAATCCTGGGCGATGCCCTCGCCGTTCTCATACAGCGTCGCGAGGTTGAACCGGGCATTCGCATAGCCCTGATCGGCAGCCTTGCGGTACCAGAACAGTGCCTTGCCAAAATCCTGCGGCACGTCATTCTGATTTCCGAAGATCATGCCGAGGTTGTTTTGCGCGGCCGCGTCTCCCTGCTCGGCGGCCTTGCGAAACCAGTCCATCGCCGTATGATAATCGCGGCGCACCCCATGGCCGTTGACGAACATCAGGCCCAGATTGTTTTGCGCACCTGCGTGTCCCTGCACGGCGGCTTCGTTGTACCAGGCACGCGCCTGTTCATAATCCTGTGGCACGCCTTGCCCATTGTCGAACATCAGGCCGAGATTGAACTGGGCCTTAGCATGTCCCTGGTGCGCCGCCTTGCGGTACCAGACCAGGGCCTGTTGCAAATCCTGCCGCACGCCCTGGCCGTTACCATAGACGAGGCCGAGATTGAACTGGGCACTGGCATGGCCCTGTTCGGCAGCTCGGCGGAACCAGCCGGTGGCCTGCTGCCAGTCTGGCGGCAGGCCCTTACCGCTGCTGTAGAGCATGCCGAGGCGGTTTTGCGCTTCGGCATCGCCGCGCACCGCATCGTCGCGCAGGGCCAGCTCGATGGTTCTGTCTTCCATGTTAAAAATACTTTCCAGAACGCATTGGCGTTGACATGAAATAAGCCGCAGCGACGGGTTATTGGTTGTTGCAGTCGGTGCAATCAGTGCATTCAGTGCAATCAGTACATAAGCCAACCGCGGCAACTACCCAACGGCCGGGCTCAGGCATGCATCGATTGCGACACGGTTGACGTCACCCGCGGTGCCTGCCTTCTTGTCGCGCAGCAGCTGCAAGAACTGGCGGCATGACAGCGGCTTATGGTACAGAAAACCTTGCATCGTGGTACAACCCGACTGCTCCAGATAATGTGACTGAATCTCGGTTTCGACCCCTTCGGCCACCAGATTCAGGCCCAGTCCGTTGGCGATCGAAATAATCGCCAGCACCACCGGGAAATGCCCGTTCTCGCGCTGGATTTCCTTGACGAAGGACTGATCGATCTTGATGGTGTGGATCGGAAACCGGTGCAGATAGGCCAGCGATGAATAGCCGGTGCCGAAGTCGTCGATGGCCACGCTGACCCCGAGCTCGCACAGCTTGTTCAACTGGTCGATTGCGTACTGCGGGTTCCGGATACAGATGTTTTCAGTAATCTCGACTTCTATCTGGGTCGGCGAAATCCCGTAATGGGCCAGCGCCTGGCGCATCTTTTCGACGAAGTCGCCACGGTCCAGATACTGTGGCGACAGGTTCAGCGATAGCCGCACCGGTGCGCCACCGACCGCATTCCAATGCTCCAGATCGCGGCACAGCGCATCGAGCATCCAGTCGGAAATCGGAATCATCAAGCCGTTTTCTTCGGCGAACGGCAGGAATTCGCCCGCCGTAAGCAAGCCGCGCACCGGGTGATTCCAGCGCATCAGCCCTTCAGCACCGACGATCTCGCCGCTTCGCACATCGATCTGGGGCTGGTAATACATCTCCAGCTCGCCCTGCTCAAGCGCCTTGCGCAGGCTCTGCTCCAGCGTGATTTTCTGGTGCGATGCATCGAGCATCGACGGGTCATAAAAACTGTAGCCGTTCTTGCCGTCGGCCTTGACCTGATACATCGCGATATCGGCATGGCTCAGCAGGTCGTCCATCGTCTCGCCGTCGGTCGGATAGACGGCAATGCCGATACTGGCGGAAATGTAGACTTCATGGCCATCGAGGAAGAACGCCTGCTGCAGGCATTCCAGGAATTTCCCGGCCACCACTTGCGCATCTTCCCGACTCTGCAACTCCGGCAGGAAGATCGTGAATTCATCGCCGCCCAGGCGTGCCAGCGTATCGCCCCGGCGCATGCTGGCTTTCAGGCGGCCGGCAACCTGCTGCAGCAATTCGTCACCCTTGATATGGCCGAGCGTATCGTTGACCAGCTTGAAGCGGTCGAGGTCAACGAACATCACCGCCAGTTCAGTCTCGTCGCGTCTGGACTGGATCATCGCCAGACCAAGCCGATCCTTGAACAGAATCCGGTTCGGCAGATCGGTGAGGATGTCGTGATAGGCCTGATACGAAATCAGTTCCTCGGCGCGCTTCCTGTCGGTGATGTCGCGCGCCACGCCATAGGTGCCGTGGAAATCGAGTTTGCGCACGCCCTGGTCGGTCGCGTACATGCCCATCGAATTGAACGACAGCGTCATCAGGGTATTGTCGAAGGTGCGTTGCTTGCCCTCGCTGTTCAGCGGCTTCAGGCGCAACTCGACGTTGCGCGAGGCGCGTTCGCCGGCGCGGCGTTCGTTGAACACATAATAGGCGCGTTGCAGATCGTCGTCGTGCACCAGGGTCGAATAATGCTTGCCAATCAACTCATCGCGTGAAACGCCCAGCAGTTGCTGCGCCCGGTCGTTGACGAACGAAAAACGCCCTTCCTGATTGATCGTATAGATGATGTCGGGCGAGCTGTCGACCAGGTAGCGATAGAGTTGTTCGGAACATTCGAGCTGCGACGCGATGCGGCGGTTCTCGATTTCCAGCAGGCGCTGCCGCAACACGTTGTCCACGGTTTTCAGCAATTCCTCACGGCTGTATGGCTTACGCAGATAATCGTGGGCGCCGCGCTTCAAGGCGCCGATCGCGGCGTCGATGCCGGATTCGCCGGACAGCACGATGATGCTCGCATTGATCCCCTGCATGAGCATGAAATCCATGATTTCATGCCCGCCAAAATCCGGCAGACGCAAATCCAGCAACACCAGATCGAATTGCAGCTTGCTCAATTGCGCGACCGCTTCGCTGCCGCAGGTCGCCGTCACCAGGTGATAGCCGCGATCCTTGAGCAGTTCGCACAGGCTCGACAGGAGCCGCGGTTCATCGTCTACCAGCAGAAGGCGCAACTGCCGGTCCGGTACGGCGACCAGGCGGTTCGAATTGAGTTTGATGGCGATCGGGGCGCTGGCGGTGGTCACGTTTATTGCTCCTCTCACGGCAAATCCATCATCTGCGACTGTGCGGCAGCCGATCGGGAAAAGCCTGCCGTGCCGATGGTACCGGTGCTGTCGTCCGGATCCGGAAGCGGCAGCAGGACTTCGAATGTGGTGCCTTGCTTGCTGCTGCGGCACATGATCATGCCGCCGATCTGCCGTACCAGGCTATGCACGATACTCAAGCCCAGCCCGCGATGGTCACCGTCCTTGGTACTGCGCCCCGGTGTAAACAGATTGGCGAGTATCTCTGCCGGAATCCCCTGGCCAGAGTCGCGGATCGACAATTCCAGATAGAGCCGGCCATCGCGGTTCAGATGACCGTTGTTGGCGATTTCGATCTCGCCACCGCGCGGCAAGGCTTCGATTGCATTCTTCACCAGGTTCACCAGAATCTGCTTCACGGTGTCGGGAGCCGCCGCAATATCGGCGGGTTGGTCCTGCAGGCGGGTGATGATGCGCACGGATGCCGGCACGAATTCGGTATCCTGAAACAGTCGGACCACATCACTTGCAACCCGGTTGACATCGGTGGCGCCGACCCGGGTCTTCGGCTGCAGGTCGGTCAATCCATTGACGATTTGACCAACCCGATCGATCTCTTCGTTCAGGATTGACAATTCGCCCAGCACCGGTTCATGCCGCAGCAGTTTGCTGTCGAGGATGGAGAGGTAATTCTTGATGATCGACAGCGGATTGTTGACTTCATGCGCGACCCGGCGCGACGCTTCTTGATATTTTTGGGCGACGCTGGCCGCTCGCCGGTCGCCGTCGGTCCGCTCGGTGTCGGCGCTTGCCAGCGCAGTGCTGGCTTGCGCCGCAAACGCGCGCAGGAAGCGCTCGCGCCGCTTCAGGTCGGCCAGCTGCGCTTGCGCGATGCCGCCGATCAGCACGCCGGTGCAGCGTCCGCCGGTCAACAAGGGCAGCGCGACCAGGCTGTCGGTGCCAAGCAGACGCAGCAACTGTTCTTCGCCAACGCCGAACAGTTTCCCGGTGCGCTGCAGGTAGGCCACACGCATCTGCGCCGCGGCGCCGGCAATCGGGCTGTCGCTGCTGAGCAGTATTGCGAATTCGGTCAGGCGCTGCCGGTGCGGGCCAACCGCGCACCCGATCAGGGAATGACCGGTAGCATTCATCCGCAACATGATGGCATCGTCAAAACCGAACAGGATTCGCGCCGAACGCGTAACGGTTTCCAGCAATTCGGCTTCACTCTGCCGGCGGGCGAACGAGCGCCCGGCGTTCGAAGCGAGCACCAGGTTGCGCACTTCTTCGGAGAGCCGCTCGCGGGTCGCGTCCGGCGCCGCCGCCGGCGCTGCGGTCACCGGCGGCTGCACAGCGTCGGCGCCAGCCAAATCGATGCCGAGATAGTCGGTTGCCTTGCGGATTTGTTCGACAGCGCGCTCGCCGATATCGGACAGAGTTTGGGAATCGATTCCGCACAGCACACCGGCATCGACGACAGCGGGATCGTCGCTTTCATGATTCGACAGCAGGTGCGCAAGGAGCACAATGCGAATCAGCGGATGGGTGCTGCCCAAGCGCGCGGCGCTTTCATGATGATACCGGACGCTGTCGGCAAGGAACGAATCGAGTTGCCAGCTTTCGATCAGCCAGGCACCCGCTTCGGCGTGCGTGACCTGCAGCGTGCGCTGCTCAACGGCGCACAGTTTGGCGTCGTCCTGGGCCAGAAAGTTGGTTGCGTATTCTTTCGGTGCGGCGGCCAGCAATGCCAGTCGGCCGATGTCGTGTAGCAGACCGGCCAGATAGGCTTCCTCGACATGCGGGTAGCGCATCCGGGTCGCGATCTCGCGCGCGATCACGGCAGCGGCCAGCGAATGCGACCAGAAGCTGCGCAGATCGGTGGTGTTTGCTTGGGAAAAATTATCAAATATCTGGAACACCGACTCGCTGATCACCAGCGTCTTAACCATGTCGGTGCCGATCGCGGTCAGCGATTGTTCAATGCCGACTTTCTGGCCGCTGCGATGGTAGGCGGAACTGTTGGCAACCGCAAGAATCTTGCTGGCAATCCCCGGGTCCTGGGCAATCAGTTCGGCCAAATCAACCAACCCGGCATCGTCGTTCTGACAATGTTCCAGCAACTTCAGCAGAATCTGCGGCATCGCCGGCAAGCGGGCGACCAGCAAACGGCTGCGAATGTCTGATTCAGTTTGTTGCATTGTTTTGGGACACTGCCATGACAGGACCACAAACGAAGGCGCGCCGACGGCGACCGGATCGACCTGAATACGCTAATCGATTCAGCGCCCGCTAGCACAGCCGGCTCTAGATAAAGTTCAAATTTTTTTGCTTCTTTTCAAATATACCATCGCAAACTTGCATGAAGGAAAAATTTAGACGGAAACACTGCTGCGCTCTGATGTTGATGAAATGCAATTCTTGGTATGCCCCTTGCCTTCAGCCCGAGGCGCGTCCCGTATACCTTCGCGACCGACCCCGTATCCAGAGGCAAAGGTCCCATGCCCGGTTTCAAATTATCTCAAAAAGTATCTCACCAGAAAATTTTCATGCATTGCGCTCGTATCATTGGGGGGCGGAGGAAAAGTTACAAATTGTTGCAAAAATACATCGCAAACGGCCGCTCGTACTGTGCCAGGCGGTTTGCGGCTCGGACATGGGGTTTCGAATGAGGTGTTCCATTGCCTATGATGTTGCCCTCGTAAAAGCTTGTCTACTGAGGGCGCGGCGCCGATATTGACAAATACTCCCAGATCATCATCGTGATCCCGTAGATATAATGCGATGACTTTCCGCATACTACAACAACCGAGAACCCAGGCCAGGTGACGGTTCGAGCAATCAGGCCAGCCCGGCAATCAGCGCGACGATTTCGGCGCCGTAGGTTTCCAGCTTCTTCTCCCCTACCCCAGTGACGCCGCGCAGGTCGTCGAGCGAGGCCGGCTGCGCGCGCGCGATTTCCCGCATGGTCGCATCGTGGAAGATTACGTAGGCCGGGACGTTGTGCTTGCGCGCAGTCTCGACGCGCCACCAGCGCAGCTTGTCGAAAATCGCCTGCTCCGCCGCTGACAGATCCGATTCCACATAACCGTTCGGCTTGGCCGACTCGCGCCGGGCCTTGACCGGCTTCTGATACTGGCGCAGCTGCACCGGCTGCGCGCCGCGCAGCACCGGGCGCGCGTCGTCGCTCAGCTTCAGCGCGCTGTACGCTTCATAGTCGACCGTCACCAGACCCAATGCGATGGTCTGGCGCAGGATCGCGCGCCATTCCGCTTCGCTGCGGTCGGCGCCGACACTGAAGGTCGATAGCTGTTCGTGGCGCCATTGGCGTACCTTGTCGGTCTCGCTGCCGCGCAGCACGTCGATCACGTGGCCGGCGCCAAAGCGCTGATCGACGCGGTATATGGTCGAGAGCAACTTTTGTACCGCGACCGTGGCATCGAACGACACGGGCGGCTGCATGCAGGTGTCGCAATTGCCGCAGGGTTCGGATCCCTGCCCGAAATAATCGAGCAGCCGCACCCGGCGGCAGGCCAGCGTCTCGCACAGGCCGAGCATCGCGTCGAGCTTGACGCCGAGCACCCGTTTGAAGCTTTCGTCGGCTTCCGACTCGTCGATCATGCGGCGCTGCTGCACCACGTCCTGCAAGCCGTATGCCATCCAGGCGTTGGCGGGTGCGCCGTCACGGCCGGCGCGACCGGTTTCCTGGTAATAGCCTTCGATGCTTTTCGGCAAATCCAGATGCGCGACGAAGCGCACGTCGGGCTTGTCGATCCCCATGCCGAACGCGATAGTGGCGGTCATCACGATACCGTCCTCGCGCAGGAAGCGGGACTGGTTATTACTGCGCTGCTTATAGTCCATGCCGGCGTGATACGGCAGCGCCGTGATGCCATTCTGGTTCAGCAGTTCAGCAGTTTCCTCGACCTTTTTACGCGACAGGCAATACACGATGCCGGCGTCGCCGGCGTGCTCGCCCTGAATGAAATCGAGCAGCTGCTTGCGGCCGTTGGCCTTCTCGACGATCTGGTAACGAATATTGGGTCGGTCGAACGAGGACACGAACTTGCGTGCATCGTCCAACTGCAGCCGGTGCGCGATCTCGTCGCGGGTTTGCTGGTCTGCGGTGGCGGTCAACGCAATGCGCGGCACCGCCGGAAAGCGCTCGTGCAGCACCGACAGCTTGATATATTCGGGCCGGAAATCATGACCCCATTGCGACACGCAATGCGCCTCGTCGATCGCGAACAGCGCAATGTTGGACGCTTGCAGCAGCTCGAGGCAGCGTGGCGTCAGCAGCCGCTCCGGCGCGACGTAGAGCAAATCGAGTTCGCCGCTGCGGACTTGGCGCTCGATCCGGTTCGCTTCCTCGAAGGTCTGGGTCGAATTCAGAAAGGCGGCGCGCACGCCGACCTCCGCCAGCGCATCGACCTGGTCTTGCATCAGCGCAATCAGCGGCGACACCACCACGCCGACGCCAGCGCGCACCAAGGCCGGAATCTGATAGCACAGCGACTTGCCGCCGCCGGTCGGCATCAGCACCAGTGCGTCGCCGCCACTGGCAACATGATTGACGATCTCGGCCTGCTGACCGCGAAAGGATGGATAGCCGAACACGCTTTGCAACAGATGCAAGGCTTTGTCGTTCGTCAAATTACCGGATGCGTTGTTCATTGCTGCTTGCCATGGGTTGCCGCGTTAACTTGTTGCCGCTTGAATTCCCGCACCCGATCAATCCGCCCACATGACGAGGTCGAAGTGGGCGGTGATCAGGATCAGGATGCCGAACGCGATGCGATACCAGGCAAACACCGTGAAGTCGTGCGAGCTGATGTAACGCAGCAGCCAGCGCACGCACAGGAACGCGGAAACAAAAGCCGCCAGCGTGCCGAGGCCGAACAGCGGGATGTCGGCGGCCGACAGCAGGTCGCGCGCCTTGTACAGTGAATACACGGTCGCGCCGAGCAGCGTCGGGATCGCGAGGAAGAACGAGAATTCGGTGGCGACCTGGCGCGGCAATCCAAACAGCATGCCGCCGATGATGGTCGAGCCGGAACGGCTGGTGCCGGGTATCAGCGCAAATACCTGGGCCAGCCCGATCTTCAGCGCGTCGACTGCGGTCAGGTCATCCATACTATGGATCGAGGCGGCGGCGGTGGTCGCTGTCACCGGGACATCGGATCGTTGATGCTTGCGTTCTACCCACAAGATGATCAGGCCGCCGACGATGAAGGCCAGTGCCACCGGCACCGGCGCGAACAGGACGGCCTTGATTTTCGCGTTGAACAAGACCCCCAGCACTGCGGCCGGCATGAAGGCGATAACGACATTGCGCACCAGCCGCTGTGCATTGGCGTCACTGAACAGGCCGGCCAGCACACTGGCGATCTTGACGCGGTACTCCCAGCAGACGGCGAAAATCGCACCGGCCTGAATCGCGATTTCAAAGACCTTGATATTTTCACCGGTAAAGTTGAGCAGGCTGCCGGCCAGAATCAGGTGGCCGGTGGAGGAAATCGGCAAGAATTCGGTGAATCCTTCGACGATGCCCATGATGATGGCTTTTAACGCAAGTATGAGATCCATGTTTGCCTATAAGATACTAAAAAATCTAAATTCGTAACTGTTCAGCCCGCTATGGTGCGCGTGTTGATGCTGCCGTACGGGCTCGTTGATACAGCGCGGCTATTTTACAGCCTGGCCACCGGCGGGCGCGCCGAATAATGCGGCCCATGGGCATTTCCGGATGGAATCGGTAGACGCGGTGTCAGTGCGTACGCCACTGCAAGCCGGCACCTTTGATTTGTAATAATTTGTTGCAGGCGGCTGCATGCATGTCTTTTGCGAGCCTATGGGTCCATAGGCGTCGTCCAGCGCGATTGCATGAAGATCGTTGCAGGCTAGGGCTTCTCGCCCCTTCCCCCATGCAGGGGGAAGGTTGGGATGGGGGTAGGACGGTCGATCGGCAACATGCATCATTCATCGACAGCACTACCCCCACTTGCAGTGCGCATATCCGCTTGCAGGCGGATACCGCTTCGCAGGCAGGAGGCATGCCTCCTGAATTCCCTGCTGCGCCCCTAACCCTCCCCCTGCAAGGGGGAGGGAACTCAACCCGGCATCACCAATGTTTGTGCAGATCTTCGTGCGATTGCCCCGAGGCGCCGCCCCGCAAAGTGGCCTCCCTATCCACGCTGTGAGATACTGGCGGGCTTGAAAGTGCCAAAAGTCAGGGCACTGTGCGGCGCGAAGGAAGCATCATGATTGAAAATATCAAGGCAAGTCTGCTGGAATCAAAAAGCGCTCTGGAATCGTTCTTATCGAATCGGCAATCTTTGTTGAGCGTCGAGGCGGCCAGCGCGGCGTTGATCGCCACCGTTGAAAACAAAGGCAAGGTTTATTCCTGCGGCAATGGCGGTTCGATGTGCGACGCGACGCATTTTGCGGAAGAACTGACCGGCCGTTACCGCAAAAACCGCGCCGGCATTGGCGCCATTGCGATCAATGATCCCAGCCATATCAGCTGCGTGGCCAATGACTTCGGCTACGATTACGTTTTTTCGCGTTATGTCGAAAGCCACGGGCGCCAAGGTGATTGCCTGGTCGCCCTGAGCACCAGCGGCAAGAGCGTCAATATTCTGAAGGCTGCCGAGGCGGCCAAAGCGCTCGGCATGACCGTCATTGCGCTAACCGGGCGGTCCGGGTCGCCCTTGGAAGCGCTGGCCGACGTCTGCGTCTGCGCGCCGGGAGGCGACTATGCGGATCGCGTGCAGGAATTGCATATCAAGGTGCTGCACATCTTGATCGAGATGGTGGAGCGACGGTTTTTTCCCGAAAATTACCAATAAGTACACACTGGCCGTCGCCCCTGCCAATGTTGCAGTGATGCAGCGTCGCGGCCATTAGCGAACAGGGATCGGATGCCTGCAACAAGCTGGTAACAGCGTTATACAATCCGTCGCGTAACTGTTCAGTCCGCAGGGCAGGGTTGAATGAATGATGCACAAAAGGCCGTTCGCCCTGAGTAGCGAAGCGTATCGAAGGGTTGCTTGAGTCAGCAGACCCTTCGATACGCCCTTCGGGCTACTCAGGGCGAACGGTCTTCTGCCTACAACTGACACGGCCCACCATTGCGGGCTGAACAGTTACTTCGTTGCCAAAATATAGCCGGCGCCCCGTGCTTGCCTTGTCCTACAACACGATTGCTCCCAGTCTGGAGAATGATTTGCGTTATCTGAAGTGGCCCGTCGCTATTACGTTTCTGCTGTATCCGGCGTTCGCATTGAACCTGCAAAAAGGTGCCAATGTCTGTTTCTATTTGCTGGTGTTATTTGCCCTGGTTGGCCTCGCTTGCCGCGTCAAACCGCTCGACAAATCGTTCACCCTGATCTTGCGGGAGCATTGGCCGGTCATGCTGGCCATGGCCGGCACCGCCGTTGCGATTTTTCTGCATCAGCTGTCGGACGGACAATTTTCGTTCAAGCCATATGACCTGCCGTCGCGGCTGGCCTTGTTTGCATTGATCTTCTGGGCATTGTTGCTGGTGCCCGGCACCGCATTCAGGCAAATCCAGTGGGGCCTGGCGGTCGGTACCGTGATTGCCGCAATCAAGCTGTACGCCGAGTCCCACGCCGGAGAACTGCGCCCGGTGGATTCCTTTTCGACACCGCTCGTCCCGTTCGGGAATCTGGCACTACTGATGGGTGCGCTCGCTTTGCTGTCGATCGGCTGGAACAAACCCGGCGACAAGATCAGCATTGCCGGCAAGGTGATCGCCGGCTGCGCTGGACTGTATGCGTCCTATTTATCCCAGGCGCGCGGCGGCTGGGTTGCAATCCCGTTGTTCATATTCATTGCAGCCGCGCTATATAGCCACCTGCGCACGCGCTACAAATTGCTGACCATGACCCTGTTGGCGGCCCTGATCCTCGCAATCGGCACCCACAGCACGATGGTACGAAACCGCATCGTGGCAGCGGAAACGGACATCGCCGGCTATATCGAAGGGAAGAATGTCAATACATCGCTGGGACTGCGCTGGCAGATTTGGCAAGCTTCATGGCTGATCTTCAAGGAGCACCCGGTGGTCGGCATCGGTCAGGACCGATTCCCGGCGGCGATCCAGAAATTGGCCGAGCAGCATGTGATGACTGCCGAGGCCGCCATACAACCGCATTCCCACAACGATATTATGTATAAAATGGCAACCTTTGGAACGGTTGGCGTGCTGGCGCTACTGTCGGTGTATTTCGTACCGGCTTTCTACTTCCTGCGACGAATGCGCGATCCGGACCAGGAAACCAGGACCATCGCGTCGATGGGCCTAGCACTCTGCCTCGGCTTTTTCGTGTTCGGCATGTCCGATGTCATGTTTTTCTGGTCAGCAAGCAATACCTTTTACAGTGTCACGCTGGCCGGACTGTTGGCCCATCAGATCAAGCGCAAAGCCGAACTGGAGCAGGCAGTTCGATCCGATAGCAGCGATGCGGCGCAACATCTGCACATCACAGTTGCATCGTTCTCCTTCAATCCAGCCACTTTCCGGTTCGCAGCATGACCATCCCACCGCAACTCAAGCGCCTGGCCGCGATGCACCGGCCATACAAGAAACGGCTGGCCCTCGCTTTTCTTGCAATGATCGTGACCGCTGCCACGGAATCGATCCTGCCCTATACGCTCAAACTTTTGTTTGACGTCGGATTTACCAAGGCCCCGACATTTTCGTACTGGATGGTACCGGCCGTGCTGGTCGGTCTGTTCGCAGTGCGCGGCGCGTCCACCTTCAGCAGCACGTACACGATGAGCTGGGTGTCGACCCGGCTGCTCAATGAGTTGCGTCGCCTGATGTTCAACCGCATGCTGGAAGCGCCGATCGGTTTCTACGCCGCCAACCCGGTTGGCCGCTTGATCAATACGACGATGTTCGAAGTGCAGCAAATCGTCGAGATGATTACCAAGGTATTTACCTCGATCGTGCGCTCGAGCCTGACGGTGCTGGGCCTGTTGGCCGTACTGTTCAGCATGAACTGGAGATTGACCATCGTCACCCTGATCCTGATGCCCATCATCGCGGCGGTGGTCAATCTGACCGGCAAGCGCCTGAAAAAACTGAATCAGCAGTCGCTGGTAATCAATGGCCAGTTGACGCAGGTGATCGAAGAAACCACGCGGGCGCAGCAGGTCATCAAAATCTTCGGGGGCGAGAACTACGAAAAGCGCCGGCTCGAACAACGCGCCGAAAGTCTGCGCCGCTACACCATGCGCATGACGTGCACCTTTGCCGCGACCGTGCCCATCACGCATCTGCTCACTTCATTTGCGCTGTCGATCGTGGTCGTCATGGCGCTGGTGCAATCGAGCCACGGTCAGCTCACTGTCGGCGCCTTTGTCGCCTTCACTACGGCTATGCTGCTATTGCTGACGCCGTTAAAACAACTGGCCGAAGTCAACGGTCCCCTGCAGCGCGGCATGGCTGCCGCCGAGGCGGTCTTCAACCTGATCGATGCACCTGCCGAGCGCACCAACGGTATGGTGCTCAGCGGGCGGTCGAAGGGGCAGATCGACTTTATCGATGTGGCGTTTTCCTATCGTGGCCACCAGCAACTGGCGCTCAGCGGCATCAATCTGCACGTCAAACCGGGCGAAACGATCGCCTTCGTCGGCATGTCCGGCGGCGGCAAGTCGACGCTGGTCAATCTGGTACCCGGTTTTTATTCGGCCAGCAGTGGGCGGATCTTGTTGGACGGTCAGCCGATCGACGACATCGCACTCACCAGCCTGCGCAGCCAGATTGCGATGGTCAGCCAGCACGTTGTGCTGTTCGACGACACGGTAGCGGCGAATATCGCGTACGGCGATCCATCCCCCGACCGCAGCCGGATCATTGCGGCGGCCAAGGCGGCCCACCTGGGCGACATGATCGACCAGCTGCCGCAAGGGTATGAAACCGGCATCGGCGACAACGGTTCACGCCTGTCCGGCGGCCAGCGCCAGCGGCTGGCCATCGCCCGGGCCATCTACAAGAATGCGCCACTGCTGATCCTGGACGAGGCGACATCGGCGTTGGATACTGAATCGGAACGCGCAGTGCAGGCCGCGCTGGATCAATTGATGCAGGGCCGAACCACGTTCGTCATTGCGCACCGGCTATCGACCATCGAACGCGCCAGCCGCATCGTCGTGCTCTCGGGCGGCCGCATTGTCGAAATCGGCACCCACGATGAGTTGCTGCAAATGAAGGGGATATACGCGAATCTGTATCATCTGCAGTTTTCCAGGGAAGCGCTCGCACCGGTGCTGTAGTCCCGGTAATGGAGCGCCATCGTTTGGCCCACCTATTTCATGCAATCGACTACGTTTTTCTGACGCGACACTATGCCACCACAATTAGTCCCGCCCGAGCTTCTCAAAAAATCAGACAAGATTTTATTCATTGCGCATCTTGCATTGGGCGATTTCACCTATCTGCAGAATTGCTTCAAGGCGTTTGCCGAAGCGTATCCGCACATCCAGATTCACATCTGGGTCGATGAAGTGCGCCGCACTTCACAGCCTGCAAAGTGGGAGCATTTGCGAAAATACGCGCTGTACGACTGGCTGGCCGCTTGCCCGTTCGTCGCCCGGATTTATCAAGAGACCTACAGCCCGACGCTGTTCAAGCAATCGATCCGCAGCGCCCAGCAGCAGCGATACCCATTGGTGGTCTCTCTGTCGACGCTGAGACCGCCGCTGTATGCCGCTCTGGCGAGGGAAATATGCCCCCACGGTTTTGTCGCAGGCATGCGGCGGCGGACTCATTTCTTCGCATTTCAACGCCGACTGGCTTTTCGCAAGCTCAATGCCGGTCTCGATATCGATGCGACGTCGCTGCCCGGTCAACATATCAGTGCCGTCTATACCGGGTGGTTTCGGCGCCTGTTCGGCGTCGACCTGGCGGCATCGGCACGCTTTCCGTTCGTGCAGATTCCGGCGCAATGGAATCAATACGCGCAGCAGCAGTTGACCGACTGGCAATTTGATTCGGCCAGCCGTGCCGCCGGCAAGCTGGTCTTCATCAACCCGTTTGCCAAAACCGGGAAACGTTGCTGGCCGCTGGAACGCGTGGTCGAGCTGGTGCTCGCGCTCAAACAGCAGAATGGCTGGAGCGACAGCTGCTTTATCGTGAACGCGGTGCCGGAACAAATGGAGAATGCCAAACAATTCTTCAAAGCACATGCGCTCGATCGCGTGCAGCTGTTCAGTGCGCAAGACAATTTTTTCCAGTTACCTGCGATCCTGAGCAAGTGCGACCTGGTGATATCGGTTGAAACCGCGGTAATGCATCTGGCCAACGCCGTACACATTCCTGTGATCGCGCTCATGCGCCAGAAAAATCCGGAATGGGCGCCGATCGACCAGGAACACAGTACCGTCATCACGACCGCCAATCGCCGCGAATGGGTGCGATCGATCACGGTATCGCAAGTGGTCGCAGCCTTGCCAGAGACCATTGAAGCCGATCATGCACAGCGCTGACACCATGGCCAGCGCCGCGCCGTTCCATATTGCGTTCGGCGTCGACGCACACTATTTCCGCGGCATGGGCGTCACCATCACGTCCATCCTGGAGCACAATCCTGATATCGATTTCGTGTTCCATGTGTTTTCGTCTGAAGTCACGCACGACAGCCGGCGTCGGATACATCAACTGGAACTGCAATACCGGACCAAGATCCTGATTCACATCATCGACCCTTCCGTGTTCGATGAATTCAGCGATTTCCCGCGACTGGTGCATTATTCACCGGCGATATTTACCCGGCTGCTGATCCCGGCGGAACTCAATAAGCTCGGCAATATCGACAAGCTGCTGTATCTCGACTCGGATATTCTTTGCGTTGGTAGTTTGTCCGAATTGATGACGATGGATATCAGCGATGCGATCGTCGCGCTGGTGCATGACAACAGCGTCGAGACCTCCAGGACACAGTGCGCAACGCTGGAACTACGTCACGATAAATATTTCAATTCCGGCGTGCTCTACATCAATATCCAAAACTGGATTGCAAACAAGGTGACCGCACTGACGATCACCCAGATGCTGACCAGTGACAAAACATTCACCTTTCCGGACCAGGACGCGCTCAATATCGTGCTGGATGGACGAGTCAAGTTCATTGATGGCAAATGGAATTATCAATATAACCTGGTCAATGTATTGAAAGAAAATCAGGCCAGCATGGCGATACCGCCGGACGCCGTGTTCGTGCACTTCACCGGCCGTCTGAAGCCATGGCATGACTGGAATCCACACTACTCGAAACAACTGTTCCTGAAATACCAGTCCTTGTCACCGTGGTCCGACCTGCCGCTGGATCAACCGAAGAACTACAAGGAAATGCATATGCACGCACAATTCCTGATCCGGCGCGGCCAGCTCGCCGACGGCATGCGGTGGTATGCAAGATATATCCTGAACAAATATTCGGGGCTGTGCCAGCCTTCCTGAAGCATGCTGCAATTTCGTTCAGTTTGTCGCCGTGCCGTTTGCGCCGCGCGGTTTTTGCCACTTTATGCCGTGCTCCAATGAACCATCCGGCGCACCAACGTGAACCATACCATTTACTGCCCAAGTCCCGCATGAGGTCTTCATTGGTCCCCCACGAGTTACTGCAAAAATCGGACAAGATCCTGTTCATTGCCCATCTCGCGCTGGGCGATTTCACTTACCTGCAAAACTGCTTTCGCGCATTTGCGGACGCCTACCCGCATATCCGGATTCATCTTTGGGTCGACGAGCTGCGCCGTACCGCACGCCCGGCCGACTGGGAGCATCTGAAAAGCTATTCGCTATACGACTGGCTGGCAGAATGCCCCGCGATCGCCAAGGTATACAACCAGACGTACAGCCCGGCGCTCCTGAAGCAATCGATGCGCGAGGCGCAGCAACAGGCCTATCCCATCGTCATCTCGCTAGGCCTGTTGCGGCGCAATTTCTATGCGGGACTGGCGCGCAAGATCAGTCCGCAAGGCTTCGTCGCCGGCCAGACCAAGCGCGCCAGGTTGCTCGATATTCACAAGCATCTGGCATACCGCAAGCTCGACGCCAGGATTCCCGACTATGGCGCCAAGGCTGACGGCAAAGAACATATCAGCGATATTTATGCCGGCTGGTTCGAGCTATTGTTCGGGCTGCAGATTGCCGCGGCTGCCCGCTTTCCGTTCGTCGATATTCCCGAGCGGTGGCGCGACTATGCGCGCGATCAACTGATGCAGTGGCAGTTCCCGATCGACCGCGCCGACCGGCAAGGCCGGAAGATTTTTTTTGTCAACGCGTTTTCCAAGTCGGTCGAACGCAACTGGCCGCTGGAACGGGTATTGGCCCTGATCCAGGCCATGCGCCGGCAAGACCGGTGGCGCGACAGTTATTTCGTGATCAATGTCGTACCGGAACAGATGGGTCGGGCGCAGCGGTTGTTTGATCAGAATCCGATCGAGCACGCACATCTGTTTAGCGCGGTCGACAATTTTTTCCAGTTGCCGGCAATCCTGAGCTTGTGCGATCTGATTATCTCGGTCGAAACCGCAGTCATGCATCTGGCCAATGCGGTGCATGTCCCGGTCGTCGCCTTGATGCGGCTGACCAGTCTGGAATGGGTCCCGATTGACCAAGCCAATAGCACGATCATCCACGTGTCCAGACCCGACGCTTGGGTCGACAGCATTACGGTCGAGGATGTGATGGCGGTCATGCTTGGGCAGGGATCGCCATAAGGTCGCCAGGCCGGTCAGGGCAATCGCACGAAGAGCCGCATGAACATTGGTGCTGCCGGGTTGGAAGCGATATCCGCCTGCAAGCGGATATGCGCACTGCAAGTGCGGGTAGTGCCGTTGATGAATGGCGCATGTTGCCGATCGACCGTCCTACCCCCCATCCCAACCTTCCCCCTGCAAGGGGGAAGGGGCGAGAAGCCCTAGCCTGCAACGATCTTCATGCAATCGCCTGCGGTGACAGGCGTCCGTCTTGACGATGCCCAGTTTGCAGACTACATTACTGACTCACAAGTAAGTTATTCGATTTGACCCATGTCCATGCTCTGTCCATTCAATAAGCCGCGCTGGGAGCGGCGCAAGGAAGCGCGGCCGCAAGAATTGCTGGCAGCCGCGCTCGACCTGTTCGTCGAACGGGGTTTCGCGGTGACCCGGCTGGAAGACGTCGCCAAACGCGCCGGTGTCTCGAAGGGCACCTTGTACCTGTATTTCGCCAACAAGGAAGAATTGTTCAAGGCGGTGGTACGGGAGAACATACTACCGGTGCTGGGCGAGGCCGAAGCGATGATCGACAGCTTTGAAGGCAACAGCATCGACCTGTTTCGCGACATCGTGCTGGGCTGGTGGGAACGGGTTGGCGACACCACATTGTCCGGCATCACCAAGCTGATCCTGGCCGAATCCGGTAATTTTCCCGAACTGGCGAAGTTTTACCATGACGAAGTCATTTCGCGCGGCAATGCGATGATCGGCCGCCTGCTGCAGCGTGGCATCGAACGCGGCGAATTTCGCCAACTCGAGATACAGAATCTGACCAAGGTGATCGTGGCGCCGATAATCATGCTGATGATGTGGAAGCATTCCTTCGGCGCCTGCCAGATCGAGCCTATCTCGCCCAAGGACTACCTGAACAGTTTTATCGACCTTTGCCTGCACGGAGTGTTGAACGACGAGGTCGGCGCCTGATTTCAGGGGCGCAGGTAACCCGAAGGTCGCACGGGAACCGGACAAGACTGCCAAACTGACGAGGACGGAATTGAGGGCGCCTCTATCAATTCAAAATCCGAGTCGTTCCAGCGGACGCTGGAACCCAGCGTCTTTCGTCACGCACCGTTAGCGTTTGATATGAACAAGAACCACGCCGTTTTAGGCTAAACGAAGGGCAAGATGCTGCTTGGCGCAATATAAGGTGCGAGGACTCCTCGCACGGGTCCCAGCGTTCGCTGGGACGACAAACCAATTAATAGAGATGCACTTTATCCCCGCCTTTTGAAGCTTTAGCTCCAAGTTTCCGCAGGCTGTCGCATTTTTTGCCAAATCCGTTGCCATATCAATAAAATCTAAGTGCAATTCAACGATAAAATGCCAGATTCCAATTTTTCCGCCGTAGAGCTCCCAACATGACTATCGAACTAGCCCGCTTCAATATGATTGAACAGCAAATCCGACCTTGGGACGTGCTGGACCAGGATGTGCTCGACTTGCTGCTAATCGTCAAGCGTGAACTGTTCGTGCCCCCCGCTTATAAGAGCCTGGCCTTCATGGATACCGAAATCCCGCTGCCGGGCGGCGAAAATATGTTTACCCCGAAGTTGGAGGCGCGCATCCTGCAGGAGCTGGCGGTCAAGAAGCATGAGCAGGTGCTCGAAATCGGCGCCGGCTCCGGTTACATGGCGGCGCTGCTGGCATACAAGGGACGGCATGTGACGACGGTCGAAATCGCACCTGAATTGAAGGCGCTGGCCCAGCACAACCTGGCCAGCAACCGTGTTGACAATGTGGAGGTGGTCGCCGGCAACGGCGCCCAAGGATGGCCAGCCAGCGGCAACGCGCAATACGACGTGATCGCCATCTCGGGCGCATTGCCGTATTTGCCGGACGCGTTTTACAAGCAACTGAAGGTCGGCGGCCGCATCGTCACGATCATCGGCGAAGCGCCGATGATGACGGCGCGTCTGATCACACGCGTATCGGAGACCGCCTACGACACCGTCACGCTGTTTGAAACCTGTGTGACACCGCTGCGTGAAGCCAGCGTCCCTTCTCACTTTACGTTCTGAGACCGCAATGCAACATCTGACCGCCCGCGAACTGGCCGCCTGGATCGCCGATTGCCAGGCCGATCCGTCCCGCAGCAAACCTGTCCTACTCGATGTGCGCGAACCATGGGAGTTTGAAACCTGCCATATCGAAGGTGCGATGCTGATGCCAATGCAAACAGTGCCGGCACGGATCAATGAACTGGACGACGACGCCCAGATCGTCTGCATCTGCCACCACGGCGGGCGCAGCATGCAGGTCGCCAATTTTCTTGAGCGGCACGGCTTTACGCAGGCCATCAACCTGACCGGCGGCGTACACGCCTGGGCGCAGCAAGTCGACAGCAGCATGCCGACTTATTGAGCGTTGTTGTGCCAGGCCATCGCATCCTGATCGCTTACTTTATCCACCTTTGATCCGACTCCCCCGGAGAACTACATGCGCAATATCCTGATCGCTTCCCTGATTGCCAGTGCCTTTTTGTCACTGGACGCACAAGCGACCGATCTGCTGCAAACCTATAAGGATGCGCTGGCCAACGATCCGGTATACGCCAGCGCTCGCGCCGCCTTGTCCGCCGGACAGGAAGCGATGCCGCAAGCGCGTGCCGGCCTGTTGCCAAATATCGGGGTGTCCGGCGATTACAGCCGCAATGAAGTAGAAAACGCCGGTAGTTTCAACTCCAGTAGCTACACGCTGGCGCTGACGCAGCCGCTGTTCCGCTGGGCCAACTGGCAACAATACGAACAAAGCAAACTGTCGGTGGCCGCCAGCGAAGCGCAATTCGCGCAGGCCCAGCAGGACCTGATTGTCCGCATGGGTCAGGCCTATTTCGATGTGCTGACGGCGCAGGACGTATTGACCTTCGTGCAGGCGCAAAAGATAGCAATTTCTGAACAGCTGGCCTCGGCCAAGCGCAATTTCGAAGTCGGCACCTCGACCATCACCGACACCAATGAAGCGCAATCACGTTACGATCTGGCGGTAGCGCAGGAATTTGCCGCCGAAAACGATCTGGAAATCAAGCGCACCACGCTGGAACAAATCGTCGGCAAACCAACAACATCGCTCGCCAGCCTGCGTCCCGGCCTGACATTGAATTTGCCGGAACCGGCCCAGATCGAACCCTGGGTCAGCAGCGCCGAGCAGCAAAATTACGGCGTAATCGGACAGCAGCTCGCACTCGAAATCGCGAAACGCGATATTTCAAAAAGCCGCGCCGGCCACCTGCCCACGCTGGATCTGGTGGCGTCCCGCAATCATAGCAACCAGCCAACCACCTTCAGCGCCAACAATGTCACGACCAATACCAATTCGATCGGCGTGCAATGGAGCATCCCGCTGTTTTCGGGGTTCGCGGTCACCAGCAAGGTGCGCCAGTCGATCGCGCTGGAGGACAAGGCCCGCAACGATCTGGAAAGCGTGCGTCGCAGCGCGATACAGAGTGCGCGTCAATCCTACCTCGGCGTCAGCAGTGGTCTGTCGCAAGTGAAGGCACTGGAAGCGGCGGAAATCTCCAGCCAGTCGTCGCTTGATTCCAACAAGCTCGGCTATCAAGTCGGCGTGCGCATCAATATCGACGTGCTGAATGCGCAGCAGCAGCTATATTCGACTCGCCAGGCGCTAGCCAAGGCACGCTACGACACGATCATGAACGGCTTGCGCCTCAAGTCGGCGGCCGGCACCTTGAAAGAGCAAGATGTGGTGCAGGTAAATACACTGCTGCAGTAACACGGCACGACGCCAGCCCCTGCAAAAAAGCCGCTGAATCGTGAGTCTAGGAGACTGTCGGACTTAGGGCTGGCGCCCCCGGAGAATCGGCTACAAACACTCTGAACGGTTCAGTGTCACCGCTTTTTTGGTCAGGAGCTCTCAGTAGCTCGCTATTGACGCTGCAGAAGCGGCAAAATCTGCCCTCGCTCAGCGAATTTCTCGCTTCGATTCCCAAAGTCCGAGAGGCTCCTAGGCGCTAAGGTATCGCGTTGAAAATCTGGCGTTTTTGTGATTCGAACCCACGTTGAGGAGCTCTCCGCTTGGGCTTTCTTTCAAAATGGGTGTGACTACGCATATGGGCCGAAATCCCTCCCTTATCTAAAAGGCATGGCCGAGAGCCGTGCACCGCCCTCGTTTCTATACATTTATTTAGGCATCATTTGATGCTATATTGAGTGCATAAATTAACGGAGAGCGATATGCGCACCACCCTTGCACTTGATGACGAATTGCTTGAAAAGGCCCAGGCTCTTACCGGCCAGATGGAAAAGACTGCTTTGGTGCGCGAAGCTCTCAAGGCATTAATCCAGCGCGAGAGCGCCAAACGATTGGCCTTACTGGGCGGCTCGGAACCTTTGCTTGACGACGTGCCGCGGCGCCAGTCGGAACTATAGTGATTCTGGTTGATACGTCGGTATGGATAGACCATTTGCGCCATGGTGACGCTGAATTAACGAGACTTTTGAACGCGGGCCAAGTGTTGTCTCATCGGTTTGTGACGGGCGAACTGGCACTGGGCAGCTTGCAGAATCGCGATATGGTCCTGGGTGCCTTGCAAGACTTGCCGCAAGCCTGTGTTGCCACCGATGAGGAAGTTATGCGATTCATCGCCCAGCATGCACTTTTCGGTACCGGAATTGGTTATATCGACGCCCACTTGTTGGCCGCTATGCGGCTTTCACCCGGCGCGTCGCTATGGACGCGTGACAAGCGTTTGCTTGCGGCAAGTGCTCGGCTTGGGTTGTCTGCAAATTTGACTCATTGACGACAAACCAATTTATACAGATGGTATGGACGTCTCCCCCCGACAACGGCCTTAATGGAGACGCCCTTTACGCAAGCGCATTGAATACAACGGAGTATATCCACCGCACCTACGCATCCGTCCGGGCCAGCAATGGTCGCAGCAACGCCATGGTGCGCGCCGTGGCGCCCCGGTGCTGCAGCGCGAACGACTGCGCATTGCGTCCCATCGCACTTCGCCGCGCCTGGTCACGCAGCAGATCGGCAGCCTGACGCAGCATGTCGACCGCGTCCGACACCCGCACCGCGGCCCCCGCGTCGATCGCGTCCGCGCTGATCACGGCAAAATTGAAGGTGTGCGGACCGATCAGTACCGGAATGCCCAGTGCGCAGGCCTCGATCAAATTCTGCCCGCCCAGCGGCAGCAGACTGCCGCCGATGAAAGCGACGTCTGATGCCGCGTAGTAGGCATACATTTCACCCATCGAATCGCCAAGCAACACCCGCACCTTGGCCGGCACTTGTGCGGCGTGGTCCAGCGCCGAGCGACGCTGCAAGGTCAGGCCGCGTTGCTCGACCAGGCGCGCCACGTCGTCAAAACGCTGTGGATGACGCGGCACGATCACAATGAGCGACTCTCGCAGATCGTGTGCGGCCAACGCGTCCAGAATCAGCGCCTCTTCGCCATCCCGCGTGACGGCACACAGCAGTACCGGGCGCGCACCGATCGCTGCGCGCAATGCCGCGCCGCGTTCCAGCATCGCGCTCGGTGGCGTGACATCAAACTTGATGCTCCCGGTGACCTGAACATTGTTCGCACCGAATTGCCGCAAGCGGTCGGCATCGGCCACCGTTTGCGCCGCGACGCACGAGAATCCGCGCGCTGCGCCCTGCATCAGGAGCGACAGCCGCTGCCCCTTGGCCAGCGAACGGGCCGACAAGCGCGCGTTCGCGAGCACCACAGGCACGCCATGTCGCCGGCATTGCGCCACCAGATTCGGCCACACTTCGGTTTCCATCAGGATGCAGATGTGCGGCGCAAAATGCCGGATAAACCGTGCTACCAGCCAGCCGGTGTCATACGGCAAATAACTTTGTTGCAGCCGCGGCGCGTGCCGTGCGAACAGCGTGCGGCCGGTGGCGCGCCCGGTCGGCGTCATATGGGTGAGCAGGATGTTGTGATCGGGGTAGTCGGCCAGCAGCGCATCGACCAGTGGCTCGGCGGCGCGCGTCTCGCCGACCGAGACCGCATGCAGCCAGATCAACGGTCGCGCCGGCTGCGCAAAGCGTGGATTGCCATAGAAACCCAGGCGCTCGGCCAGATGCTGCCGGTAACCGGGCTCCTTGCGCCCGCGCCACCACAGGCGCGCCAGCACCAGTGGCAACGCCAGCCACCACGCCAGCGAATACAGGCATAATCCTAGAAACGGCAGTTGACCGCTTATTGACTTCGATAAACGCATGAATTCATTGAAAATTTTCACTATTAAACAGCTCACCATTTAGGTGAGAGCGCTACAGGTGCGATTGCACACTTTTCCGGTGGCCGGCATTCCGGCTCCCTGGCGTCGTTGCTCCTCCTTGCAGAATGGAGTCTGCCGCGTCGTCGCGTCTAGCCAGAAAGCCGGAAAAGCGCACACTCGCACCTGTCCAACTACCGTATCTAGGGTCACACGATCGATGCCACCTCAGACCAACGCGCGGCCGGTCAGGCGCGTCAGGATCGCCAACGGGCTGGCGTCGGTGTCGTATTGCGCCGCCGCGGGCAGATGCAAGGTCTGCTCCAGCATGTACTGGCCTGACATCACCGCATGCAAAGCCTGATCGGAAAAACAGACCCACACGCTGCCGGCAGCGAACGGCATCGTTACCTGCGGCGCCTCGCGTTGATAATCGGGATCGGCCTTCATTGCGTCATGCAGCTGCAGCATCAGGTGATCGTATTCGCTGCGCAGCGATTTAGTCACATGCAAGCTGTGCAGCGCCTTGGCCTGCCAGCGGGAATAGGCTTTCGTGCGCGGCAGGAAGTGCCGCGCCATTTGCTCGAAAGGTTCACCGACGCGCCACACGCGCGGCACGCCTTCGGGATTGACGTTGGCGAACACGCGCAGGATCCGTTCGCCATAATTGGGCCGCGACGGAAACGCGTCAACGTGCAGGCGACGGTCGTCGGCGCGCCAGGATTGCGCCCGTGATTCGACTTGCGCCGGACGGTAACTGGTCGGCGCCAGGCGCAATGCGTCGGTATACCGCGGCACCAGCGAACGGATCAGTGACTGTGCCTGCGTGCGGAAACGACCGATCATGGCGGTCATTGCCACCTGCCTTGCGGCGTCGCCCAGCGCGCCCTTCAGCTGACCGTGCGCGTCGAGGCTGATGTTGCGGACCTTGGGATCACGGATATCAGGATTCAGAAACTGCAGTTCATCCGCCTGCAACCGGAACGCAAGATGCGGAAAGTACAGTACCTTGCCCGCTTCCAGCGCCGCGATCCAGGCCGGATCAGCATGCTCGAATTGCCAATCGCTGTGATCGATTTCTATGATTTGCTGTGTCATTGCCGGTTCCGGAAGGTACTTGCTGCAGGGCGATTGTATGAAGATCGTGGCTGGTTAAGGTTTCTCGCCCCTTCCCCCTTGCAGGGGGAAGGTTGGGATGGGGGTAGGATGGTCGATAGGTAACATGAATCATTCATCGACAGCCCCCTAACCCTCCCCCTGCAAGGGGCAGGGAACTCAACTCGGCAGCACCAATATTCATGCTGATCTTCATGCGACTGCCCTGCTACTTGCTGCGTTCTTGCTGCCGCCTTGCGGGTGGCGGTGGCATTGCTACTTGGGTGCGCAATTATGCACCGTTCTGCCCGAGCAAGCGCGTGACGGCCGCCTTTACCTCAACCAGGTCCGGGCGGTTACCGACATCCCCCAAATTGATAATTTTATCGGACCAGTCGCCCTGGGTTTTCCAGCGCGGCGAGTCGCAATACAGTTCTATTGTCGGCCGGCTATAGGCCGCCGCAATGTGGGTCAAACCGGTATCGACGCCGACTACCAGAGCGGCGCGCTGGGCCAGCGTTACTGCTTCCATCATCGATAACTTCGGCAACACGCGGGCGTTCGGCATCTGCGCCGCCAGCGCCTGTGCCTGCTGCAGCTCCTGCTGGCTGCCCCATGGCAGCAGGACCGGTAAACCGTAGTCCGCCAGCATCAGGGCGACCTGCACCCAGTCGGCGGAGCGCCACTGCTTCGACGCGCGCGCGGTGCCATGAAAAAATACCGCGTACGGGATCTCCGGCAGCCAGGAGTACCGTTCTGCAGGTGGCTGCATCGCAAAATCTACCGCGCTGTCGATCGGATAGCCGAATGCGGCCACGCCCAGCAAACGTGCGCGCGTAACTGCATGTGCGTGCAGGCCGACCGGTACACTGACCGAATGAAAGATGCGCGAGATCGCTTCGTAACCCGACCCTGCGGTCGCATTGCCGAGCCCGATCCGTTTGCCACCTGGCGCCAGGCGTGCCAGCCGCATCACCAGTCCGGTCTTGAACAAGCCCTGGGTATCGAATACATAATCGTAGGCGTCCTCCTGCAGCGACGCATAAAAAGCGCGCATTTCTGCGCGCGTAGCGGGCGACCACAAGGACTTGCGCCAGCGTCGCAGCGCAAACGGAATCACCCGGCGCACGCCGAGATTCAACCGCACCAGGCTGGTATAGCCCTCCTCGACCACCCAGTCGATATTGGCATCCGGATGATGGCGCAGGATGTCGGCAACCATCGGCATGTTATGCACGACGTCGCCCATCGAAGAGACGCGAACGATCAGAATATTCAAACGATTATTCAAATTTATTCAAACATTTATGCAAGCGGATTTACCAGAAGTGACAGAGTCGATCATTTCTCCAAGAGCCGTTCGCGCTGAGCTCCGTTCGCCCTGAGTAGATCCGCCCGCCCTGTGTAGATCCGCTCGCTCTGAGTAGGTCCGTTCGCCCTGAGTAGCGAAGCGTATCGAAGGGAGCGTTCTTCACCCCAAGGCAGGCTTCGATACGCCGCTTTGCGGCCACTCAGCCCGAACGGATAGTAAAGGAGATGAAAAATTAACAGCCCTGCCCAAAGAGTCGACAATTTCTCCAAGAGTCGTTCGCACTAAGATCCGCCCGCCCTGTGTAGATCCGTTCGCCCTGAGTAGGTCCGTTCGCCCTGAGTAGGTCCGTTCGCCCTGAGTAGCGAAGCGTATCGAAGGGAGCGTATCGAAGGGAGCGCTTTTCAGCCCGAACGGATAATGAAGGAGACGAAAAATTAACAGCCCCGCCCAAAATAATCAATAAGGCAAGCTTGCATCCGGCTTGGCCGCCACGATCACCCGTTTGAATTCGGCCTGGATCCGGTCCAACGCCTGCTGCGAGTCTGCCTCGAAACGCATCACCACCACCGGGGTCGTATTCGACGACCGCGCGAGCCCAAAGCCGTCAGGGTATTCGACCCGCAAACCGTCGATCTTGATGATCTGATCCGCTCCCGCGAAGCTCGCCTCGCGCTGCAATTGGTCGATCAGCGCAAAGTTTTCGCCCTCGGCCAGCTTCAGCTGCAATTCAGGCGTACTGATCGATTGCGGCAGCGCATTCAGGATCGCCGACGGATCGGCATGACGGCTCAGCAATTCCAGCAGCCGGGCGCCGGCATACAGGCCGTCATCGAAACCATACCAGCGGTCCTTGAAGAAAATATGGCCGCTCATCTCGCCGCCCAGCGGTGCACCGGTTTCACGCATCTTGGCCTTGACCAGCGAATGCCCGGTCTTCCACATCAGCGGGACCCCGCCGTGTGATTTAATCCACGGCGCCAGATGCGCAGTGCATTTGACGTCGTACAGGATCTCGCGCCCCGGATGGCGCGTCAGCACGTCCTGTGCAAACAGCATCAGCTGCCGGTCGGGATAGATCACCTGTCCGTCCTTGGTAACCACACCCAGACGATCGCCATCGCCATCGAAAGCCAGGCCGATTTCGACATCATTTTGCTGCAGACAGACAATCAGGTCCTGCAAATTCTCGATGTGCGCCGGATCGGGATGATGGTTCGGAAACGTCCCGTCGACCTCGCAAAACAGCTCGGTCACTTCGCAACCCAGTGCCCGGTACAACTCTCCGGCAAAAGCCCCGGCCACACCATTCCCGCAATCGATAGCAATCTTCATCGGCCGCGCCAACTTGATACCGCCGACGATGCGCTGCAGGTAGCTTGCCTTGATGTCATGCGTCGAGTAAGCGCCCGCGCCATGACTCAATGCATTGCCTTGAATGGCGTCATACAAGGCCAGGATCGCATCGCCATAAATCGCCTCCCCTGCCAGCACCATCTTGAAGCCGTTGTAATCGGGCGGGTTGTGGCTGCCGGTCACCATCACGCCGGACTTGGCCGCCAGTACCTCGGTGCCGAAATACACCATCGGCGTCACCACCACCCCCAGATCGATCACATCGACGCCGGCAGCTTGCAGGCCCTGCGCCAACGCCGCGCTCAACTCGGGACCGGACAGGCGGCCATCGCGGCCGATCACAACCGTCTGCTCGCCTTTGGCGCGGACTGCGGAACCGAAGGCATGACCAATCTGGCGTGCGATGTCGGCATCCAGGGTTTGGCCGACGATGCCGCGGATGTCGTACGCTTTGAAGATGTTTTTTGAGAGATTTAACATTTTTAATGTGGTTGAGCCGTGCGGACGCCTAAATCAACTTGTCCGCACTTGTCTGAATCAATGTTTGCCGGCTGAAAGCCGCCAGGTGATGGAAGACGTGACGCAACATGCCGAGATTCTGCCGAGAAAATTACAGGTGCGATTGTGAGAATCCGTGCTTATACGCGCAATGCATCCAACGATTTCCCGGAAGCAACCCAATCCCTCACCCATACTGGGTGGCGCCCACGACCGGTCCATTGCAATGATGCGTCGGACGGGTGTCGATAGCGAACAGCAACGGTGCCGACCTTCTTGGCCCGCAGATTGCCACCAAGCAAATCTTTAAGCGGAAGGCCGACACTTTGTGCAATCGCCAAAATCTGCTCGCGTGCCTTGGCTACATCTTCATGCTCGCGTTTTTTGATTTCCTGTTTGACCTGTTCCTGCAAGGCGCGCAATTCGGAAACAGACAGACCGGTTAAGTTCATAGTGAGACTCCTCTTTTTAATTGTCGAAATACAACATTTATTCAAACCATCTAGATATTATAAAGTTATATTACTTTTTTTTACCTAATACCATCCAACGAGGCGATTTAAATTTTACTATTCTGGCGTAGAGCCATACATAACTAATAATAAACATCAAGCAAAACAGAATCAAGATCCACGTCTGGCGCCAAAATAGCGTTGCCGGAATCACCGCCATTAACGAAAATAACCATAAATATGGCGAAGTTAATGAATTGCGACGTGTCAGGGCTCGCGCATCTCTCTTGCCGACTGTCCACTGCACTATTCGGCGAAATATCAGACTGTGCAAATGTATTCCATCCGGCATGCCTGCCGGTTTGCCGCGCAGGAATACGCGCCGATAAATTGAAAAGATCGTCTCAAACGCTGGATAAATCAAAAGTAAGGCGGCATACCAGGTTGACACCTGCGGATTGCGCATGACGATTAATATCGCCAACTCTCCCAGCACAAAGCCTAAAAAGTAAGCGCCACCGTCCCCTAAAAAAATCAACCCGGCGGGGTAGTTCCATATCAAAAAACCTGCCGTCGCGCCCGCCACAATTAAAGCGGCGATTAATACGAACATATCGCCCACCTGAAACGCCACGTAGCCAAGTGATAGCAGCATACAAATTGTCACGACGCTGGCCAAACCGTTAAAGCCGTCGATCAGGTTGATTGCATTCACTATCCCGGATACACAAAGCACCGTAAACGGCAACATGATCCAGACGTACTTCAACGGCCACTCGGAAAAAATCCAGTCAATACGACCTATCCGCGCATCCAAAAAGAAATAGCCCAACACGGCGGCAATCATGGTCAAAACCAATCGACGCCAGGGACTAACGCGCTTTGTATAGTCTTCAACAATGCCGCCAGCGAACGCCACTGATGAACAAAGCAGTAAAAATACGATCGGCTTACCTATAAACGGTTCACGCCAGATCGTCCCCGCCCCCGTAACAACCACGGACAAGAAAATCGCCAGCCCACCGATTCGCGGCACCGCGTGCCCGTGTACCTTTTGTACGCCCGTCAAATCCGAATCCAATGCCGGTCCATGCAATTTATCTTGTTTAATAAAAAGCAGTGACAACAATGCCGAAACAACAAAGGAAACGAGGAAGGAAAACATAGATCTCTATTGGAATTTTTAGGTGATACAAATAAATTTATGGCATCAACATCGAAAAAATCAGGAGTCGAGAATTGATTTTGTCATTCTTGATGAGATATCTTTTTTAGTGTCGATTTATTTATTGCATCTCTCTCAACATCCGAAAACCAGCCCCATTTATTAAAATACAATATCGCTGATTTTATGTGATAAAACAATAGCCTCGAACT
Source organism: Pseudundibacterium arcticum (assembly GCF_042646465.1). NCBI lineage: Bacteria > Pseudomonadati > Pseudomonadota > Betaproteobacteria > Burkholderiales > Oxalobacteraceae > Pseudundibacterium > Pseudundibacterium arcticum. The sequence continues at coordinate 107,804 of NZ_JBHRTP010000072.1, forward strand.
CTTATAAGAGCCTTTGGCATAGTCATGCACAACAGTAACGTAGGGGAAAAACACGACTCTGGCGACTTGCCCAATGCGTCTCGATAAATCCAGGTCTTCCAGATACATAAAGAAACGCTCATCAAAACCCGCCGTTTCGCCCAATATTCTTGTTCGCAATAGCATAAAACAACCCGATAGCGAGGGAACTTCCATTATTTTGTCGTAACCGCTTGCGTGCAATTCGTAGCGCGCGAGTCTGCCACTGCGGCGGTATAGGGCCGGGACAAATCGCCGCATCAAAAGATCACCAGGATTGGGCAACAATTTGCATAAATGCTGTTGCCTCCCATCTGGATAACGTATGCCGGGCATCACCAAGCCAACATCACTATGCTGCTCCATATAATCGACTAGGGTCTGTATAACGTCGGCCGAAAAATGGATATCGGGATTCAACACCAAATGATATGTCGATCCATTTTCCAAGGCGCCCCGGATCGCCACATTATGAGCAGCACCAAAACCTGGATTATGCGGTAGATGGATATAGACCGCACCGAATTCTTTTGCGACAGCTGCCAATCGATCATCGTGGGAATTGTCGATTACATACACGAACACCGCGATCGACGATGTGGCGACACTTTGCAATACCTGGGCAATTTGTGTCGGCGCATTGTTGTAGCAGACGACGGAACAACTAATGCGCATATCGAAGCCTCAAAATGCGATCCCGAACTTTAAACCGGATAGTCTTCATATGTGCACCAGAGGCTAACGGTTCAGGACGTCGCGTAACACGCCTCGATATCCCCTTGAGAACTGTCGATAGCGTCCGGTGCGCGACTCACACAATACAGCCCAAAGTCGCCAAATCGGGTTAAGTGGCAAGGAGGAACGAAAACGCGCATGGGATACCGCCTCGTTCATTACCGTCATATATTCCGGAGGTACGGTAGGCAGTATCCGCAATCGTTCCAGCAATACTGTCGCACGCTCAACACTTTTGGTCTGAAAATCTCCTGGCGACAATCGGAAGAGGCGAAAAAATCGTTGCATATTATGCTTAAAGCTCGGCACAGCCACGCCCACGACGTTCCGGGCGTGTTGTCGATATTGGATTGTCGGCGCGTCCAATATGACCACTCGCCCTGTCGCAGCGGCTAGAATTGCAAGCCATTCATCATGCAACCAACAATTTGGAAATGGCAACGCCAAGTGTAAAAGTTCGCGACGAAAAGCCGCGGTTGCGCCAGTCACCAGATTTCGCCGACAAAGGACAGAAAATGCATCCCCTGTCTGAATCCGCCTGCGCTCGCTTTGAGTCAACCCGAGTGCATTAAAAAGCGAGACTCCCAAGTCATTGGCGCCTTCATCGATTAGCTGCGCGTCAGTATGTACTAGGAAAACATTAGGGTCGGACTCAAACACCTTCAGAATTAGATCGATTTTGCTGTCAAGCCAGACATCATCTTGATCGCATAAAAAAATTACATCCGTATTGAGTGTGCGCGTAGCGGACTCAAAATTCTTTACGACGCCTTGCCTTGTAACGTTTCGGTGCAAGGCAACGGGTATAGACACACCCGCCACCCAAGTCTGCAAGTATTCCCATGTCCCGTCGTCTGAACAATCGTCAAAAATAGTCACCTGATCGGGCATTCTGTTCTGCATCAGCAGGCTGGTTAACTGCTGCGCCAGATACTGAATACCGTTGTAAGTGCACATGGCAACGCCACATGTCAGGGAGCCTTCGCCTGCTTCGGAGTAAAACGAAGATTGCAATTATCGTCCTATGAATGCGCTAGATGTGGCGTCTGCAATGCAGCTATACAGGCCGGATGTTTGAAAACTACTTACCGCTCAGAAATATTCATAATTAACCAAAGGGTCAAAAAAATCCGAATATGCAGACTGTCGCCATCATCAATTGTGTCATTCCGGACTCTCCAAGGCAGAGACTACGTTCTTATCGGACCAATTAGAGCGAGTAGGTCAGGCAGTACTGATAATAGCTTGGGAAACTCGGTAAAAACCTGGGAACTGCCGCGACATAAATTACTGAATCACGCAACCGCTTCCTTGGGGCGGCGTTGCAATACATTGGAATGGAATGATCATTCCGTGTCGTTGCGCCTTTCCCTGCACCACGCAAATCGTGTAATCCACTTCGCCCAACTGCCGCCGCTTAACGCGTCGCGGATGGTTAGGGAACGTGAGATCGTGCGCATGCCCAATTGCTTCTGCACCTCGGGGGCGACCAACGTCGTTCTTCTTCGACCCTCAATAAAAGCCTGAATGCGCTTGTACTCAAGCGCGCGCTCTTCGCTCAGCATCCCGTTCGTCGGAACCGAGTTACTTCCATCGTTCTTGTAATAATAGTCGCCTATCGGCTTCTTCACGTTCGCGAAATCGGAGGGATAGGCGGCGCAAATTTTAAGCAAAAGATCGTAATCCTCTTCCCAGGTAATCGCGGTGTCGAATGACAAAATGTCGGGCGAAACAATGGATCGGTCGATGAGATAGGAGTGGATCGGGCAGAAATTGCCCCGAAACAGATCTCTCAGATCCTCTCCCACAAAGTGCTCGCCCTTTTGTCCTGCCACGTGAATGAACTCCGGAAACACCTCGGCATTGACGACGCGGACTGTTGCGAATGCAATTGCATTGCCGGACACCTTTAGTCTCTCTATCAGGATGACATATGCCTCCGGATACAGAACATCGTCATAGTCCAAGAAAGATACATACTGCCCGGTGGCAGCCGCCAACCCCATGTTCAGAAGTTCTGTCCGTGCGTCATTTGGGCTGGCGCTCTCCCAGTTTCTGATGGTGACCGCCGGCGGGTTAGGCAGGCTCAGAAGGGGCACCAGCGCGGCCCGTGTATCGGCTATCTGCGCGTCGGTAAAGCGCTGAACCGCAATGATGATGTGTAGCGGTCGGTGCTTCTGTCCCACTAAAGAGAAAATGCATCGCTCCAACTCGTAAAGGCGTTTTGCGTCGTGGAACCGGACGATGCAGTCAACTTGATTCTTTATCATGAATTACCAGCGCGTCTGCGCGAAACTGAATTGATGAGAGAAGTCAGCAAAATGGCGCCACTCTTCGGGAACAATCTTTGGAAAAAGGCACGGGATTGGCATACCCCGTGCCGTTAGCTCACCCTTTAGCCAATTCTCGAATTCGAGCGACCCCCACTTGCGCGCCAATGTGATGCCGGACTCGAAGATCATCTGCAATGTTGCCTGCGTCATTTCCCTATTAGTGACGGCATGCAGGAAGAGCGCACGCGGACACGTCTTCAGTGCATAACCATGAGCGCGTGCGCGCCACGAAAGATCGACATCTTCGCAATACATGAAGAAGTCTTCATCGAACCCACCCAAATCATCGAACGCCTGTCTTGAAATGGCGACACAAGCGCCCGATACCCACGGCGTGTCAAGCGTCTGCGTGTCGTATGGCTTGGGATGTTCGACCGGGAATTGCAATGCCTCCACAAGCGCTTTCCCATGCGCCGCTTGGACGGTCTGAACCAAAGCCTCCACCGCGCCGGGATGCAGCAAGCCGTCAGGATTGATTGCGATGTAAATCTCGCAGCCTGCCTCAAAGGCAGCACGCATTAGGGTGTTGTGTCCGCCTCCGAAACCGAGATTGCCGCGGGACTCCAAACGGGTAATGAAGCCCGTTTCGAGGATTTGGTTTTTTGTGCTTGCTCCATTGTCGATTAGGAAAAGCGCGCCTCCAGTGCTGAGACCGGCTGATTTTAAAGAGATTTCCGCAGCAGCAATCGAACCAGCCAGTTCGTCTTCACTGTTGTTATAGGTCACAAGACCGATCGCTACGCGTGTGTCGGGGCTGACCTTGATATGCATGCCCAGTGCGCGGCTTCTAATATGGTTAAGCAGCTGGGGCGCCGCCTTGCTGATCACATTCGGCATGACGGAACGGGGTTTCACGCCGCGAGGATCGAGCAATCGGAAGATGTAGCGACTGAAGAAGGTCGATAAATCCGCCCTGCGCGGAACATCGATAATCTTCGGCGTGTGCTCATACAGTTCGGGGCGAGCAATTTTGATCCAGTCGAAGCCCTCGTGTTCACAAGCATGGAAGAATATTCGCTCAATAGCATGCGCGAGTGTCGCATCGATCTGGTTCGATTCGGCATCGAAATCTTCGGTCTTCAGTGCTATATCGAGCAAGGGCTTTAGAGCTAAAGTTCGAGCCCAGAACATGGAGCCAGACGGGAAATCCAGGGGATCGCGCTCGTTCAGCGTGAACCCCATTTTTGCCGCGAGTTTTTGTGCAGTCGGGAAATTGCCCCCCCAGATCATCCAGTGACGCATCGGTTCAAAATGCTGAGCCGCGATCATCCCGAGATTCGGGTTTTGCTCGAACGCATAGAGAACGCTTGTCACCACTTGCGGCGTTCCAAGCAAGCTCTCCAAGAGGAAGTGCCTCCATGGCGATAGAACGTTCGCATGATCGGATCGTTTTCCATGCATGTGGAGGACATAGTCGTATCGGCCGTAGACGTCGCTGAACGAAACAAGTTTCGGTGCGATGTCGCGGCCGCGGTTCGGGACGACGCGGACTTCGACACTGCCCTTATTCCATCCAGCAAAGGCGCATTCGATGGCAGTCGCCTTGAAAGCGTCAGTCGTGGAAATATAGACGTCGAGATCGACCGGTACGTTGCTGAGGTAAGATCGAAATTCGCTAGCGAGGTCTTCGTAATAAAGGTGAATGATCGCCGCGACCTTGCCACACTTAAAACTTGGTATTTCAGCGAAACTAAAGGGCACGGAAACGCTATAGTCGATTTCCAGTGAACGAGCTACTTCGGCTGAAGGCAGCGGCCCTACAAGCTCGGCGCCGTCGAACGTGTCCGGTGCGTCGATCGCCAGCGCTTGAGTTGCCAGATAATGTTGCTGGCGGACCCGCGCCTTCAATCCCCTCAAGCCCTCATTGCGCAGAACTCTTAGCACGCTCTTCGCCAGCACCGACAAAGGTACGTGCTGAAGCAGTCGGGCTACCACAACTCGCACATCTCTAATCTTCCGCCAGATGCGGCCAACGTCGCGCAGCGGGCGGGTCACCCGCCAACTGGTTGATTTGTACAGAGCAGCGATCTGTCCGGCGCGCTCAGCCACGTTTGGGTTCAGTTTGGGATGCGCATCCCGATCGAAACCATTTGAAATCTCATCTAGGTCCTGTGTTGAATGCGGATGAACGCGCTTTAGCGTGACTAGCCGCTTCAACCCTCTTGTTCTGAAACAGCTCATTTCTTACCTTTCCCATTAAACAGGCGAGATACGAACCGTAGGGGTTTAGTTATCCGCCAACTATTTGAGCTATGCAAAGCAGCAATTGAGCTATGCAAAGCAGCAATCTGGTCATCCCGTCCAGCCACGGCTTGATTGAGGCTGGCGATTTGCCCTTCACGTTCGACCACAGCTTGGTTGATGTCGGCGATCTGCCCGTCGCGTTCGGCGAGGTGCGCCCTGAGCGAAGACACCTCCGCCTCAATCTGTGCATTTGAGGGAAGGGAAAGCATGTGCGATGATTCTGGTGAGTTAACCAGATGGAATACCAATTCGCTCATAGATTTGTTCCAAATTGACCGGTCTGTCTCGTTCGCTGTGTTACCGGATTCCCGAAGCGACATTCCAACGAACAGCTTATCGATCACGATAGGGAAACAATTTTGGACAAGAAGCGCATGGAGCGTCGTCATGTAGTCTTCAAAATACGTAACCGTATCGTAAATGCGTGGCGGGATAGCTAGCAAGACGGAGCGGTCTAAAAGTACACCACAAAAAGGCGTGTGATTCTGACCGGAAAGTGAGGCTAGGAAGTGCTTCGCGCCAAAGTAGTGGCCTTCTACCGAGCGATAGCTCGATACATCCTCGGCGGCTTTAGAAGGGAAAGGCTTCTCGTCGAAACGCTGGCAGTCCACGAAAATGATGCTTGATCGTGACGACGCACTTACGACTAAGCCCAATCGCTCTGCCTCATTAGGTAGTATCCAGTCGTCATCATCCACGAACCAGAAATACTCGGCCTCGATGTTTTCCGCTGCAAAGCGTACTAATTGATACCGAGAGTCTCCGCCATGCTGCAAGTCGGCTCGCAGTACCGTCGAACGACGACTAACCCATTCCGGCGCAATTAAATCGTTGTCGGTGACAACATAACTACGAAATTCTGTACTTGAGCCCGCAGCTGCAATAAATGCACCGACTGAATCTAGTGTATGACTTAGCAGGCTAAGGCGTGCGAACTGGGTGCGAGTGACTATTGCTACCTTCTTCTTATATCGACCGCGCGTTGCGGTGCGCAGACTGTCCATATCGAGATCGATGCCTGCTCGCGCTAGCGGGTTCGCTTTTCCCAACTGGATACTAATCGGTCCATTTAGTGTATTAATGCTTCTGTTTCTCAATCGAATCAGCAGGTACTCATTGAACGCGTCAGTAGACTTCTCTCGGTCGAATTCGCCCTGATTTCCTTTGCTACCGTGCCAGCAGGCGAGTTGGGGTGCCGCGTAGACTCCGAGTCCTGCCGCAATGGTCTCGATGCTTAAAATGATGTCGTACAGCTGAAAGCCATCGAACGATGGGAGATTAATCCGCGCTTCGCGCATAGCGCGCAGGTTGAGGAGCATAACGTTTCCGTCAATGCTCTGTGCCGGCAGAATATATCCAGCGAGGTTGGGGCCGCCGTGAGGATCGCTAACATAGCGCACGACATCAGTCGCGGAGTATCCCACGCGCATCGAAAGCAGCGCGGCGTTCCCTGCAAGCCCCCAGTTTGGCCAATCTCGATCCAATTGATGAACGAGATTTTTTATGCTGGATCCGAAGTCAGCACAAAGTAAGACATCGTCGTGCACTACGCAAACATATGGTTGTGCGTTCATTTGAATCAGATCGTTAAGGAGCTCGAAATACGAGCGTTGCCCCGTCCAAATTGTTATCTCGGCCGCGAGTGTTGGATGGCTGCGCATAAAAGCGTCACCATGCTCCTTTGACCTCGCAACGACATGAATCATGAATGGATTGCTTTTATAAATGTGTTTTTCAACCCGCCGCGACGCTTGATGACAGGCATAACCAATTCTGCAAGGCGGACACGTTGGATCGGGTGTCCGACGATACTCAATGGCGACGTAATTCGCCAACTAATTGATTTTTGCGGGGCAGCGATCTGCCCGTCGCGTTCGGCCATCGCTTGATTGAGGCTGGCATCCCCTGCCGCTTTGGTCATTTATTTGATACCTTGCGCATCCAGTCGACCGTTTTTACGATCCCTTCCTCCAGCGTGACCTGCGGCACCCATCGCAATTCCTGCCGCGCCAAAGAATTGTCCAGAACGCTTACCGGCACATCAAAAGGTCGACCGGGCCGGTAATGACGAACCACCTCGTGACCGAGAACCCGCTCAAGGATATCTATCAATTCGTTGAGACTGGTGCCAACGCCCGAACTGATATTGAAGACTGACTTTGCTCCATCGTAATCAACAGCGCGGGCAAATGCCTCGGCAACATCGCTGACATACAGATAGTCACGGGTAACACTGCCATCGCCCCAGATTTCGAGCGGCTGATGCTGGATTGCTTTACTCAAAAAGACGCCCACTGCCCCTTGCGCAGTCTCGATGCGCTGGCGCTCACCAAACGGGTTCGCGACCCGCAGAATGTTTGCCTTGATTCCATGCAGATGCTGATACATCAGTAGGTATTTCTCAATGGCAAGCTTCGTGATGCCATATGACACCTGAGGCTCGGTCGGATGGTTCTCGTCGATCGGGAGATACGTTGGATTGCCGTAAACAGTCCCTCCAGACGAAATAAACACAATCTTGCGAACATGTTTGGCGACCATTGCATTGAGCAGCTGCAAGGTAGCGACAAGATTGCTCTGCACGTCATAAATCGGGTCATCGTTGGAGCTCTTGGGCAGTGTTGTCGAGACCAGATGCAGGACGACCTCAACGCCGTCGATAGCCGTGCTCACATCATGGACGCTCATCAGATCGCCAGTAAGCCACTCCACCCTTTCGCCATCCGAAAACTGGCGATAGGCCTCTACGCGGGGACGCTCAAAAATGCGCAACTCATGGCCATCTTTCAGCAAACGGTCCGCAATGGTTGATCCGATAAAGCCACCGCCACCGAAAATTGCAATTTTCATCGTGTCAAACCAATCACGTTTGTTGTAACGCTACGCAAATTGTTCGCTGAAAGGCTCAAAGAAAACAGCCTCTCGATCGCATGAAGCGAACTACCGTCATAGGGCAGCGGCTCGTCAGGGTAGTCGTCCCAATCAAGCTTCAAGTTCATCAATGGAAGCAGTGCCGAACTCGTCGCCCAAAACATCGTTCCAACTGGAAAAACAAAATTGTCGGGTAAATTCTCAAGACCCATACGTACTGCAAGAATGTCGGCAAAGGCCCGGTTATCGCTCCACCCCACTACGTGAGGATCATCGGGAAACACCATTCCAATTGACGTGTCACCTTTCATGTTGGCCAAGATGCGATCGGCCATCGCCCCCGACTCTCCACCGAGCAGATTTTCCAACAAGAACCGATACCACGACTGGCCCACAGTGGCATCCTTCAGGTCGGCACTCTTTTTCGTATGAATATGGCCAATGAAATCGTAATTGGCCACGATCCTCTGACCGAATGCCGTGAAAAATGGTCCGATATCCCGACCGCGATTCGGCACAAGCTGAATGTCAACGACCTGACCTTTGTAGTTTTTTAGCTCGCTAACAACCGACTCACGCGCTTTTTCATCAGTGATGCTAACAAACAGGTCGGGGCAAATCCGATTACGGGAAAGGCGGGTCATTATTTCGGGCAACAGATCAGGGTAATACACGTGCACATGCAGCGCAACGCGCTGATTCGCAGGCAAATCCGTCCCCTTGGTGTCCCCTGCGACAATGACCGGGTTATCCCATGGACCTGCGGGACGCCCCGCTCGCAAATAGTCCGCGAATGGGTCGGCCCCCTGGTTTACAAGGCCGTGCTGCTCAAGGTAGACGCCAGGGTGAAATCCCGGGAGGGGTTTCCGGCGACTAATCCCGCTTGCCCACGCGCGAACATATTCGCGAACCTCCGCTTCAATGGTCTGAGCTTGCCGACGGGGGGGGCTGAAATCTCGCCGAAACAGGCCCGAGCCGAGAATGACTTGGGTGTCCGCCTTCTCTTGCCGCGTACGATCGCAAGCGCCTTGAGCCAAAACCTCAAGTCGAGCGATGTATTCCTTCATGCTGAAGTAGGCAATTGAGGCTTCACGGCATCGATCCGCAACAGACTCACGCAGGACCTGCGCTGCCAAAGCCACGATTTTTTCGGCCATGTCAGCCGAGTCAAGGTACTCCGCAACGCAATGATTCCGCAGACCACTCTCAATCAGGAAGTCAGCAATCCCGGTTGTCTTGTTGAAACAGAGCACTGGTACGCCATGCGCCATTGCATCAATTGCGACATTCGGCAATGGGTCCAAGCGTGACGAAAGCAGAAACAAATCAGCCTCTTCATACGCGACCTCGATGGCGTTGGTTTCATCCACGAAGAAAACGTGCTCCTGAAGGCCGGCACGACGAATCTGGTCTGCCAGATAAACAGAATATCCAATGTCGTTATCCGGATCGTATCCTTTTCCAATCCAGACGAAACGATACCTATTCCCCTCCGGTGTACGCACCACACGGGCAGCACATTCGATAAACAGGTCAACGCCTTTGCGTAACTCCACGGACCCGGCCCCAAGTACAATCACCGAATTCTCGGCAATATCCTTGGGACGAATCAAGCGGCGGATGCGCTCTCGCTCCGCCTGCATTTGCTCCTCATTGAATTCTCCCAAAGGCAACAGACATCGACCCTGAGGAAGAATATGAGCGGACCGGTCACCCAGATCAGGGTATTCAGCGAGCGCGTTTTCCATGGTCACATTTGCTGAGAAAACGACCTCGCCAGACCAGAAAAGGGCCTCTCTGAACGCGCCCCGAGGACGGATATAAGAGGCAAATTCATGGACCAAGCTGATTGCGGGAACAAAATATTCGCCCAATGCTGGCAGCACTACACGTGATTCGATACTGTTAACCAGGGCGAACTTGAAATGAAAACGCGCGCACAACTGACCGACGATCAGCTGTGCCAAGACTGGGTTTCTCCTCAGATTCGACGAGGTCATTACCGCCGCCCCCGCAAGCCGGAACGCATCGGACAGCGGTCCGCCAACCAACAACAACACAATAACGTTATAGCGCCCCACGAGTCCATGGACGAGATTAAGACTTAGCACCGGCGCGCCGGTTCTTGACGCTTCGTGACTGACCAAGAGAACCGTCTCGCGGTCAACGTTGAGGTCGTGATCGAAGCAAAGATCCGGGACAGAAAAAACACGGCCTTCGCGACGACCGTGATGCAAATAGTGAATGGTTGGATCCCCCCCCGCGTCGGCCACATCTGGATTCAGTTTGAGATACAGAGCCGGATCGAAACCATTCGGAAGCTGGTCTAGCTCCTGGGCGACCGCCATATCAGGCCGCTTAACCAGCGAGATAGCGCGCTTCAACCCCCTTGCCCTGACAACGCGCAATTGATCGCGTTTTCCACGAAGCAGGCCGGACACGAACCGCAAGGGTTTCGTAATCCGCCAACTTGTTGAATTACGTAAAGCAGCAATCTCCTGATCACGACCAGCTACTGTCTGACTCAGTAGCACAAGCTGCCCATCCCGTTCAAGCTCGGCTTTATTTAAGCTGGCGACCTGGCCATCGCGCTCACTTGTTGCCTGCTTGAGGCCGGCGATTTGACCATCGCGTTCGGCTATGGCTTGGTTGAGGCTGGCGATCTGCCCGCCGCGTTCGGCTACGGCGTGGTTGAGGCTGGCGATCTGCCCGTCGCGTTCGGCTATGGCTTGGTCGAGGCCGGCGATCCGGCGCTCCCGATCATCCACAATTAGAGCGAGGTTGGCAGCATGCTGCTTCAATTCATTTAACTCAAAATGCTCCAAGTGCCGTGAGCCCAGCGC
>NZ_JBHRTP010000073.1:0-2375 GCF_042646465.1 Pseudundibacterium arcticum
ATCCCGTCGATTCTCGGCACCCGCGACAAGATCGGCTTCCTCGGCGGCCTGATGAATCTGGGCGGCAATATCGGCGGCATATGCGTACCGATCATCGTCGGCACCATCGTGCAAGTCACCGGTTCTTACTTCCTGGCGCTGATGTTCTTCGCGGCAGCCGGTGTCGGCCTGTTCATCTGCTCGACCAGCATCAACTACGAGAAAAAAATCCCAATCTGATGCCGCGCCGTTGGCCGAGTCCAGTACCTTCAAAGAAAGAAAATAAAGATGCAACCACGCTTCCTGTATTTAATGGCCGCTGTACTGTTGGTACTGATGCGTGGCGCATCGGCACAAACCCCGTGGAATCTTGCCAGCAGCTTCCCGGACAACAGTTTCCAGACTGAGAATCTGCGTTTTTTCGCGGCCGAAGTCGACAAGGCGACGCAGGGCAAGGTCAAGCTGGCGGTGCATAGCCACGGCGCTTTATTCAATGGCTACATCGATATCACACGCGCCGTCGCCGACGGCTCGAAAGCCCAGCTCGGCGAATTCCAGCTCTACGATGGCGAGAAAGATATTCCGGTGCTCGGCGTCGACTCGGTCCCGTTTCTCGCGCTCGGCTATCAAGACGCGCAGCGTTTGTGGCAGAAAACCCGGCCCCTGATTGCCAAGAAACTGGAGGAACGAGGCTTGAAGCCGCTGTATGCGGTGCCATGGCCGCCGCAAGGACTGTTCGTCAACCGACCGCTACGCACCATGGGCGAGCTCAAGGGGCTGCGTCTCAGAACGCAGAACAAGGGAACCAAGCGCATCGCCGAACTGGTGGATGCCAAAGCGATCGACGTGCCAGCACCGGAGCTCAAGCAGGCGCTGCAGGAAAAGAAGCTCGACGCCTTCATCACCGCCAGCCTGTACGGTTCCGAAAATGGCGCCTGGGAATACATGAGCTATTTCTACGACTTGCAGGCTTGGATGCCCAAGAACGCCGTCGTGATCAACCTGAAGCTCTTCAACTCGCTCGATGCGTCCACCCAAGCGGCGCTGCTCAAAGTCGCGGCGCAGGCGGAACAACGCGGCTGGAAAGTGAGCGAAGAGCATGCACGCCGCGCGAAAAAAGAGTTGGCGGACAAAGGCATGAAAGTCTTGCCACCCGGCGAGTATATGGACAGCGACATGCGCTTGCTTGGTGAGCGGCTCTCGCGGGAATGGGTCAAGGGTGCTGGCTGGGAAGTCATGGAATCCATGCTCGAATACTTCAATAGCCGGCAAGCAAGGTAATCCCGCTTGGAGGGCCGTTGATGCAGTAGCTTCATGCGCCATTGGCAGCAATGGTCAGCGCGCCCCAATAACTCGCGCTCGCGCTTCCTGATCGGGCGCGCAGCGTTTTCGCAATCTATTGATGCTCAAGCAATGGCTCCCTGCGGCGCAGGGATTCTGCCTTGCCTACACCGCGTACGCGGTGGATCTTCGCGATCAAGCTGGCGTAAATCGACGACAGCGCCGGCCCGTTACGCCCCTGCCCGTCCAATGGCAGCGGCCCTTGCTTTTATCTTTGCTGTCGGACCAGTCAAATTGCTACTGCGCATCACTTTCAGCCGGCTTTTGATGGCAAACCTTAACCAAAATCAATTAAATATTTTATATTCCTTTAAAATCAATAACTTAAAATATTTGTAATTATGTATTAAGTATTATATGCTTACGTCAGCAGAAAAAATATCCTGCTTCTACAAGATGACGGTTCACCATAACTGGAGACAAAATGAGCACCTCAACCGATGCCACCGCTGTAGCACTAGGAGGAAAAACTTCCGTACGCTGGAGGATTTTCTTCATGATGTTGTTGTTAATCTCGATCAACTATATCGACCGGGCCTCGCTGTCCGTCGCGATGCCGCTGATCGCGAAAGAGTTTGACCTCGGCCCTGCGATGCAGGGCCTGATCCTGAGTTCGTTTTTCTGGACTTACGCGTTCATGCAAATCCCCGGCGGCATGCTGGCCGACCGCTTCAAACCCCGCATCGTGATCGCCATCGCCACCATCTTCTGGGGCGGCTTCCAGGCACTTGCCGCGATCTGCACCAGTTCCACCGCGTTGCTGCTGACACGCCTCGGTCTGGGCGCGGCGGAAGCGCCGATTTACCCGGCCGGCGGCAAGCTCAATGCGATCTGGATGACGCAAAACGAGCGCGGCCGCGGTGCCACCTTGCTCGACGGTGGCGCGCCGCTCGGCGCCGCACTGGGCGCGATCCTGATCACCTGGCTGATCACGGCACTCGGCTCGTGGCGCATCGCGTTCGTGGTGGCGGGGGTCGGCACCGTGCTGGCCGGTTTGCTGGCCTGGTATTACATCCGCAACAATCCGCGCGACCATGCTGGTGTCAATGATGCGG
>NZ_JBHRTP010000074.1:0-8569 GCF_042646465.1 Pseudundibacterium arcticum
CCGTCGCTCTTTGGAACGGCACTGCCTAGTTCGTAAACAGTAAGCCAACGAACTCCAAGATTCACAAACATTCCCTGGCAGCTAGCTTGCACGCCAAATGTGTGAACGCCTTTGCTCACTGTGAACACCCGAGACATGGACAGTGTAGTATCCATTCCTTGGTTCGCACCGCTGTTGAAGTATAGATAAAAAGCGTCTGGACGCACTGGCGCTCCTGGAACACGACCGTCAATGACCGGGCGTAGCGAAACGGCCGAACTCGTGCTTATACTGACTCGCGTGGTGAACGACACCTGTACCGGATTCCCAAACGTTTCCATGGTAAGCACAAAATTAGGGATGTTGGTAAAACCCGCTTCGTTCTGAGGGACTGGTGGGCAATAATACCCTTGGTTCGCTTCATCGATCTGGGCAACGTTGGGCTGGAAAAGAGGGGCGGCCATTGTGCACCCAAAGAACCCTACCAGAAAACTGCCCAGCAACAGTCTGATACCTATAGCTAACGGTTTCATTTTTCTTCCTTCTTAATCCACATAGCAATCCTTCCAAATTAGTTCGCTAACAGTGGCTATTCCAGTGCTGGCAGGTTTTTTACTTGCGCTAGGTTTACGGCAGATCAAAGGAAGTACAGGAGACTGGCCAGATTCAACGTCCTGTAAGCGGCAGCTGTTTTTTACTTAATCGTCCATCCACGTATTCGCATCAAAACTGCCACTACTTCGCAATCCAAAGTTGCCGGGTATTCGCATTTCGGTATCCGCTTTGTAATGGAGATGCGAATGGTGTGATGCGACGCACAAGAAATACGCGCCGGACGGTGTTACGTAAGAAAATGCTGACCGTCAGCCCTCGACCCTGAGCCGTCATCGACGAAAAACGAAAGCGGCCATTCACCGCAAGGGTAAAAAATGGAAGCGGCCGTTCGTGATGCGAAGTAAATATTCCGAGCTGAACGGCAGCTGTGTATTGTCAACGGCCATTCGGGCTTAGAATTCCAATGGGAACTTTCGGCCACAAGCGGAAGTTCAGCGTACCGCGTCGACCGTCCGGTCAAGACTGACTGCCGTCATACAACTTTGCGATCTGCTTGCTCCAGACCGGTCACTGAAGGCTACAGGTTGTTGGTCGGCAATGTGGGGATGACTTCGATGACGGTTGCACCCGCCATCGGCCACAAACGGTCCCTGAAGAAATCCTCCGAAAGCGGCCGGTCAGGTGCTCTCGGTGTATGCTATTGCCCTATGCCATTGGGGGTGGTAGCCGGGCTATAACGTATGGAACTCAAGCAGGATGACTTACGGCGCGCTCTTCAAGAGAAGATTGATGCCAATCGCGAAATCGCTAGCCATGTGGCCATGCTGGACGAAATTGCCAAGCAGTTTCCGCACTCCGTCGAGCCAATTCGCCACCCCGAGCCATTGGGCGACTTTAACTGTGTGATGTATGCGCTAAATATTTGTCCAGAACCGCCTTGCTCACCCCTTGGACGCTACTATGCCGACACCGGCTACGTTCGAAGTCTTATTGACCAGGGGCAGTTGACTGAAGTTGGCGACAATCCGCCAGAGGGTAGCCTTGCTATCTACTTCAAAGAAGACACAGTTATGCACATAGGGCGCGTTCGCAGTCCTGGGCGAGTAGTTTCCAAGTGGGGCATCGGGAACCTCTACGAACATGCTCCCCTGGAAGTGCCTAGCAGCTATGGAAACGAGGTTCGATATTTCAGCACCATTGACAAAGAGAAGGCGTTTGAACTACTAGAGCAGTTTTGCCGCGGGTGAATAGGGGACGAGGCCCAACACAAGCAGCAAGCTCGGGATTTAGCCAAAGCGGCAAATCGCCACGCCGGCAAGGCTATTGAAATCGCTTCGCATGTCTACATTGGCGTCGTCGCATTAGTAACAGCAGTTAACACAGCAACGATTGGGGGAAGCACGATGAACTCAGACGAACGCATTGTCAGAATTGAGCAGGCCCAGTCATGCGACCAACTACACGCGGCTATGGCCGGTTACTACGACGAAGCCATTAGGGCTCACGCTAACCTTCAGTTTTGCGCTGGACTTAAGGCCTGCCTGGAAAAAGGATGCGAAAACTACATGCATGCCCTTGAGGATGTGAAGCAGTGGTCGCCCTATGACGGAGACGACTACCAAGAGGTAAAACGCGTATTGGATGCTGCAGGCAAATGCCAAGTCAGTCTTGAATGTGGCGGCAGCAACGGGCATCTAACGTTCCAGCCGCGGTCAACGGGCCAATAATAACTATCATGAAAATTCGCTTGAATGGCTGGCAGCGATTATGGGCGCTGGCTTCTCTCATTTGGCTAGTGGTTGTTTCGGCTATTGTTTGGCAAGATTTAACCAAACCGGATTTCAGCGAGTATGTCGTCGCCTACTACGTGACGTGTTACCCGGATATTGAAAAAGGCACCTCGCTGTCTAAGCTACGGACGGCCCTGGAAAAAATTTTTCCCGACTTGGACAACGAGTTAAGAGCGCTGCCAGCAGAGCAGCGTCCACAAAATTGCGCCGCATTATTCAGTATGCTTAACCGGAAGGACGCTGGCCGCATGGATGAACTTTGGAGCACTTACAACCAATTGGTGAAAGATGAGCGCATAGATACAGGGATGGCGGTGGTTGCTGTTTCATTAGCACCCATCATCGCAGCGTATCTGTTGGGGCTTGGCATAGCTTGGGTAATCGGGGGATTCAAGAGAGAAAACTAACGGCTCAATATTCGTAAACAAGAAAAAAGGCCCGGATCTCTTAAAGTTGCGGGCCAAATCGATACAGCAGGTTTGTGCATCTAGGAAGCAGCCGGTGGGCTATGCCCGGTTTCGCTTGCATTGCGGTCATTCGTGGCGGAGCCTCGACCGGCGGCCCTGGGTCGGGTCTTGCCGGATAGTCTCGAAAACTGAATGGCAGCAAAGTCGCTGACACCTGACTGTGGCTGGGGCGCCGGTCATTTTTTGCTCTCAGCGGCAGGTGAAGTCTGATACCTGCCGCTCAGGTTTTAAGGGTGGCTGGCTCTAGCCGACCCCTTGTGGACGTTCATCCTATCTGCAAGCAGACGCCCAACGCCGATATGACCGGCGAGCTTGCTCGTCGGTGTCGATCGAACGGCGTCAAATGCGAGCATGACCGGTTTCAAACGCGAGCCGTTACACCTAGAGTTAGGTGTCAGCGCGCAATTCACAAGACGAGCGGTTGAATCGCCCAAGGTTGCACCCAGTCCTTTCTGCCTCCACAGATTAGGTCATCGCGGGTTCCACTAGGCACAGCCAATAAGGGTGTGTAGAAAGTTTCCGGCGCGCAGTTCCGCAACTCGATTCCAAAGAGGTGGTTTACCAGCGTGGCGAGAGTTCCACGGCTCTCATAGAGGGTAACCGGACCGAACCGTACTGCAAACATGACTACGTTTGCAGCTACGGCGGCTATGCAATTTTCAAGAGTAGCCTTGTCGAAGTGCTGGTCTCGGTCATGTTTAGTCTTGTTGTATGCATCGTACCAAGCCAGCGACTGAGTTGGAGCACTTGGGTTCCACGTACTGAAGGGCGTCAAGGTTGGGAGACTCGAGTATGGCCTTAGACGGATCTCGTACTCCGCCAGAAATAGAGGGCCAAGCAACTTGACGTAGTCATTGGTATTGAATTGATTGCCGAGTGATGTAACCCCTGCAATCCTCATGTAGTGTTTCCACGTGTTTTCCAGCTCCGTGCATGCAAGGATGAGCAGCTCCCGGGTTTTGTGGCTGTAGGCTTTGAGCCCGTGCGCATCAGGTTCGATATAGAGAAGCAACTCATCGAACCGTTCAACCAACAGGCGTAACGCTTGCTCAGCTGAACGCTGTTCTTGTTCAGAGATACCCAAGCCTTGGGCTGTCTCTTCAAAGTAGTACAGGCCAGGCCGCCATACCCCCCGTACGGTTAGACCTTCCGGACGCACTGAAGATTTAACGTCCTCTGCACCAAAAACACGCTCGACCCAATCCCTTAGCGAACCAACCTTCTTCTCAGTTGCCACGAGACCAGTCGAAAGGATCCAAAGACCTTCGCCATGCCCGTACAAGTGGACAAAGTGGGTAGGCGTCTCATAAGCCACCCCTCTTGGATTTTGCACGTGAATCGTAGACACCCAAGCGGGAATGGTTGTCTTGGTGTTTTTGTATACGAGGACCGTCATGCTTAGGCCGACACTTAACGAATAGAGTTTGTCCGCCGCCTCGATTCAGTACGAGCAGTCGGTTGGCCGCCCGGCGGCGGATAAACGCTGTTGGACTGAACCGCCAACGACGGCGGTTTCATGGGGATTGTAAGCTGGAATCCGGCAGTTTTGACATGCGGATGGCGGCGGTGATGCGACCTATCGCCCGAATGACCGGCACCGCAGGTCGACGCAGTCCGTTTTGAATGCAGACAAGGAAACTTTCCGCTCGGCTGTTTACCGGTACAGGCGTGCGTGCCGCTGGCGCCCATCTCAGCCATATCTGTTGATCGGTCTGCCGCTGACCTGCGCGTCCCATTATGGCGGTGGTCCTGTCGCGTAGCGCTGCTGAAACGGGCGTGCCGGCGCAAGCACTCCGATCACCTGGAACTGTCCGTTCGCGCAACAGGTACAACGCATGCTTTCCACCTGTGCCACACGCCGCATGAACGCCTCAGTAGTCTCGATCACCGGCTGCTGCGGTGGCAGCACGCCAAGGGCCGCACGACATTGCGCCAGCTTCTCTTTCTTGTGCGCGCCAGCCAGCAAGCCATAGTGTCGGATACGCTTGAAGCCTGGCGGCAGCACATGCAGCAGAAAGCGGCCGATGAAGGCGTCAGCCGCCAGACATTGAACGCGCGTCTTTCCCGCATGGGCGTTGTCGCGTACCTTCGGCGCAATGGCCGCTTCGGAGCAGCGCACGGAATCAATGACCGCAATGGAGAAGAAAAGCCAGTGGCTGGTCATGGCCGTTTTGAGCCGGCCGCGACAGACTCAATTCGACCCGCTGCGGCCATTGCCTTTCTACAAAGCAGACATGGCAGCAAGCCTGCGGTAGCGGGAGTACGTCAGTGCACGATGACGGTCGACGGAAACAGTCCCGGGAGTATATTGTCCCCGTAGTCGGGAATGAAGCTCATCGAGCTCTCTATGAAGTCGGGTGCACCGTGTTCGAGCGGCCGGGGATATAACCTGAAGATTCGCGCGAAAGGCACGCGTATATTCGCTGGATGGCTAGACTCCTTCAACCACTCAGCGAAGTTGAATGTCCGCATGTCGGCGATCGCACTGCGGGCTCCCTCTTGGTAGGCGACATAGGGAATTCCAAATTCTCCTGGCGGGATCTGCTCGACGGCTTCCCTTAACGTAGACATCGGGCCCCACGAACGTTTCTTGATCGCCTGCTCACTGCTGTTGGTCCACAAAAGCCCGACTGGCTCTTCGGCCATGTCCACCACTGATTCCTCATAGTTTCCGACACGGCAGACAAGACCATCCCATTCTGCAAGGTCAGAATTCCAATCGAAGACTGCGTTGAGCATCATCGGTGAATACATGCGCGTTTGACCCCCAATATTCACCAGCCGAGCTGATTCCGCATAGGTCGCCGTTCCCCATGAATAGATTGCTCTCCCGCTGCTGTCACCGGCGAAACGCATTTGCAATAAACAAGTGACGATTTCATCGACCGGAGCCGCCCGCGACTCGACCGACAGATGTAGCGAAAACGTTCCCCACATACCTGCCTCTCTTGCCCTGGCATCCAGCTTGTCAAAGAGTTCCCGCATAGCGCGCTCTTCGATGAGCTCATATTCCGTGAGGACCCGCTTGCGCTTGCATTCGATGACAAGAGGGTACGGATCGTGGCACCGCAAGTCGGGCGTCTTCTCGCCGCTCGGTTCTAGGAACTCCACCGACCGACCTTTGGCCGCACATCCGGCGGCGACCAGCAGTTCGAACATTGTCGAATCCACGTCTCTGGAAGGGCCTTGCCAGAGCGATCGGATACGCTTCATAGCACCCGGAATCTCTGATAACACATCGAGTCGTTCGGCCAGTCGAGCAATCTGCGGTATCAGACTGGCGCCGGCGAACATGTCATAGCTGGGGGCGTTCGTGAGCCAGGCACGGCACTCGCCGACGCACTGCGCAAAACGGTGTTTCTGCGGATATTCGCTTTCCGGGGAAACTCCTTTGACGATGGATAGGAGACCGTCCGTTCCTTTGAGCCAAGGCGCGTCCAATTCCGAGGCCAGGTAGTCGCTCAATGTGGACTTCGGCATCAACCTGAGCAGCCTGTCGAACGACCGCGCGAGCAGAGCACCGACGTCCTCGCCTGTGGGGGCTACTTGGTCAACGGTCAATTGTTCGCGGCGGTACCGGGGAGGGGCATCACCTGACTTTCCTGTGGCATCGGTCGCTTCGAGCTCCTCTTCCGTCAGCTCGAGCAAAGTTGCCATGCTTTCCACGATTTCGTTAAAACGCTCGTTGGCGGCCGCGCCTTCTTCCTCTTGTTCCTCCATCTTCCGTCTGGATTCGTTCGAAGGATTCCGGGCGAAGATGCGCCTTGCGTCGGCTATGCGAAGCATGATGGATTCCAGTTCACGCTTCGCTGTGTCCGCCTCTGTAGTCAGAGCCTGAAGCGCATCTTTATCATCATCATTCAACGATTTCATTGTTTTGTCATGGCTTCAGTCACCGTATCGTTGCATATTGTCGACGATTCAGCGGCCGGTGTCGAATGACCGCTCGTGGCCGATTCCTGCCTTTCGCGTGGACTTTGGTTTCGATTCGTTCGGACAGCACATGTCTGATCGAATTTGAGCTAATGCACATCAATTCACTTTGGGCGGCGTTCGGTACCGAATCGAGAGTCGGCCGGGATTCGTGTAAAATTCCGCAAAAACCACTGTAACCCCCTGATTGTCAAAGAATCCGCGTCTCCAGTTGAGTGCTTTGAAGTGGTGCGCGCGACATCGTGATCGCGGGATGCGTCAGCGCGCAAGCCTTCGATACTCGTTAAAGTGCCTGATCGCTGCGGTACTGTGTCCCATGGTTTCATGGAGTCGAGCGGCATTGTAGTGCGCGTCGGCAAACTTCGAATCCAAATGAAGCGCTTTGTTGTAGCAGCCTAGCGCGTCAGGAAATCTTTTTAATTCTTCGTACACGACGCCGAGATTAAAGTGCAAGAAAGGTTCGTCTGGACATTGCAATACCCCTTCTTGGCATACCGCGAAAGCTTCCAGATACTGCTCCCGCTCAATCAGGATGCACCCGAGGTTTATAAAGGCCTCGGCATATCTTTGGCCGACCTCGATCGCCTTTCGATAAAGATGAATAGCCTTGAGGGGATCGCTGGCTTCAATGGACAACGCAGCGTTATACCATTCGCCTGCAGAGCGGTCGGCTCCTTGAATCTGCTTGTGAGATACGGGAAACGAAGTGACAGTGTCATTATTCACCGCTTCGGCGAATTCGATAACTAGCTGCCCGTTTGCGCTTCTCAGTCGTCCATCCTCTCGAACGACCAACTCTTTGCCCGCCGCCGAAATGCGCATACCCGCAACGGATGACGCAGGCAGGTCCCTGCGTAACTGATTAAGAAATCGTGTGGTTTTCTTTGGCGAGAAGCCGGCTTCGGCCAAATCGTGCGCCATCCGCAGAATGACTACGTCATGAAAATTGAACCGGTATTCCCGACTCTTACCGCGGGTCGGGACAACGAAACCTTGCTTCACTAACTCTGTAACTATACGGCGAGGTAGTCCGTATTTCCTGTGAAGGTCAGCAATGGTGATGCTCTTCATGTCCCGCTACTTTTTAGCTCGCGTCTTTCTTGCGGGCGCTGGCTCCGTGGCGGTGGTTACGCGTTTTGCGGTTTTACGCGCCTTGGGTGCGTCGGCCACCGTGGTACCTGTCTTTTTCGCCAGACTGGCTCTTAGTGCTTCCATCAAGTCGATGACCTTGCCTCCGCCTTTTTCCGGTTCCTCGGAGACGGTTACTTCCTTGCCAGCAATTTTCTGATCGATCGCTGCCTCTATCCGCTTCTTTTCTTCGTCTTCGTACTCGGCCGGATCGAACGTATCCTGTGCGCTCTGCTCGATGAGCATGATCGCCAATTCGAGTTCTGAAGGCTTCACCTCTGTTTCAGGAATGCCAAGATCCTTCATCGAGCGCACCTCATCCCCATAGAGCAGTTGTTGCAACACCAAGCCGCCCTCCAAAGACGGCCGCACTTGCACCGTATAGGACTTGCCTCTCCAAGCCCAACGCGCCAGTGCGCAGCGGTTTGTTTTTAACATTCCTTCCAACAAAAGCTTATAGGGCCTGTCGCCCCGCTTATCAGGCGCCAGGTAATACGCTTTATCGTAATAAATCGGGTCAATTGATCCAGCAGGCACGAACGCGACGATATCAACCGTATGCGTGCCTTTCTCCTGGAGCGCCTTGAGTTCTTCTGCAGTAAAGACCACGTATTGCTCATGGGTAAATTCATAGCCCTTGTCCATGTCTTCGCGTTCGACTACTACTTGCTCTTTAATACAGATGTACTGTTGCTTGAGACGTGATCCGCATGCCTT
>NZ_JBHRTP010000075.1:0-5816 GCF_042646465.1 Pseudundibacterium arcticum
GGGATTTAGACGCTCACCGATTTAACTAGGTGTTTCAAATTCATTGACACGTTCCGGCCTGGGTCAAAATACCATCAGCGACAACAGGACAACCCCACTACCTTGTTAAATCCGGTCGCCAAGTACGGTCAGATACCCCGGTAAGGGAATTGTCTTCAAGAGATTCTTTAGTGCTGCAGTGTCAGCTACTGTTAAAGAAAGGCGATTCGTAGCCAACGAAATCACAAACTCCGGCAAACATTCCCCGCCTCCCTGCCCCCAACCAAGAACCAACGCTTGAATAATTGAGAGCATTTGAGAACTTGAACGTTCGTCCGAAAAGTATTGGAGCTCAGCAGAGTTTGCAGCTCTTAAGAACGCTGCTTGCAGTACTGCATCGTTGTAGGTTTCGAAATTTGCAGGGTCAAGCAGCGCGTGACCATACACTGATTGATACCATCGAATTGGCTCTTTCCCAATTAGTACTGGCGCAGTTAATCCTCGGTTATTGGCGCGCACTGTAACGAGAAGATTCGAAACAGTTGCAAAAATGTCTGCTTGCGAAATCGAGGCAGGATTGGCGCCGGTATCTAAGTAGACGAAATCGCTCTTAAGCTCGAGCTCTCCTTGCAGACCTGGCCAAAAAAGCGCCGTTTTGCGTTCCCCTACAGTTGTGAGAACATCTAATCTCGACTCAAGCTCCGTGGCGACATGCGTTTCATCCCTAAGCTGCTGCAACAGTTGCAGCTCTAATTCCCACGGAGATATCTCATCTCCTCGCAAGGGAAGCATTAGGCTGCACGCGGCATTGTAGGTGAACGTATCCTTTCCCTCTTCACCAAATGTCAGGAATGTTTTAAGGTCGGACAGATGCTCTGCTGAATCGGCAATGGTCAGAGCAGAGAGGTAGCATACGCACCCCTGAGGCGCGACTGTGCGGAGTTGAGCGTTGATATCACGGGCCCTTGAGAAATCATCCAAGTGGCCAAACAGTACCAAGACCCCCCCATTCCGAGCCGTCGGCGTTTTGCCGAGGTCGCCGTACTCCAATACCTTGGCTTCACTCACATAATCCGTGACGCCTGCTTCTGCTATAAGCCCATAAAAGGTATCAGCGCGAACGCCCACAAGGACAACATAGTTCAGTGGAGTCGGGATATAACGCCTTAGTGCACGAACGATTTTCGCTCGTATTTCCGGTACTTTGACCAGCATGTCATCGGCATTCAACGTAAATTCGCTACTTCGCGACCGTTGGCCAAAGAGCTTTACATGCAAAATCTCTTTGCGTGCTAGTAATTCAAGTGCCGCTCGCGCATCAGGCGTCTGTGTCACTTTTTTGACCGTCAATCTCTTTATCGCACGCTTCTCCAGTAGAAATTGGTCTCCTTCAAGCTCAGCCAAAAAAAAACCTTCCTTACACAGAGGACAGTTGTCTGCACTATGGCTTTCGATTTGAGGATAACCAAACGATTGCCCGACATTAAACGTAAGGTCGCAAATGACCGTGCCTGCTGTCTTGCGGGAGGTGGGCGACTCCAAAAAGAACAGTGTCGTGATATGTTTTTCATCGAACCCCATTCCTTTGAGCCGCTCAACCAAGCCCCCAGAGGTCGACGCCGAAACCAGAATAAGGTCTTTCCCGGAAGGGTCTGGAAGGCGGCTTACACCACCATATGAACTAAACGAATGGACAGGTGCCTCCATCTCCCATATCTTGTGCTTGGTCGCTATCCTTTGGATTGCAAAAGCTATAGCGATTAGTGGTGCCGTGTCAACGAAGATTCGTTTTGGCTGGGAGTTGTCGACATTTCCCAGCGCGAAATAGGCAATTGCGGCGCATGCGGCTGACGAAAGAAGTACACCACTAACTCTTAAAAACTTGTCTGCGTGTTTTCCGGACGATTTACCAAAGTGGACACCAAGAGGGGCATCCAATCGCCCGGCGTGCCTGTCAAAGAGGTCGAACAGCCAACCATTGCGTAACTCAACCTCGACGCGCTGCGGCGCTTCCTCAATTGGGCGGCCACTATCATCGATAGTGAAAGGGAAAGCGTATGAGACCTGCCGCTTTTCATGTTCACAGAAACTAAGCAGAAAAAGTCGACCACCTAGAACATGAAAGTATTTCCTTACCCTCTCAAACAGCGCGCCGGAAGAAAAACAGTCTCGTACGTCGTTTTCGGAGACGAATGGAGCCAGAATGTAAATTCTTGCAGTACTTGGGCGTGACTCGAATTGGTCTCGGACATCTTCGCTTAGCATTGTTCCACTTAAGCGCTGCTCATCGTAGACGAGAAGGCACGCCTCTCCCTGGTAAGCGTTTTCTTTGAATCTTGTGGTCAGACGTAGCGCATGCATAATTCAGTGCAAAGGAATAAGTACACGAACAGAAGCCCCAACAAGGAGCTCATGAGGTGACGGTGCGGTGACATACTTTCGCGCAACATCAAGCAAAACGGGCTTAGGCATGCCCGGTCGCAAAGAAGAATCGCGGGATTCCAGCTGGAATTTCAGCTCACCTTCGACAAAGGTACGAAAGCCATATGCCCTTCCTGAACGCACTTCCAACATTCCGTGCACAGTCTTGAGGGCCCTCAGTACTTCGTACAACCCCATTCCTCTATGGGATGAACGTGTATCAGTCACAGACGCGTCATAATGCCGTTCCAAACACTTGTGCATAACTCGCCACTCATCTTCCAATGGAGTATCCAGTCTCAGGCCTTGCCTAGTGTAAGAAGAATAAAATCCGACGCCGGCATCGAAAACCGATATTTCCAACGCGTCCAATTCTTTCCTAATCTCCTTTTCGGTCGAGACCTGCGCCGGTGTTGAAGCTGGGTCAGGAATCCGTCGCGGCTCTTTCTGCGCTATCTTTACGCGCTTGAACACCAGACCACGAATTCCATTAACTTTGAACGGAACGTCATTAAGGCCCAGCCTACCGTGGATGTCTGTATTCTCAAACAACTCTGCCACAATCGTTGCAATGGACTGGCTAAACAGAACCGCTTGGGACGCGGAAACATTGAGAGCTGTCTGACTTGTCAACAAACGGTCAACCAACGATTCAAAATCGGCGCGCGCAATAAGTCCACTGGACTTGTCGGAATATAGGGATTTCGGTCTGCCTTGGCCGCGGCTGTCTGCACATACCAATATTTGGGTATCTGAAAAAAGGTCGGCCTGGAGACGGTACTTATAAATAAGTTGTCGGCTCGATTGGACGTCGACGGCGATAGCCGAGCCATCTTCTTGGAGAAGCTCATGGCTAACGTTATCGAGACATAGAAGAACGGCTAATAGCGGAAAGAGATTTGGTGAATCGAGCACACGTTCAGATACTCTTTTGTGCCATTGAACGCGCATCGGTACGGCGTGCCGTGCAAGGGAAATCAATCGCTGAATGGCAATCACTTCTGGAAATGATTTTCCTTCTGGGGGCTGTTCTAGGTAAGTTGGCGAAACCTCGACGGACAATGACGTCGCTCGCGCGTAGGTGTCAAAACTCTGCGCGTCTCCCAGCAAGTCATGCGGCAGTATGATGTGAGTCTGCATATCCATTTTCGAGTTACTCCAACTAACTGAGCATTTCACAACTTGCGATGCCCAGCCCCCCCCAAATTTCTAACCGATGCTAGCACAAGAAGACTCATGCCTAACGCCCGGATAAGGGGTCCTTTTAATTCCCATGCAATTTACGACGGTAGCCACCCCTAGCATTCATGCGGGTTCCAGCCGGGGCACTCCCACAATTCCCCTATAAATCAAGCACTTGCTGTCTAGGTTCCGGCAGCCATTTTCACCAGCCTGTCCCAGGCGCTGGTCGGCGGGCAGCTACTTCCGCCCTCGCGCTGATGGTCGATCAGCGTCGCGGCCGCGTGTCGTACAGGGCGCGCAGCGTACCGATATCAGGCGTATCGATGTCCAGTTGGTCGCCCAGGTGCGTCCAGAGCGCCTTGGGGACCTGCTTGTAGGCGTCGAGCGTTCGGCCTGCCATGCGCACGAAGCCGATGTGCATGGCGAGTGCCAAGCGGTACAAATTGTTGCGACGCGCATCGATCAAGGCACGTTCCTTGGAGGAGAAGGTGAAAAACGTGTTCAGCTCGAACTCGTTGAGTTCGGATGGAATGTGCCGCAAGCCGAGGTAGGGGACGTGCCAGTGATCCATTGCCGAAAGCATTGCCCCATAATGTTTCCCGCCGATTTTGATACGCCATGCGTATGTTGGAACAGAATGAGATGTGTCAGCGCGCAAGCCTTCGATACTCGTTAAAGTGCCTGATCGCCGCGGTACTGTGTCCCATGGTTTCATGGAGTCGAGCGGCATTGTAGTGGGCGTCGGCGAACTTCGAATCCAAATGAAGCGCTTTGTTGTAACAGCATAGCGCGTCAGGAAATCTTTTTAATTCTTCGTACACGACGGCGAGATTAAAGTGCAAGAAAGGTTCGTCTGGACATTGCAATACCCCTTCTTGGCATACCGCGAAAGCTTCCAGATACTGCTCCCGCTCAATCAGGATGCACCCGAGGTTTATAAAGGCCTCGGCATATCTTTGGCCGACCTCGATCGCTTTTCGATAAAGATGAATAGCCTTGAGGGGATCGCTGGCTTCAATGGACAACGCAGCGTTATACCATTCGCCTGCAGAGCGGTTGGATCCTTGAATCTGCTGGTGAGATACAGGCAACGAAGTGACGGTGTCATTATTCACCACTTCGGCGAATTCGATAACTAGCTGCCCGTTTGCGTTTCTCAGTCGTCCATCCTCTCGAACGACCAACTCTTTGCCCGCCGCCGAAATACGCATTCCCGCAACGGAAGAAGCAGGCAGGTCCCTGCGTAACTGTTTAAGAAATCGTGTGGTTTTCTTTGGCGAGAAGCCGGCTTCGGCCAAATCGTGCGCCATACGCAGAATGACTACGTCATGAAAAGAGAACCGGTATTCCCGACTCTTACCGCGGGTCGGGATAACGAAGCCTTCCTTCACTAACTCTGTAACGATACGGCGAGGTAGTCCGTATTTACTTTGAAGGTCAGCAATGGTGATGCTCTTCATGTCCCGCTACTTTTTAGCTCGCGTCTTTCTTACGGGCGCTGGCTCCGTGGCGGTGGTTACGCGTTTTGCGGTTTTACGCGTCTTGGGTTCGTCGGCCACCGTGGTACCTGTCTTTTTCGCCAGACTGGCTCTTAGCGCTTCCATCAAGTCGATGACCTTGCCTCCGCCCATTTCCGGTTCCTCGGAGACGGTTACTTCCTTGCCAGCAATTTTCTGGTCGATCGCTGCCTCTATACGCTTCTTTTCTTCGTCTTCGTACTGGGCCGGATCGAACGTATCCTGTGCGCTCTGCTCGATGAGCATGATCGCCAATTCGAGTTCTGAAGGCTTCACCTCGGTTTCAGGAATGCCAAGTTCCTTCATCGAGCGCACCTCATCCCCATAGAGCAGTTGTTGCAACACCAAGCCGCCATCCGAAGACGGCCGCACTTGCACTGTATAGGACTTGCCTCTCCAGGCCCAACGCGCCAGTGCGCAGCGGTTCGTTTTTTTCATTCCTTCCAGCAAAAGCTTATAGGGCCTGTCGCCCCGCTTATCAGGCGCCAGGTAATACGCTTTATCGTAATAAATCGGGTCAATTGATCCAGCAGGCACGAACGCGACGATATCGACCGTATGCGTGCCTTTCTCTTGGAGTGCCTTGAGTTCTTCTGCAGTAAAGACCACGTATTGCTCATGGGTAAATTCATAGCCCTTGTCCATGTCTTCGCGTTCGACCACTACTTGCTCTTTAATACAGATGTACTGTTGCTTGAGACGTGATCCGCATGCCTT
>NZ_JBHRTP010000076.1:0-4197 GCF_042646465.1 Pseudundibacterium arcticum
CGCGAAATCACGATCCACTACATCTAGTAGGCTTGGGAGCTAACCGGATAAGCACGAAACGAACTACCCGTCGACTGGACCTGACCGATGAGGGTGAGTGGTTACTCGCGCGGGCAAGGAAAATCCTGTCCGACTTGCAGGACACGGAACAGCAACTGGCGGCCCGTCTTGCGCAACCCTCAGGCCTGGTGCGTATCAATGCCGCCACGCCGGTCCTGGATCACCTGATTGCACCGTTGGTAGCGGATTTTCTGGATGCTTACCCGTTGGTGCGACTGGAGCTGATGAGTGGCGAAACCGTGGTCGATCTGATTGAGGAGCGTGCAGACCTGGCTATTCGCATCGGTCCGCTGGCCGATTCCACTCTGAACGCCCGACGTCTGGGGACAAGTCGTCTGCGGTTGCTGGCGTCTCCTGAGTATCTGGCCCGGCACGGTACCCCAGATAAAATAGATAAGCTTTCAGGTCATCGCCTACTCGGCTTTACCGCCCCAGCCTCGCTGAATATCTGGCCCTTGCCGCAACAGGGTGGCGATGGATTGCCAGTGGCACCAGCTATTACGGCCTCCAGTGGCGAGACGTTGCGTCACCTTGCATTGGCCGGTGCCGGGGTGGTTTGCCTAGCCGATTTTCTCACTCGTCATGATGTGTCGAGCGGCCATTTGGTGGCCATACTGGAATCAGTGACACTGCCCTGGACACAGCCGGTATGGGCGGTATTTTATAAACAAGAGGCATTGGCGCCTCGCGTTGCAGCGTTGGTCAGTTTTTTAGCGCAGCGGCTAACGGGCGGAATACTGGAATCCAATTCATAAGTAACGGCACAAGAAAATTATAGAAAGAGCGAATAACCCCTTGCCAGTAATTGAGGCTCGCTGCAAGTACTGGATGAGTAGCAATGTCGGGTTCGGGTCAAAATGATCCTACCCACGATAGACGGCTCCCGGCATTGACATACGAATGGCGTACCCCATAAGGGGCCAACCAAAACCTAAAGTGGCCCGGCGCCAAAATGAATGCGCCGTAATTACCCATGGCCGTTTTTGTCCGCATCCTGTCTGCCACACGTATTTCGCCGCCCTGTCTTCATCGCATAAGATGATTTTGACGACGTATCCCGATCCGGGCCAGCGCCGTCTTTTGATGGCGCCGCCATCCGCGTATCCACATGGGAAGGGGTGAATGATGTTGAGCATAGGCATACTGATTTTTGATGACGTCGAGATACTGGACTTTTCCGGTCCCTATGAAGTGTTCTCGACTGCCGCACGCGTGTATGCGCGCCTTGCTACGGCGCAAACGCTGTTCCGGTGCTTTCTGATCGCAGACGAAATGCGCCCTATCCGCACCCGCGGCGGCATGAAGGTTCTGCCGGATTGCGTACTGTTACCGTCAGCGGATATTGATGTGCTGATCGTCCCAGGCGGTGATGTATCGGAAGTTCTCGATAATCCGGCCGTGATCAACTGGATTCGTACCCAGGCCAGGGATGCGACGATCACGGCATCGGTGTGTACCGGCGCCTTCCTGCTCGCCAAGGCGGGCCTGCTGGATGGGTTACATGCGACGACGCATTGGCAGGACCAGGATGACATGCGAGCCTCTTTCCCCGCAGTGACGGTGCGCCAGGATGCGCCGTGGATCGACTGCGGTAAAGTAGTGACTTCCGCCGGTATTGCGGCTGGCATCGACATGAGCCTGCATCTGGTCGAACGTCTGGCGGGCAGGCAACTGGCGAATGCCACGGCAAAGCAAATGGAATATCGATGGAATACCCATGGAACAGATAACTCCGCCCAAACAGCCGATTCCGGTTTATATTTTGCTGCGTGAAAATACGCTGGCACTGGATCTGATCGGTCCGGCAGAAGTTCTGCGTTATGCCAATCGCCTCGCGGAAATGGAAGGCAGGCCAGCGCTGTTTGACTTGCGCTACATTAGTGCCGAATCACGCATCGACACATCGATCGGGCTGAGTTTGGCGGGTTTCTCCGCTCTGCCGAAGCGTGTGCCCACCAATGCAATGCTGCTATTAATCGGTTGCACCGGCAATGACGACGATTTCAGCGGCCTCGCAGCCCAAGCCACCGTCGCCTGGTTACGCCGACACGTCAAGCCGAGCCACCGCCTGCTGTGCATCTGTACCGGCGCGCTGCTGGCGGGCTATGCTGGTTTGCTCGATGATCGGCAATGCACCACGCATCATAATCATTACGACAGTTTGCGCAAGCTGGCGCCACGCGCGCGGGTGCTAGAGAATCGGATCTTCGTCGAAGACGGCTCTGCCTACACCAGCGCTGGGGTCACCGCCGGGATCGACTTGACGCTGCATGTGGTGGCACAGATCGCCGGGTATCAATTCGCCGCCGCCATCGCTAGAACGATGGTCATCTATATGCGGCGCGCCGGCACCGACCCGCAATTGTCGCCGTGGCTGGCATTCCGCAATCACCTCCATCCGGCAATTCATCGCGTACAGGACGCGATCATTGGTAATCCGTCTGCCGATTGGACCATTGCGCAATTGGCGCAAATTGCCTGCAGCAGCGAGCGTCATCTGACGCGATTGTTTCGCGAGCACACTGGAACCGGCGTGGTGGATTATCTGCACCGCATCCGCATCGGATTGGCACGCGAGCTGCTGGTGCAGTCCGATCTGGGCATCGAACGTGTCGCCGAAAAAGTGGGCTTTAATTCAACCCGGCAGTTGCGGCGCATCTGGAAAAAATTCGAAACGACGCCGCCGAGCCACTACCGCGCAATCGACCGGGACGCAGCGACAGGCCATTTTTGACTAGTCCTGAACATGCGCTAAAAGCGGAATGTGGGATATTCGTAAAAGTCGCACAACGGCCATCACCTGCCGCTGAAAGCTAGTCCGATATCTCCCATAGCCGCCCTTCAACCGATTACTTTCGTCGGGTCGATTGCCTGAATATCCACACAGACCCATACTTGAAGAAAGGTTTCACGATGACCAATCTCTCTGCCTTCACCATCACAAAGAAATGGCCCGCCCGGCACCCGGACCGACTCCAACTCTATTCCCTGCCTACCCCCAATGGCGTCAAGGTTTCGATCATGCTGGAAGAGAGCGGCCTGCCATACGAGCCTCATCTCGTCAGCTTTGAACGCAATGACCAGATGTCGCCGGAATTTCTATCGCTCAATCCCAACAACAAGATCCCGGCGATCCTCGATCCCAACGGTCCGGACGGTCGGCCACTCGCGCTGTTCGAATCCGGCGCGATCCTGATCTATCTCGCTGACAAGAGCGGTCAGTTCATGCCGCAGGATTGCACCGGCCGCTACGAGACGATCCAGTGGCTGATGTTCCAGATGGGCGGCATTGGGCCGATGTTCGGCCAGGTTGGCTTTTTCAACAAATTCGCCGGCAAGGAATACGAGGACAAGCGCCCGCGCGACCGCTACGTGGCGGAATCGAGGCGCCTGCTCGGCGTACTCAATCAGCGGCTTGCAGGCCGTCGCTGGATCATGGGCGATGCCTATACCGTCGCCGACATGGCCACCTTTCCCTGGGTGCGCAACTTGGTCGGATTCTACGAGGCCAGCGATCTGGTGGGAATCTCCGATTTCCCGCATGTCACGCGGGCGCTCGATACCTTCCTTGCGCGTCCAGCGGTCGCAAAAGGTATCGGCATCCCCAGCCGGACCTGATCTTCGCACAGGCTGGATGATGTTCCTGCCTCGGACCAGGGTCGCACCCCCGAGCGCCTCGAATTCGACCGCCAAAAGCAGACGCTCAATGTCTCGGTCGCGGTCGAAGCCGGGGCTGCATGTTCAACGCCGATCCGATCTCTGGGCGCGCACGCCAGCGCCCGGGAAGTCTCACAAGCGCGGCGCGACATCAGCGCGGCGGTGTAGCATGTCGTCATGGACTCCCTGATCGCCGCCTCCGCGCGCGCCCTCGCCGCCGGCGACGCGCTCGGCGCCCTCAAGCGGGTCGCCCTGCGCGACGACCCGCCGGCGCTGGCCTTGCGCGGCATCGCCATGGCTCAGCTCGGCGAGCACCCGCGCGCCCGTGAGCTTCTTCGGCGCGCCGCCCGTGGCTTCGGCGCCCACGAGGAGGTGGCGCGCGCTCGCTGTGTCGTCGCCGAGGCCGAGGTGGCGCTGGCCGTGCGCGACCTCGGCAGCTCGCCGCGCTCGCTGGCGGCGGCCTTGGCCACGCTCGAGGCG